>CAYWGP010000031.1:0-63744 GCA_964458155.1 uncultured Bacteroides sp.
GACTGGGTAGAGAGGAGAGGTGTCACATCCTCCATGATTGGGGGCTGGAAGTTCATTGAAAAAGAGCACCTGGAACAATAGTACTTCTGTGCCATCCGGAAGCCCCGTTCAGTTTCACGCTCTACTTCAGCTTAAGGCCCAGGTCGAAAAAGCTGTCCGAGGTTCTCAATTCCCCTATGGGATTCTCTGTGCCAAAATAGGGCACCAGCAGCTTACCCCGGGCAATTATTAAATCACGAATAAGAATTGCTGATAAACATGGGGTGGTCATAACTCCAGGTTGCTCATCTCCTCTGTAATCTGAAAGTCCGGTTCCGGGTAATCATAGATGGGGACACGGTGTTCGGTCTGACCCAGGGAATAACCATATAAACCATCATAGTCCTTTCGGTCCTCGCCCATCTCTTCAAGCTGGTCCAGGTATTCATGGATTGATTTAGACTCAATAATCACCACCTTGCCCATTTTATGGATGATAGGACTGTGACGACGAGTCTCGTCATGATCAAACTCCAGGATCCTTCTGCCATAGCGGGTGATCCCTATCATCCTGAAAGTCAAGCTCTTGCCCACACCCGGAAGGTTCAGTACGCTACGGTCCGTGGCCAGAAAGGGCAGGCCTGAGAAGCGCTTTAGTGCTTCGATATTTTCTACCATGGAGCTGGCCTCTTCCTGGAAGCCCCGTATAGTATCATAATACTGTTCTTCTATCTTTCCGGCCACCTTTTCTTCGAGCTGCTCCTGAACCACCCGGGCATTGGGAGCAAATCCGGCATTGTTTTCCATGTACCCTTTGACCGTAAAAGTATAGTAGGGAAGAACACCTGTATCGTTCAGCACTTTACGGAGTTTGGCCGTATGTCCTCTCCGGGATGCTGCTGCAGTGAAGACCTGCTGGTTGGTCACAGTCCAGCCTGCTGCAATAAGTCTTTGAATGGCCAGACTGGATTCGGGAGTCAACTCCATGGGAGACACAAAATGTGTCTGTATAAGGAACTGATGAACACCTACTTCCGAGGCTTTTTCCCTGAAATCATTCAAGATTTTTAAAAGGCTCAGGGAGATACGCTGGGGGAGATATACCGGTAGCCGGGTTCCAATCCTGACCCTGACAAGTTCGGCCAGCTTTTCCCCCTCGGGCAGGCTACGGTTCCGTTCAGCTTTCCGTTTTGCCATTAAGAAGATCTCGTCCAGCAGCTTAGCTAGTGTTTTGTCCGAACTCATCAAACCGTCCCCCCCGGTAATCAAAATGTCCCTGAGCTGGGAGTCCTCCTCGAAATACTGCAGTAGTTTTTTCTGTTTCTGGTCCCATTGCTCACCGGGAGCCAGTTTTTCCAGGTTGAAATTAAGGTGTCCGCTCTGAAAGTCGTACATGCGCTGACAGGAGGAACAAAGACCGCCACAAGCCCTGCCCATGGAGTCGGGGATCAGTATTGCCACTTCGGGGTAGCGCCGGTGAATGTTGTGCCCTTCGGGCAGGAGCCAGCCTGCTGCATTGGGCTTTCCATCCTCCACCTGGTCCTCTTTCTCCCAGGCCACAATTTTGCCAAACTCTTCCACCAGTTGCTGGCTGTAGAGGATGTAATAGCGGATGGCAAGGTCGGCCCCCACGGCAAAATAGGGCACCCTCACATGAAGCAGTGAGAGGTAATAGGGATTTACGAAAAAGGGGATCCCGGCCTCTTCAGCATCCTTGAGGATTTTCATAGTGTCAGGGTCCAGTGAATAATCAAGCATCCTGTTCAGCAATTCGGGCGATCGCACAGCAAAGCGCAGGTGGAAGTGGTGTTCTTCCCACCATTGCTGCATCTTTTTCATTTTTTCTTCCTCCGAAATTCCCTGTTCGAAAAAATAGCGGCGGCTGCTTATCTTCCCACTATTGATTTGGTCCATGAGGATCCCGATGATTCGTAGCTTGTTCTCTTCCCGGAGCTTCACGATCCTGGGATCCAGTCCGGACGGAAAGCGGTCCATCCACTCCTGAATCCGTTCCGGTGAGAATTCCGGGGACCTGCTGTCACCCCTGAGTTGACGAAACAGCATGATCATGTCGATAAAAAAGCCTGGCTTTGCTCCGCCAGTTCCCCGTGTTACCGCCAGCCATATAAGCCTGAGGGGATTACTTACGGCGATTTCCCCGTGGAGATTCAGGTCGGGGTACTCTTTTCCCGCATGATCGATATAGTCCAGAATCCGGATGATGGCATAATCACGCCACTCCAGCTTCTCAAACAGCTCCCTGTTGGAATGCCTGGTGTGGTAAAAAAGGAAGGCATTCTTCCGGTCCTTCAGACTTTTTTCGATCCATTCCCTGACCCCGACTACAACTTCGGTTTCGTTCTTCGAGTTTCGCAGAATCTCCTCCAGGGTAGGATTCTCAGTGAGAAGTTGCCTGAGCAGCTTGTGTGATCTAACATTGATGGCAATGCGGTCCAGCTTTTGGATTTCGGTCATAACTTTATGGGGAGTCAGTTTTTACAAGTATTATAAACTCCAGCCCTCCCTGTATTCTCGTAACACAAATTCGTTGGCCGGGTCAAAATTGGTAATCTTCATGTTTTTGGCATCCCAGAGCAATTTCTTCCGTCCAGGGTATGATGAATCTCCGCCCTCACTAAGCTCAAGCTGGTAACTCCGGATGGCCAGGTTACCCATCAGCACGGCTTCCGTGAAAGGTCCGGCATATTCAAACCTGGAGCTCAGGTCAGAATCTCCCTGTCCTTTCATGCAGGCTTCCACCCAGGCCACATAGTGTCCTTCAGGCACCCTGAGCTCAGTTTTAGGAACAGCTGCTATTTGCTCGTTCAGTGACAGTGGCAGAAGCAGGGGCTCATCGCCGTAGCTCCCGATGAGTTTTCCCTTGCTGCCTTCAAAGATCACACCATTGGTCAATTGGGCCATTTCATGATCAGCCGGAAGCTCCCCGGGCATCTGTGGACGCAGGCCGCCATCCATCCAGGTCAGGAGGATGTTGCCCAGGCTATCGGTTCGGGGGAATGTTAAATGGGTGATGGAGGAAGACGGACAGCTTTCGGTATACTTAGCCACACGGAAAAAACCTTCGTAGGCCGCGGTGGCACTGCATTCCACTTCGGTGGGATAATCGATGGGCAGGATGCGGAATACCGGATCCATAACATGGCAACCCATGTCGCCAAGAGCTCCGGTTCCAAATCGCCACCAGCCACGCCAGTTGAAGGGCAGGTAGGCCGGATTGAAATCTATGGCCCGGGCGGGCCCCAGCCAGAGGTCCCAGTCCAGCTCCGGGGGAATCTCGAATTTACCGGTGGGGGCGGCAATTCCCTGGGGCCATACAGGTCTGTCGGTCCAGGCATAAACCCGGTGTACTTCACCAATCAATCCTGCATCAACTACCTCTTTCATTCTTCTGACAGGCTCCTCAGAAGCACCCTGGTTCCCCATCTGGGTAACTACCTTGTATTTTACAGCTGCTTCAGTCAGAGCCCTGGCCTCACCGATACTGTGAGTAAGAGGTTTTTGCACATACACGTGCTTACCCAGTTGCATGGCCGCCATGGCTGCCGCAGCATGAGTATGGTCGGGCGTGGATACAATAACTGCATCAATATTCTTATGTTCCTTATCGAGCAGCTCCCTGAAGTCCCTGTAGTATATGGCATCGGGAAAGTTCTTTTTGGATTGCACCGCCATGCGGTCATCCACATCGCAGAGGAAGGATATTTTTGCATGCTTGCTTTCGGCACAGGAGGTAAGGTCCGAAGTACCTTTACCGCCAGCTCCGATTCCGGCGATATACACGGTGTCGCTGGGAGCCACATACCCCTGCCCTCCCAGTACGTGACGTGGAACTATGGTAAATACAGTGGCAGCACCAGTTGTTTTAAGGAAATCTCTTCTCTTGATTTTTTGCATGGGACGGAGTTTTGGGTAAAAAGATTTTTCGAATCATGGATTTACAATTTCAAAAATCTATTCCTCAAAACCAAGCAGAAAACCTGAAAACAAAAAACGGCCTGAGAAATCAGGCCGCTTCTTATGTTTGATTAGTCTTCCTTCCGTGAGAACACTACCTGGCCGTCGGCCACATCGATAATAGTATGAGAGCCCGGCTGTACTTTCCCTTCCAGCATGGCAATGGATAGCTGATCAAGGATCCTTTTCTGGATCAGGCGCTTCAATGGCCTTGCTCCAAACTGGAGGTCATAGCCTTCATTCTTAAGGAATGCTATGCAAGGCTCGGTTACCTCGATGCTGATCTCCTGTTTCTCCAGCCTCTTGCGGAGCAGATTCAGCTGGATGTTTAAAATCCCCTCCACATCTTCCATGCTTAATGGGCGGAACATCACCAGTTCGTCGATCCGGTTCAGAAACTCAGGCCTTAGGTTTCGCTTTAACAGCTCGAATACCTGGGACCTCGATTTTTCGAATACTTTTTCCAGTTCTGAGTCAGCCACATTGGAAAAATTCTCCTGAAGGATTTCTGAACCCAGGTTGGAGGTCATAATGATGATGGTATTTTTGAAGTTGGCCAGCCTGCCCTTATTATCCGTTAAGCGGCCATCTTCCAGTACCTGAAGCAGGATGTTAAAGGTATCGGGGTGCGCCTTTTCAATCTCATCCAGCAGGACCACCGAATAGGGTTTTCTTCTTACTGCCTCGGTAAGCTGTCCGCCTTCTTCATAGCCCACATAACCCGGAGGGGCCCCTACCAGCCTTGAAACCGCGTGCCTTTCCTGGTATTCACTCATATCGATGCGAGTCATCAGGCTTTCATCGTTAAACAGGTATTCGGCAAGGGCCCTGGCCAGCTCGGTTTTCCCCACACCGGTGGTACCAAGAAAAAGAAAGGATCCTATGGGTCTTTGCTCATCTGAGAGTCCTGTCCTGCTTCTGCGGATGGCAGCGGAAACAGCCTGAATGGCTTCATCCTGTCCAACAACTCTTTTCCGGAGCTCATCTTCAATGTGAAGAAGCTTTTCTTTATCACTTTGAAGCATCCGGTTCACCGGCACACCGGTCCACCGGGCAACAACATCTGCGATATCCTCCGAGGTGATTTCTTCCCTGACCAGGCGTTGTCCCTCTTCTTCATACTCCTGAAGCCTGGCTATGGTATGGGCCAGCTCCTCTTCAGCAGCCGGTAATTGACCATAGCGAATTTCAGCCACTGCACCCAGGTCGCTTTCTCTTTCAGCTTTTTCGGCCTGGTAGCGGAGCTGCTCGATATTCTGTTTAATCTTCTGAATCTTTTCAACGATGCTTTTCTCTTCCACCCAGGTGGCCATCAGTTGTTTGTGTTCGTCCTCCAGGTCTGCAATCTGCCTGGAAATTTGCTCCACCCTGCTTTTGTCTTTTTCTCGTTTAAAGGCTTCCCTTTCAATCTCAAGCTGTTGAATCTTCCTTTCCAGGGTATCGATGGACACCGGTTTGGAGTTCATTTCCAGTCTGAGATGAGAGGCAGATTCATCTATCAGGTCAATGGCTTTATCGGGAAGAAAGCGATCGGTAATATACCGGACCGACAGCTGCACTGCAGAGATAATGGCTTCGTCCCTGATTCTGATTTTATGGAAGTTTTCATATTTTTCTTTAATGCCCCTCAGAATGGAAATGGCATCTTCTTCGCCGGGCTCATCAATAAACACTTTCTGGAAGCGCCTCTCCAGCGCTTTGTCTTTTTCGAAGTATTTCTGGAATTCATTCAGTGTGGTTGCCCCAATGGCCCTGAGTTCACCCCTTGCCAGAGCAGGTTTCAGGATATTGGCCGCATCCATGGCACCTTCCCCTCCTCCGCCTGCGCCTACCAGGGTATGAATCTCATCTATGAAAAGTACAATTTCGCCTTCGGAAGCAATTACTTCCTTAACCACTGACTTCAGTCGCTCTTCAAATTCCCCCTTATACTTGGCTCCGGCGATCAGGGCTCCCATATCGAGAGAGTAGATTTGCTTGGACAAAAGATCATCCGGTACATCGCCATTCACAATCCGGAGAGCAATACCTTCGGCAATGGCTGTCTTTCCCACACCCGGTTCACCCACCAGGATGGGATTGTTTTTTGTACGGCGGGTTAATATCTGAAGTACACGGCGGATCTCATCATCCCTGCCGATCACCGGATCCAGGTTGCCCGATTCAGCCCTTTCATTCAGATGTACAGCATACTTCTCCAGGGCCTGATAGGAATCTTCGGATGACCTGCTCTGTACCTTTCCTCCCTTGCGGAGATCCCTGATGGATTCCAGTAGATCTTTTTCATTCATGCCGGCATCTTTCAGCATACGGCTTACCTGGTTTCCCGATCTGAGAATCCCCAGAAGCAGATGCTCCAGGGCGATATATTCATCTCCCAGCTCTTTCAGGGACGATTGAGCCTTCTGAAGAGCCGTTACTGCCTCCCTGGAGTAATAGCTTTCCCCACCGGATACTTTCGGATGTTGTGCGATCATCTGATCCAGAATGGACTCTACCTGAGCTCCATTCATGGAAAGCTTCTTAAGGATAAAAGGAAATACATTCTCATCCACCTGCAGAATTCCCTTCAGCAGGTGGGTACATTCAATGGACTGATTCTCGAGCTCCTGCGCGATTTGCTGGGCCTGCTGAACAGCCTCCTGTGCTTTTATAGTGAATTTATCTGTATCCATGTATATGTTTTTTTTTGTTTTCGTAAGCTTCTGCACTACATGATCAAAAGCTGCGCCATATACATATATAATGACATTATGACAGCATACATCCTCTTTTAGACTGCCAATATGACACTAGCTTTCTGTGTAAAGCTTAGAAAGTGGATAGCAACTATCTGAACTGATGATTAATACCTTTAATGTGGGGATAAAACTTGATACTTATTTGGTGTAGAGTTTTTTAAAAGCCTTGTCGAGATCGGGAAACAAAAAGGTATATCCGGCAGTTTCAATTTTCTCAGAGGAGACCCTGCTTCCTTCCAGGAGAATCACAGCCATTTTACCAAAGATAAGTTTCATTGCAGGAGCAGGAATATTAGGAAACCAGAATGGTTTACGAAGCACCTGGGAAAGTCGTCTTGTGAATGCTTTATTGGTCACCTGTTCGGGAGCCACGGCGTTGTAAGCCCCTTCCATCTTCATGTTCTCCAAAGCATTAATATATATAGCACATAAGTCATCCATATGAATCCAGGGCATATACTGTGAGCCGGAGCCAATGGCTGAAGCGACACCCCATTGAACCGGTCTTTGGAGTTTTGCCAATGCTCCACCCTGTTTTGACAGGACTACACCTGTTCTTAGATTTACAGTCCTGATCCCCAGAGAGGCAAATTTATCAGCAGCATCTTCCCATTTTTCACAGACCTGTCCCAGGAAATCTCCGGCAGGAGGGTCAGTTTCACTGAATATCTTCTCAGAAGTTATGGCCCCATAATATCCAGTGGCGGAAGCTGATATAAAGGCTTTCAGTTTAGGGCTGCTCTTACTTAAGTTATTAAAAATCAAATCGATTGATTTTACCCTGCTGCTTATAATCTCCTCTCTTCTTTGTTTGGTCCACCTCTTTGCACCAATGTTTGCCCCCGCAAGATGTATGATATAATCACAGCTGTTGATGGCATCCCGATCGATTTCATTTTGATCCGGGTTCCAGGTATAGAACAGTGTATCTGAGTGAGAGCTCTTGCGTCTTCCAAGCAGGGCCACTTCATAGCCCCTTTGCTGCAGGCGAATGCCAAGTTGCTGACCAATCAGACCAGTCCCCCCGGTAATAAGAACGCGCGACTTTTGTTCCGGAGTATTCATTCGCAGCCTTGATTTATCTTAATGAGCTCTTGAATATTAAAACCATTGTTTTCTGCTTGATCTAACAAATCATCATAGATCGAAGCATTGAGTGTTTTGGTTCTGGCCAGCACCCAAAGGTACTTCCTGGATGGATCGCCCACCAGCGCATATTGATACTTCTCATCAAGAGACAGGATGTAATAATTGCCAGAGAAAGGCCAGAAGAAAGTTACTTTTAATCTGCCAGGATACTCTCCATCGGGAACCCGGGCGGTTCCTTTGGCGGTCTTATATATTCCTTTTTCGGAAGAATAGCCCTTGTTGAGCACCTCAATCTTTCCATTGCTCTTTTGCGTGTAGGTGGCTGTAACACATTCCAGGCCTTTTTCAAAGCTGTTGGGCAATCTGGCTATCTCATACCATTGGCCGCTATATTTTGAAATAGACACCTTTTCAACTGTAGGAAGATCTTGTGTTGTCTTGCAGGATAAAAATGCTGCCATGCTAAGAAGTATTAATATTTTGTTGGTCATAGCGGTTTATGTATGTTGAACATACCAGGCCGGGAAAAGTTTAGTTACTAATATACCGATCAGTATCAATGATACAATGTGTATATTTGCAGATTGAACAGAGGTAAAACAGAATAATTATGAGACTTAGAACTATTTGCATTGCTTTGTTGCTGGTTTCTTTTGGACTGGCTACCTATGCACAGGGAAAAAGTGTGACGGTAAAGATTACCGATCTTGAAAAAATGACCACAACCGTCCAAAATGCATCTTCATCTTCCTCCTCTTCATGCGGGACCTCAGATTTTCCTGTATACCAGGGAACTGAGACCCAGGATATAGATATAGCTGATCTCACCTGGATAAGTATCAGGCACGATCTTAGTCCAAGCGATCCAAATTATATCAAACTTGAGCTAACATTTAAAAATGGCAGCACCGGGATCTATGAAATGGTCAGGTATATCCGCTTTACAGGAAAAACAGATGAAGGAAACTTCAGTATGATGGTGAAGGATATCAATACCATACAGATTATTCAAAAGATCTGATCGGCTTGCTGACTTACAGGGAGAACCAGAAGTTGGCTTTGAGCATAAATACATTGTTTCCATCAATCCCGATAAGATCACCCATAATATCTCCTATGGGATTATAAGCAGAGTTCCAGCCTGATCGGTCGTGCGACCATACAAAATACAGGGTGGAGCCCAGTTTGTACTCCCACCTGAATACCAGGTTGGTGCGGAGTTGGGAAAAGCTGAAATCGGGATTAAAAAAGCTATAAGTTTCTGAATCATGTTCATAGGAATATATATTCGTGGACTCATTATAGCTTAAATCCAGAGCTTCCAGTCTTTCGTTAATGTCCCTGGCCTGGGATTGATTTACCCGGCGGAATTCGTCATACGCACCAACCGAATAATAGGGATTTCCGTAAAACTGTATGGATAATTCAGGGGTAATGTACAGTTCGCTCCGGAAGGTGAAAGAGATGGTATTGCGGTCGATTGCACCCACCACATACTCAGTGGAATTCGTCCCTGCAATGGATGAAACGTATTGCTGGGGATACTGCCAGTGCCAGAGATGCGCCAGTCCGCTGATCTTGAATCTTTTAGCCGGCATCCAGATCAGACGCAGCATCAACGAACTTTCAAAGGAATTCTCCATATTCATGGTGGAAAAATCGTATGAGATTCCTCCATAAAGATTTTTTGAAGAGTTGCTTTCCACCGATGAACCCAACAGGAATATGGGATCGTTGCGCAATGCAGGTCCACCTCTTAATTCCCTGGTATCCAGGATAGAAAACTGGTATTTAGAGTTAATTCCGAAACTCCACAAATTAATGTTCCTGAGCTTTAGAGAAGCCCGGACCGTGTTACGTGTATTTTCTCCTCCAAAACTCCATAATGCTTCCTGGGAGAGCATGATGGAGTAATTCCTGATCCACTTTTTCGGTTCGTTCATTTCATAGGAGACCTGAGTCTCTTCCCCGAAGAAATCCGATTGTCTGATATAGCCCATATCATTAAGATCGAGTCCCGGACTTCGGTATTGGCCCTGCACGTGAAAGTTCCAGTTCCCGCCATTCTTTCCGATTCTGACCAGACCCCCGTGTCCCCCCAGCTGTTCTCTCGAACTGTCCACTTCAATATAATCGGCATCGGGACGCTGGTAGCGGTGGATGTTGGAAAGCTGTTTCTGGAGGATTGCCTCTTTAGACCCATTCATTTGACTTCCAATGGCTTTCACTTCCAGGAAGTAGTTTTTATTGTTCCAGTAATGCAGCAGGTCCAGTCCACCACTGACAGCACTTGAAGGAAGCAGGAGCTCACTTACAGAGTCGGATGAAAACCTGTTCACCAGGCTGAAAATTCCACCCAGAACGGTGTTCCCTTCTTTAAAGTCTCGTTTTATTCTTGTGGCCAGATAGTTGGTAAGGGGTGATACAACAATCTCCTTTTCCGCATCAATTTCATTAAAGGCTGTCCCATAAGCTGCTGCTGTTAAGCCATTGACCAGACCCACAGATAATCCATTCTTGTTTTTACCGGTGATCTTTGCCGCCCCCAGTATGGTTGTCCTGTTGGGTAGATCAGAAACAGACCAATTGGTGTAGGGATTTGAGAAGTTTGGAGCACTTCCGATCCTTCTTGAATAGTAGGGGATATCCCCATCCAGCTCAAAATCAAACACGTCATTTCCCTCCAGAAAGAAGGGCCTTTTCTCTTCATAGAAAGTTTCAAATGATGTGAGATTCAGCACTGAGGGATCGGCTTCAACCTGTCCGAAATCAGGATTCACCGAAAGGTCCAGCGTAAAATCACTGCTGATGCCCACCTTGGCATCCAGCCCTGCATTAAACCCGAATTCTCCTTCCTTATTCTCCCCCTGCAAAAGCGAGTAAGATCCCAGTGCATAAGGAAGGAATTCAACCTGGCGCGAAGTCCGGATGTTTTCAATCCCTTTTAATTCACCGAAAAGATATACTGTGGCAGGAGCCTCCCGGGGTATAGGATCCCAGCTACTGGCCTCCTGCTTCCTGGAAACTATCCTGTAAAAGTGCAGTCCCCAGATATGTTCGGGCTCATTAGCGTAACGAATCTGGCTGAAAGGAAGCTTGATCTCTGCGATCCATCCGGTATCGGTTCTTGAGGTAGCAGCATCCCATACGGCATTCCAGTTAAAATCAAAATCCCAGTCGCCCAGGTGTTTCACATCCATTTTCTGTCCTGCTACAGTAATGCTGAATTCAAAAGCGGTTCTTTTGTCAAAATAGCTGTCCAGGGCAATGCCTGCCATGTCCCCGGCCCGGGAATCCCTGGGACCCAGTCTGTCAATAATTTTGTCTGGTTCACTGTCCTTGCAGATCAGGGCCACATAAAGGTTGGAGTAGTCATACAAGATCTTGAACCAGGACGATTCGCTGGCCGGCCGGCCACTGTATGGAAACTGCTGGATGAAATCACCCTTCCACTCACCCAGGCTCCAGATCTCATCATCCAGTTGTCCATTGATCTTTGGTGCGGAAAGCTCACCAATGCTTATGGACTGATATATGCGTTTGTGGTTGAGCAGTGAGTCGATATCCTCAGTGCCCAGTTCCTGGGCAAAAAGGTTCTGGCTGAAAAATAGCAGAAACAGCAAGGACTGCAGAAGTAAGAATCTTTGCATGGATCATCCCCTGAAATGCAATATAAGATACGAAATACCTTGTAAGTCAAATCCTAACTAAGGTATCACTGGAGAAAATTGATAAATTAACCAATTATTGCAGATGATTGAATTTGGAGCCATGATTGCACAGATCTGAGCCAGGTATCTCTTTTTTGGGCTTTTGCTGTTTTTTTCTGCCTACAGTAAAGATCACAACAGGCAGCATTAGCTTCTTTGTGAAGAACGGCCCTGTGGCCGCTGTAATTCATGTCCGACCCATTAGGAAATTCCAGACCATAGCTTGATTTCAGAACAGGTGAAAAACCTCCAGGGCAGTTGCCCTGGAGGTTAATCATAACTTTTTCTTCAAAAAGATCATCAGTTACAATCTTCAACAATCTTCGAAAACTCAACCGTGACATTGCCATTCGCATTGATACGGTAAACAGTGACTTCCTTGAAGGTCACCTTATCACCACGGGGGCCAATGAATTTAAATGTGCCGACCACTGATCCTTCGTAAGGAAGAGCTGTCGGCGCTTCGATCCAACCATCATCCACATCAAAATAGGTAATATCATAACCTTCGTTGAAGGCGTTGACATTGTTCCAAAGATCAACATAGGAGATACCACCCAGAGAATTAAGCGGACCCAGGTAGGTGTCATTTCCAGTGTCAATCAATTTGTATCGGTTTCCGTCCAGGTCTTTCAGGTCGCAATTTTTGACATTCCAGTGAAGCTTGGTCAGGTTCCCGGACTTCTTTTCGACATGGTATGAAACATGATAGGTCCAGCTTCCAACCAAATGCGCATTCAGGCAGAAAACATAATCATTTACCTCAGCATAGAGATCTTTATGAAAGGTTTGGGCATTAATAGTCTGCGCTACCAGGGCGGCAGCAAAAATCAGCAATAGCAATCTTAGTTTTTTCATCCAGTTTAAGTTTTTAGGTTTATTTATCGGATAATTACAGAATACAAGTTAGAACCAGGTTTCCAGCATCTCCACCATTGTGGTTGCAGAACAGATCACATAAACAACAATCACTTAAGGTATTGAATCACAAATCGTATCCTGTTTTTTTGTATCTTATGAGAGGATCACATCATATTGCTATCCTGCCATGAGAGGATCCCGTCTTTTGGTGTGCCTGTTTCTTGTCCTGGGAGTTCCTTCCCTGGCCCAGATTATTCATGTCCCTTTCGATCATCCAAGCATACAGGCCGGGATCAATGCTGCTGAGCCAGGAGATACCATTCTGGTGGCCGAAGGAACCTATTTTGAGAACATTGATTTCGTCGGGAAACCCCTGACCCTGGCCAGTCATTTTCTTTTAGATTCAGATACCTCCCATATAAACCGCACCATCATTGATGGAAGCAGGGCAACGGATCCAACCAGGGCCTCTGTTGTAAGTCTTCGATCAGGAGAGGACAGCACCTCGGTACTTTGTGGATTTACCATCACCGGGGGGACAGGCAGTTACTTGACAGATGTGCATATAGAAGCCTTTATGAGGAACTGGAGGAATATGTGCGGAGGGGGTGTCCTGATGCACCATTCGGGTGGTAAAATTATACATAACATTATTGAACGCAACCTGTTGCAAACCGATACAATTAGAGGTGCTTACGGAGGGGGCATTCTGGCAAATGTGAACCCGGGGCTTACAGCCATTATTCGTAGCAACATTATCCGTCACAATACCATAAGAAAGAGACAGGGCCATGGGGGCGGGATCTGCCTTTTTGGGGGAAATGCCCTTCTTGAGCATAATGTTATCATCGACAACCTTATAGATGTAAAATACCTTTCCTGTGGAGCCGCCATCTTTTTCCAGAACGATTCTTCAGCGGTGGGTGCTAAACAGGTGGCCTTCAGGAACAATGTCATAGCATGGAACAGGGCTATGAGCAGCAGTGATATGGGACTGGGAGGTGGAATTGGTTTGTGTTTCGGATATGTAGAGGATATACTTGAAATCAGCCACAACATTATTTGTGAGAATTATACCAACGGGATCGGGGGTGCGATATACAGCATCTCCGGACAGGGACTGGTGTATGGGAATCTTATATTCGACAACATTGCAGAGATGTATGGCAGTACCCTGGCCACGGAGCAAAAACAAAGATTGGTCCTTGGTTACAATCATCTCTGGGCGGGCCCAGTCTGGCTTGCTACCCGTGGCAATCTTTGCAAAGTGCAGCTCAATCATGAATACGACGGGGGTATGAACAGGTACCTGGAACACAGGGATCCATCTTTCACCGACAGGTTTTCCGTTGATCCTGCTACCGGAGATTTATTTATCGGGGAAAGGAAAAGAGCGCTCTCCTTCAGTCCACTGGCAGTTCCCCTGCAAACCTTTGCTCCACCAATGGTTATTATTGATTATCGTCAACCAGGATCAACTTATTCCGAACCTCAGGATCTTCAGCTGGATCTTTCACATCGAGAAAATTTCCTGAATTTCAAATTTTCTGTTCTGGAACTGGCCGAAACAGATGAATACCAGTATAGCTCAAGGGGTTACGAGTTCAGGTATTTTATGGAAGGTGTGGACCGGGATACGGGCATGACAGGGATGGAACTGACCGCGCGGTACCGGAACCTGAATCCCGGCAATTACAAGTTTTGGGTCGCCCGTTTAGTGGATCCTGAACTCTGGGATCAAAATACGGAAAACATGTCCTTTAAATTAAGGATACGCCCCCCCTGGTACAGATCGAGCCTGGTTCTGGGATTGTATGTGTTGTTCCTGGTTCTATTAATTACAGGAATAACCAAGTACAGGACAGCTAAGCTAAAGAAGGATAAACTATATCTTGAGAACGAAGTGGCAAGGAGGACGGAAGAGTTAAGTGAGAAAAATGCCCAGATTTTGGAAATGCAACGCTTAAAGACCAGGTTCTTTACGGATATTTCCCATGAAATCCGCACCCCGCTTGCTCTGATTTCCGGGCCCCTCGATCAACTGGTTAACCAGGAATACAGGGATCCAAAGATCTTGCGATGGCTATCACTGATCCGGCGCAACAGTAGGCGTCTGGTTCGACTGGTGAACCAATTGCTGGATATCTCAAGGCTTGATGCAGGATATATGAAACTGGTAATAGAGGAATCTGATGTAACGGGTCATCTCAGGATGTTAGCTGGAGAATATTTCTCTCTGGCTGAAAGCAAGGAGATACAATATATCATCGATATTCCAGAAATGAGATTGCTTGCCTGCTATGACGGTGAAAAACTTGAAAAAATCTGTACAAACCTTTTGTCTAATGCTTTTAAGTTTACCCCGCCCGGAGGGACAGTGACCTGTAGATTAAAAATCTTAAATGGGACCCCCGATATTAATGCCCCTCTGATCAGGCTTATGGTGGCAGATACTGGACCCGGAATCCCATCCCGACTCAGGGAGAAAATCTTTGACAGGTTTTACAGGGGCGAGGAAGAATCTTCCCCGTTTTCAAACGGAACCGGAATCGGGCTCTCGCTTACGAAGGAGCTGGTTCGGATTATGCATGGTGAAATAGATATGAAAAGTAAAGTAGGCGTGGGAACAGTCTTTATGGTCACCTTTCCTACTGGATGTACCCATCTGAAGCAGGAGGAGTTTATCCTGAAAGACCCAAAGGATCAGCTGCATGATAAAAGCTCCGGGCTCGTTAAAAATGGTGGTCCGTTGCAAGAGGATAAGCTGGAAAACGAAAATGTTTCCATACTGGTGGTGGAAGACAACAAGGATCTTCAGGCCTTTCTTTTGGAGAACCTTGCCGAAGAATTTAATGTACATGGATCTTTTGACGGAAAGCGGGGATTATCCTTGGCAACTTCGCAGATGCCCGATCTTATAATTACCGATGTAATGATGCCAGGGAAAATCGATGGAATGGAACTATGCCGGCGTATTAAAGACGATGAACGTACCAGTCATATCCCCGTGATCATACTTACAGCTAAATCAACCGGAAAGGATAAAATATCAGGTCTGGAACATGGAGCGGACGATTATATTATCAAACCTTTCAGCATGGAAGAATTGCTGGTCAGGATAAGGAACCTGCTGAAACAAAGGGAAAGGCTCAGGAAAAAATATTCCAGCTTGATCGGAGTGGACTGGGAGAACATCCCGGTCACCACCCTGGATGAAAAATTCCTGAAGAACGTACTGGAAATTATTTCAGAGTATATGACAGATTTCGGATTCAATGTGAGCACTCTTCAGGAGAAGATGTCGATGAGCCGGGAACATATTTTCAGGAAGCTGAAAGCGCTGACGGGGGAATCTCCCAGTAGTATGATCCGTGTAATGCGACTGAAAGCCGCAGCTTCCATAATGGAAAAAGGAGAGATAAATATTGCTCAAGTTGCCATGCAGGTGGGCTTCTCCAATCCATCATACTTTTCTCAATGCTTCAAGGCACATTTTGGACAAAGCCCCTCTAAATACATGCTCAGCTTACCAGCAGATTACAACCCCTGATATCGCTCTGATCGAAACGGCCAAGTACTTCAAAGCTTTCATCCTCATATACTTTTCCCAGGTCGGACGTGGCAATAAAGGAACAGCTGTGGATATTGGCCAGGTCAATTATATTGATGCCACCGCTCTGGTCCGGGGAGAGCAGCGTAAGTGGATCATTGGGATCGCGTACCAGGACCTTCATCCAGGGGGGACCATGGAAAAGACCCTCGCCGCCCGAGTAAGCCTGGGACAGAAGCTCGGTCATTCCGTATTCCGAATGTATGTTCTGAAGATCAAATGCCTCTTTCAATTGTTGGTGAAGCTCACTCCTTACCAGCTCTTTCCGCCGTCCTTTCATCCCGCCTGTTTCCATGAGCCTGATATTGTTCCAGAATTCCATTGGATGTCGTTCGGCCAGGTCCAGAAGGGCAAAACTGACCCCCATCAGAAGGGTGGCCTGCCCGTCATTGTTTCTTTTTTGCAGGATGGCTGAAAGTTCTTCCAGATTGTCCAGGTAAAATCCACTATCTGGATGCTTCGACCAGCGGATCAGGTGATCCGTCATATACACCAGGGAGGAATTCTCGCGTTCCAGGTAGGAAGGTAAAAGGGCCAGGATGCAGAGCTCCTCCGGAGAGCCGTAAAATGAATTGAAAGTCCTCAGAAAACTCTCACGGTATAGCCCGGCATCTGCCACATGGTGCCTGGAAGGAGAGGTTCCCGTGGTGCCACTGCTTTCAAAAACAATTTCGGCTTCCAGTCCCTCTTCTAATACCGTGTGCGATTTAAAGAATTCAATGGGCAGGAAAGGGATCTCCCCGATCTCCCTGACCGATGCTGCATCAATCTTGAATGCAGCCAGGTAGTCCCTGTATACCGGAGAATGCCTGGCCTGGAAATTGAAAACCTCCAGGGCGGCGGCCCTGAAGGTTATCTCATCATTTATCTTAAATATGTCCTCTATAAAAGCCTGTTTCATCTCTTTTCTCTTCTCTAAATTGCAGGCATCTTATTGTTTCCCGGAAGTATTATAAGCAATCCTGAGTAATTCTGACAAGTGTACAATTTCTACGGCATACTTTTGATGTAACCTGGCATTTTTCACGCAGTGAATAAGCACGTTACGAGAAAGTATGCCGTAGAAAACAGAGTAAATATTATCCCCTGATTGCTTTAATACCGGGTAATACTTTGCCTTCAATGTACTCCAGCATGGCACCGCCACCGGTGGATACGTAACTCACCTTGTCGGCAAGTCCGAATTTATTTACCGCGGCCACAGAGTCGCCTCCGCCTACCAGGCTGAAACATCCATTAGCAGTGGATTCGGCAATGGCATGAGCAATGCTTACGGTTCCCTTCTGGAACTTGGGCATTTCAAAAACACCCATGGGGCCATTCCAGAGAATGGTCCTGGAGTTCATAATGACCTCGTTAAACAGTTCAATGGATTTAGGTCCGATATCAAGTCCCATGTATCCGGCTTTTCCCTTGTCTATATCGGCCACTTCTGTATTGGCACCATTGTCAAACTTATCGGCCAGCACCTGATCAATGGGGAGGATCAGCTTTACTCCTTTTTCTTCTGCTTTCTTTACCAGGTCTGTTGCCACATCCAGTTTGTCCTCTTCGCAAAGCGAGTTTCCAATTTCACCCCCTCGTGCTTTGATAAAGGTATAAGTCATACCTCCGCCGATAATCAGATTATCCACCTTGTCGAGCAGGTTTTCGATCACCTGGATCTTATCACTTACCTTGGCTCCACCCATAATAGCGGTCATGGGCTTTTCACTTTGATGGAGCACCTTATCCATGGCTTCAATCTCTTTGTTGATCAGGAAACCAAACATTTTTGAGTCCTCATCGAAAAAATCTGCAACAACTGCAGTGGAAGCGTGTGCACGGTGTGCAGTTCCAAATGCATCATTCACATAGACGTCGGCATACTTTGAAAGCTTCTCAGCAAAGGCCCTGGTGGCTGCTTTCTCTTCATCGGTCTTGACTTTGTCCTCGGCGCTGTAGAACCGGAGGTTTTCCAGTAACAACACCTCCCCGGGTTTAAGGGCAGCTGCTTTCTCAACAGCCTCTTCTCCTATACAGTCATTAGCAAACTGGACATCCACTCCCAGGAGCTCTTCAAGAGTAGGAACCACATGCTTCAGTGAGAATTTCTCTTCCGGCACGCCCTTGGGCCGACCAAGATGGGACATAAGGATGACCGAACCTCCATCATCCAGTATCTTTTTAATGGTGGGAAGTGCCCCGCGGATCCGGGTATTGTCGGTCACTTCATACTGTGCTCCAAGGGGCACATTAAAATCAACCCTGACGATTGCTTTTTTTCCTGCAAAGCTGTAATTATCAATCATTTGCATATCTATAAATTTTAAGTAATTATGTTATGATGCGTAAGGAATCCCAAAGGTAAAAAAGAAATTCTACATTTACAGTTTGTAAGTACAATGTTGTTTAAAGAGATCATAGGACAGCGGGAAGTAAAGGATAAGCTCCTGAGACTTGTTCGGGACGATCGGACACCCCATGCATTGATGTTGTTTGGACCCGAGGGTACAGGGAAATTAGCACTTGCGGTTTCCATGGCACAATATCTTGCATGTAACAACAGGCAGGAAGATGATTCTTGTGGAGCCTGTCCCTCCTGTATCAAGTTTGGAAAACTGGTTCACCCCGATTTGCATTTTGTGGTCCCGGTTATGAAAACGGGTGGTATGTCGGCTCCCCCTGTGAGTGATGATTATGCCGAAGCATGGAGGGATGCCCTGCTGGCAGATTACTACCTCACTGAAAGTCAGTGGTATGAATCCCTCGGTGTAGAGAATAAGCAGGGTATAATCAATGTAAAGGAGAGCGAGACCATTATCCGGAAACTGGGGTTTAAACCCTATGAGTCTGATTATCGCATGGTTGTGATCTGGCTGCCCGAAAAGATGAATCAACCTGCTGCCAATAAGCTGTTGAAGTTAATTGAAGAGCCGCCCCCCAGGACATTAATACTGATGGTGTCCGAACATACGGATAGAATTTTGCCTACCATTCTTAGCCGGACACAGTTACTTCATGTGCCACCGGTAAAAGAAGCTGATATCCGCGAGGGCCTGATGCAGAAGGGGCAGATGGATCCCCAGCTAATGGAAGATGCTGTGCTTAGGGCAAATGGCAATATCAACACGGCCTTACAGACCCTTCAGCAGAATGAAACAGAAGCTCTTTATTTTGAATTTTTCACCGAATTAATGAGGCTCAGTTATGCCAGGGATATTATTCAGATTAACGGCTGGGTGGAACGCGTGGCAGGAATGGGCCGCGAGCGGCAGAAGCAATTGATTGACTATTCCCTCCGCCTTCTTCGCGAGAATTTCATGCTCCATCTGGAACATGAAACGCTGATTTTTATGTCGGCAAAGGAATCTGATTTTTCACGCAGGTTTAGTCCCTTTATTCATGATGGAAATGTTTACGCCCTGGCGGAAGCCTTTACGCTGGCCGGAAATCATATCGAGGCCAATGGCAATCCAAGGATTATATTGATGGATCTTTCCATTGGAGTAATCAGGCTGCTGATGCAAAAAGCTCCGGCTGCAGGATGACCTGGTTTTATATTAAGAAGCGAATCTCTATTTTTGTACTATGGAAAGCCTGAAAGCGAGAGGTTGTTGTAAGGAAAAGCAGTTGAAGATCAATGAGGAGAACCTGGAAAGGATGGATTCTTATTTCGGGAGCTGCACAAAACTTGAATCCTATGATTGGTTGAGGGAGGTGTCCGACAGTGATATACCGGAGGTGCTTGAGGTGCGCTTCAAGAATACCAGGAAAGGCTTTTACAGAAACGTAAATGAACTCAGATTAAAGCGCGGGGATATAATTGCTGTGGAGGCATCCCCGGGGCACGACATAGGAATTATATCTCTTGCAGGGGAGATCGTCGAAAAGCAGCGCCGGAAAACAAAATTCAACAATAACAGGGAAGAGCTGAAGAAGGTTTACCGAAAGGCAAAGCAGGTCGACATTGATAAGTGGAAGGACGCCATCGACAAGGAAAATGAGACCATGCTTCGAAGCAGGAAGATTTCTTCGGATCTTGGCCTGAATATGAAGATTGGTGATGTGGAGTACCAGGGCGATGGCACAAAGGCAATCTTCTACTATATTGCCGACGAAAGGGTGGATTTCAGAGAATTGATTAAGGTGCTTGCTGAATCTTTCAGAATCCGCATCGAAATGAAACAGATTGGAGCCAGGCAGGAGGCTGGAAGAATCGGGGGAATTGGCACCTGTGGAAGGGAGCTTTGCTGTTCAACATTTGTCACCAACTTTGTTTCGGTCAGTACCCACTCTGCCCGGGTGCAGGAGGTGGCACTGAATCCCCAAAAGCTGGCCGGACAGTGCGGCAAGCTGAAATGCTGCCTGAACTACGAACTGTCAGGGTATGAAGATGCGAGAAAGAATTTCCCTGATACCGACGTAAATCTGAAAACTAAAAAAGGGGATGCCTACCATTTGAAAACGGATGTGTATCGGGGTATTATGTGGTACGGTACCTCAGATGGAGGTGGCCAGGCACTGATCCCGGTTTCGGCTGAGAGGGTAGCCCAGATCCAGGCAATGAACAGAAATGGAAAGGAGCCGGACGAACTGATTGAGATGATTATCCCTGATAAACTGGAAAAACTCGAATACACTAATGGAGCTGGTCAGGGCTCTCTTACCCGCTTTGAAAAGGAGCAGTCCAAAAAGAAAAAAAGGAAATCAAGACCTCAACGAAATCACCGGAAAAATTGATGAGATATACAATTATACTGGCTCTTGTGGCTCTCATGCTTCATGTTCAATCCTGCGATTCAGAAATGGTTTACGATGAGTATAAATCAACTGAGAATGGGATGTGGAGCTGGCGTGATGCCATTGAGTTCAGGGCCGATATCAGCGATACTGTTTCCCTGCATAACATCTATGTGCAGGTACGTCATACGGTGGAATATCCCATGAGCAATCTCTATATGTTTGTACATGTTAAATCTCCCTCGGGACAGCATTTAAAAGATACCATCAATATGGTTCTGGCGGCCCCTGACGGGAAATGGACAGGCAAGGGAAACAGTAACATCAGGGAACTTATGCTCCTTTACAGGAAGCAAAGCGTTTTTCGTAACCCGGGTACTTATGTCTTTACCCTGGAACAGGCCATGAGGGAACCGGAGCTCCCGGTAACCGACCTTGGAGTCCGAATCGAACGAGTCAATCCAGAATAGCTTTGGGAAAGAAGAAATTATCCAGATTCAGGGAATTGGAGAACCTTGAAAGGGTTTTTCAGCCTCCTTTTGATGAAGTTTTCAGAAAAGAGTATTACCTGAAGGGAAAATGGTGCAGGAATATTTTCGGGAACGACAATCCTTTAATTCTGGAGCTGGGATGCGGAAAGGGCGAATATTCGGTGGGCCAGGCCAGGCTTAATCCAAACAAGAATTTCATGGGGCTGGATATTAAGGGCGCCCGAATATGGACCGGCGCAAAAGTTGCCCAGGATGAAGGCATTTCAAATGTGGCTTTTTTGAGAACACGAATCGATTTTGTCAACTCTTTTTTTGAAAAGGACGAGGTCAGCGAGATCTGGATCACTTTCCCCGATCCGCAGGAAAAGAGACGGAGATTGAAAAAACGTTTGACCGGAGCTCATTTTCTTAATATGTACGGAGCATTTCTGAAGGATGGGGG
Organism: uncultured Bacteroides sp.; assembly: GCA_964458155.1. Classification (GTDB taxonomy): domain Bacteria; phylum Bacteroidota; class Bacteroidia; order Bacteroidales. The sequence goes on from CAYWGP010000031.1 coordinate 21,621, forward strand.
CAGTATCCACCTGAAAACCGATAATCTGCTTCTATATAAAGACACCCTGGAGCTGGCTCTATTCAATGAGCTGGAAGTGGAGCAAAGTTCAACTGATGTTTACAGTGAAGGATGGAACGACGAAAGGGTAAGTATCCAGACCTACTATGAAAAGCGTTTTCTGGCCGAAGGCACAAAAATTAACTATCTCTGTTTCAGGCTTCCTGCAGGAAAGGAGATCACGGAAGTTTCCAATGGTTGAGGAAAAGGGATTTTTTCAGCGCGTCCATGATGTATGCAGTAAGGTTCCCTACGGAAGGGTAACCACCTACGGGGCTATTGCCCGATACCTTGGGTCACCGGGTGCTGCCAGGATGGTTGGCTGGGCTATGAATCAGAGTCATACTGCACCAGAATATATCCCAGCACACAGGGTAGTGAACCGGGTGGGACTTCTCACCGGAAAACATCATTTTGACGGGAGCGAACTCATGCAGGAGTTACTGGAAAATGAAGGTGCCATAATCGAGAATAACCGCATTGTGAACCTTGAGCATATGTTCTGGGATCCTGTGGAGGAACTGGGACTATGACTACTTAATCTAAATAAAAAAAGCTATCTTTGGGGACTAATTTCTGAGTAACTAATGGAGATACAGAAAGAGAAAATCCTGGAGGTGCTGGAGAAGATTCGTCACCCCGAAACGAAAGAGAACATTGTATCGTCGGAGATGGTCACCGATGTAAGTTACCGGGAAGGTGAGTTATGGATAGGCTTGCAGTTTAGCAGGGCAAATGACCCATTTATACAATCCATAAAAAAGGCCTGTATGCGGGCCGTTAATGGAACTTTTGGCGAGGAGACTCTTCAGAAAGGTCATATACAGGTGCTGGTTCCGGATCCGCCACCGGAGCGCGAGGTTTTACCCCATGTAAAAAACATTGTTGCAGTCGCGTCAGGAAAGGGTGGTGTTGGTAAATCAACTGTGGCTGCCAATCTGGCCGTGGCACTGGCAAAATCAGGAAAGCGTGTCGGATTGATCGATGCAGATGTATACGGACCCTCCGTTCCCAAGATGTTTGATGTTGAGGGCGATCGTCCATCTGCCCGTTCGGAAGAAGGCGTGGAGTGGATCATTCCCATTGAAAAATACGGGGTGAAATTATTGTCGGTTGGATTTTTTATCAAAGCGGAAGATGCTGTTGTCTGGCGTGGCCCCATGGCTACCAGCGCATTGAAGCAGCTGATTACCCATGGCGACTGGGGGGAATTGGACTACCTGCTCATTGATCTGCCTCCGGGTACCGGTGATGTTCACCTGACCATGGTACAGGAGGTCCCGGTCACAGGTGTGGTTATTGTCAGCACTCCTCAGGATGTGGCACTGGCCGATGTGATAAAGGGTATAAACATGTTTACCGGGGATAAGATCAATGTTCCGGTTCTGGGTCTTGTGGAGAATATGGCATGGTTTACCCCCGAGGAACTGCCAGATAACAAGTATTATATTTTCGGAAAGGAAGGTTGCAAGATCCTGGCCGAAAAGATGGGGATTCCCTTGCTTGCACAGGTGCCCATTGTTCAGGGAATCAGGGAATCAGGCGATTCCGGCAAGCCAGTTGCCCTGTCGGCGGACACTCAGCCCGGCAAGGCCTTCAGCATGCTGGCACAAGAGCTTGAAGAGGCACTAAACAAACGGAATATGAAGCAGGCTCCAACTCAAAAAGTGGAGATCACGACAAAATAGGATCAAAAAAATAGAATTATGGAAGCGATAAAAGAACGCGTTGAGAAAGCACTGGAGAAGATCCGGCCTTACCTAGTCGCAGACGGTGGTGATATTGCCATGGTTGATATCACTGATGATATGGTCCTCAAGGTAGAGATGAAGGGGGCATGCAATGGATGTCCTTTTAGTATGCAGACCCTGAAAGCCGGTGTGGAGATAGCGGTTATGAAAGAAGTTCCGGAGATAATAGAGGTAGTGGATGTGAACAGCTAGGAGCTTTTTTTCAAGGCTTATAAAATAACTTATTTTAAAATCTGTTAATTACTTGTAGGAACCTGACATAAACTTGTCATAACTGGACAGATTTGCATTCCCGGAAGACCACATATTGGGTAGTAGGCGCCCTCCTTTTTATCCTCGGCATTGTATCTTGTTCGGTGGAAAAGAACACTTCACTCACCAGGAATTACCACGATCTCGTATCCCATTACAACGTATATTTCAACGGGAAAGAAAGTTATAAGAAGGGCATTGAGAAAGCCAATAATTCCATAAGGAACGATTACAATCATATGCTTTATGTGTTTCTCTTTGAGGACGAGGGTGTTCAGTCATCTGTCTCAGGTGATATGAAGCGGGCCATCGATAAGGCAACCAAGGTAATCACCTTCCATTCCATCACAGCTAAACCCAAGGTTAAAAAAGGCAACCAGTCTGCCAAAGACAGAGCTTTTTATGAGAAAAATGAGTACAATAAGTGGGTCGATGACTCATACATGCTAATGGGAAAGGCCTACATGTACCAGGGAAATTTCTTCCTGGCCTCAGAAACTTTCAAGCATGTAATGGTTACCTTTCCCAGGGAGGATATTCGTTATCTGGCCATGATCTGGCTTAGCCGCGCCTATATCATGATTGATGAAGACAGAGAGGCTGAGCGGATTCTCATAACCCTGGCTGATGAAGATAATCTTCCGGAAGATTACCTTGCGGCCTACTATAGCACCCGAACTCAGCTTCATATACAAAAAGAGGATTACCAGCAGGCTGCTGAGCAGCTTGAACTGGCCTTGGATCAAAAGGGGGTGAAGGAGGATGATAAGATAAGGTTTACTTACATCCTGGGACAGCTATACGAGGAAACCGGTCAGAACAGTCTGGCCCTGGAAAAATACAAACGGGTAACCAGGCATAATCCGACCTACGAGATGGCATTTAACGCCCGGGTGAGCATGGCCGAAGTGTATGAATCAGGCGAGCAAAGCAGCGAGGACCTGAAGAAGTTGCTCAGAAAAATGTTAAAAGACAGCAAGAATCTGGAGTATAAGGACCAGATATATTATGCGCTGGGTAATATTGCCATGGAAGAAGGAGAGCGGGAAGAGGCTATTCAGTATTACCAGTTATCGGTTTCAACCAGTATTCAGAATCAGTATCAGAAAGGATATTCCTCTCTAATCCTTGCAGAGATTTATTATGAAACTCCCGACTATATATTATCTGCAGCCTATTATGATTCTGCAGTTTCTTTCCTGAACACAGATTATCCGGGTTATTCCGGGCTGGCATCGCTTTCAGCAAGTCTGAGCGACCTGGTTTATAATTACAATACCTACGAAATGGAGGATAGCCTGCAGATGCTGGCTGCTCTGCCTGAAAAGCAACGTCTGTCCATTATTGACGGGATTATAGAGGAGGTAAGAAAAGAAGAAGAAGAAGCACGTCTTGCCGAACAGCAGGCCAAACAGGACCAGGCATTTAACCAGTCCATGCTCTATGGCGATAACCAGTCAACAGGAACATCAGGCGAACAGACTGGAGGAACCTGGTATTTCTACAACCTGACTGCAAAAAGTTTTGGTCAGCCCGAATTCAGAATGAAATGGGGGGAGCGAACCCTGGAAGACGACTGGAGGCGAAAAAGCAAAGGTACTCTCTCGCAGTTTGACGGGGATCAGGGTAGTGAAGGGGATACCCTGAACGGAGGTGGAAACATTCCTGTTCTGGATAATAAATCCAGGGAATATTACCTGGTATCCATACCGCTGACCGATTCGGCAATGGCATTATCCAATAACAGGCTGGAAGATGCACTTTTCAATATGGGGGTGATCTATAAGGAGAATCTGCTCGATTATGACGAGGCCATCAAAGCCTTTAAAGAACTGATCAGTCGTTACCCGGAATCGGAGTATGGTCCATCGGCCCATTACTACATGTACGAATTATGTAATAACACTCAGAAACCCTCCGAGGCACAATATTATGCCAGACAGCTTTCCCTTCTTTATCCCGAGTCCCACTATGCCATGTTGTTGAATAATCCCAACTACCTGCAGGAACTGCAAGAGGAAGAAATGAAGGTTGTACGATATTATGAAAGTGTATTCAATCAATATAAAGAGCATAATTATTCCGAGGTAGTTGCCATGGCCGACAGAGCTTTTGAGCTCTATGCAGACGATCCCCTGATCCCCAAATATCAATATATACGTGCTCTGTCACTGGGGGCCATGGAAGGAAAAGAGGCTATGAAAGTTGCGCTTGACACACTGATCTTACGCTATCCTGCAACAGAGGAGAGTATACAGGCCCAGGAGATTATTGCCTACATGTATGTGGAGTTTCCTGAAATCATGGAGGCCGATCTTGCTGCTGATGCAGAGATGGTATATACAGCCATTGATTCCACCCAGGAACACTATTTTATTCTGGCCATCCATTCCAGTCAGAATGTAAACCAGGTTAGTTTTGACCTGTTAAATTATAACCTGGATAATTATAATCAGTACGATCTCTCAATCGATCAGATCGACATGCTTGATTCATATCACAGCCTGGTTGTGAGCAGGTTTAATAATGCGGAGGGAGCATCCAGGTATCTGCAGGATATATTGTTGAACGGCGAATCCGTCCTTGGTCAACTTGAGAGGTCTCAATACAGGATTATGATCATATCCGGGGATAATTTTGAGGTTCTTTCCGAAAGAAAAGAACTTGTACCCTATTACCTGTTTTATCAAAAACACTATTTGTTACTTGAATAATGAGCAGGAAAATACATATCCTCTGGACAGATGATGAAATCGATCTTCTGAAACCCTATATCCTGTTTCTGGAGGAAAGAGATTACAGGGTAACAACTGCGAGTAATGGGGCCGATGCCCTGAATCTTGTGGAGGCTAACGATTTTGATCTGATCTTTCTGGATGAGAACATGCCGGGCATATCCGGACTGGAGACCCTGGAACGGATCAAAAGCATTTCTCCCTCCACCCCGGTAGTGATGATTACCAAGAGTGAAGAAGAGAATATCATGGATGAGGCGCTTGGGAGCAAGATATCAGATTACCTGATTAAACCGGTGAATCCCAAGCAGATCTTATTGACCATCAAGAAAAATATTGACACCAAAAGGCTGGTTACGGAAAAAACCACATCCAGCTACCAGAGTCAGTTCGGTCAGATCGGGATGCAGATCAATTCAGCTTCGACCTTTAGTGACTGGACGGAAATATATTCCAGGCTCGTTTTCTGGGAACGGGAATTCGATGTCAGTGGTGCCGGAGGAATGGAGGAGGTCCTGAGCATGCAGAAAATCGAAGCCAATAAGGAATTTGCCCGCTATATCAGTAAAAACTATGAAAGATGGTTTTCAGGAGAAGGCGGGAACCAGCCCCTTCTCTCACCCGGGGTATTCAGGAACAAGGTATTCCCCTTACTGGGCCGGGGTAAGGTAGTGCTGGTGCTTATCGATAACCTTCGCTATGATCAATGGAAGATTATTGAGCATGAGATGAACGACCTGTACAGAAGCGATGAGGAGATCATCTTTTCGAGCATCTTACCTACTGCCACACAGTATGCCAGGAATGCCATGTTTGCGGGTATGATGCCGGGTGAAATCCAGAGACAATATCCGGATCTTTGGATTGATGAAAATGATGAGGGTGGAAAGAATGCCAATGAAGAGGAACTATGCAGGCTTCAAATGCAGAAGCTTGGAATTGGAGCATCCTTTAATTACGAAAAAATCACCAACCAGAGAGCCGGAAAGAAACTGGTGGAGAACTACAATGACCTCCTTAACTATGATTTCAATGTGGTGGTTTATAATTTTGTGGATATGCTGTCGCATGCCCGCACCGAAATGGAGATGATCAGGGAGCTGGCCTATGATGAATCTTCATATCGTTCGCTGGTCAAAAGCTGGTTCCAGCACTCCTACCTTTACGACCTTCTGAAACACATGAACCAGCATGATGTCACACTGGTTGTAACAACGGATCACGGGGCAGTGCGGGTAAACGATCCTGTAAAAGTAATTGGCGACCGGAAGACCTCGGTGAACCTACGTTACAAGCAGGGGAGGAACCTTAATTACAATAAGAAAGAGGTCTATGAGGTGCTTCAGCCGGAACATGTCCATTTACCCAGAACCAATCTGACCAGCAGTTACATCTTTGCCATGAACAATGACTATCTGGTTTATCCCAATAACTATAATCATTTTGTTAATCTTTACAGAAATACCTTCCAGCATGGAGGAATCTCCATGGAGGAAATGTTGATCCCTCTGTCTGTTTTATCCCCGGTCAGGTAATATGAGTACAATTACCCTATTATCACTGCAGGAGCTCGATGAGGCTGCCGCCCGTTTTCTTGAGCTGGCAGGAGAGCAGACTGTGATTGCATTTTCTGGTGAAATGGGGGCCGGTAAGACCACCTTTATTCAGGCTCTATGCCGAAAGTCTGGCATTAGAGTGGAAGTGAACAGCCCCACCTTTTCGCTTGTGAATGAGTATTTTACTCCTCAGGGGAACTCCATTTTTCATTTTGATCTCTACAGGATTGAGTCGCCCGAGGAGCTTTTTGATATGGGTTATGAAGAGTACTTTTATTCTGGATCTTTGTGCCTTATAGAATGGCCGGAAAAGGCCAGCAATCTGATTCCGGAAGATGCATTGTGGGTGCAGATTGAAATTGGTGAAAACGGAGCCAGATTGATACAATTCTGATAGTCTGTGCATGTAAAAATTGATATTACTAACGAATTATCTTATTTTAGGCTAGCCCAATAACTGATGGAGCAATGGAAAACAAAGGATCATCTGCATTTAATATCCATAAAGAGGGCTTAATGCCCCAGGAAGAGAAGCTGGAGATAGGGACTAAAGGTAGGAGCTTAAGAATAGGGATTCCGTCGGAAAATCACCAGGTGGAGAGCCGTGTTCCCCTTACCCCTGAAGCGGTGGAGGTCCTTACCGGACACGGTCACGAAGTGCTGCTGGAGACCGGCGCGGGAAAAGGGGCAAATTATCTTGATACGGACTACTCTGAACGGGCCGGCCTTATCTGCGATGACCGGCAGGAGGTCTTTCGGGAGAGTGACGTTATTTTGAAGATCAATCCCCCGACCACCGAAGAGATCGGGTGGATGAAAGAGCGACAGGTATTGCTCTCCTCTTTCCAGGTCTTCACACATTGTGGGGATGACTATATAAGAAGCCTCATGAGAAAAAGGGTAAGCGCAATTGCTTTTGAAAAGATACAGGATGAACATAATTGTTACCCGGTGGTAAGAAGTATGAGTGCCATTGCCGGGACCACCAGTATGCTGATTGCCGCTGAATACCTGAGCAATCAGCGTGGAGGGAAAGGAGTTATGCTGGGGGGAGTAACAGGAATTACCCCCACCGAAGTGGTAATCCTTGGAGCCGGCACTGTGGCAGAATATGCCGTGAGGGCTGCCCGGGGTGTTGGTTCGGAAGTCAGGGTCTTTGATAACTCTCTACATCGTTTGCGGCGCCTGCAGTCGGCTGTTGGCCAGCTGGTTCCCACATCCATTTTTCATCCCAAGGTCATATTAAAGGCACTCAGATCGGCAGATGTGGTCATTGGCGCCATCAGAAAAGAATCAGGACAGCCCGAGTATTTTATCACCGAGGAAATGGTAAAAGAGATGAAAAAAGGAGCGGTGATTATAGATATCAGTATTGATCGCGGGGGATCCATTGAGACCTCTGAACTAAGGACTCAGGTTGACCCGGTTTTTGTTAAGCACGGAGTAATTCACTATTGCGTTCCAAATATTGCATCCAGAGTGGCACGAACTGCCTCCATTGCAATAAGCAATGTTTTTGCACCCCTGATCCTGGGGCTCGGTGAACTGGGCACAAGCGGGAAACACTTGAAGGAGAATCCGGGTCTGCGGAAGGGGGTCTATATATACAACGGCATATTGACCAATGAAGCCGTTGGTCAGAAGCTGGGTATCCCATCCAAGGATATCGATTTATTGATGGCGGCTTTTTAGAAGATAACTATTAAATAAAGGAAGATGAACAGATATGTGATGTTGGTGGCTATGATTTTTTTGTCGGCCGGATGTAAGATGTTATTTGGACCGGATAAAACCGGGGAGTTCCGCCTTAGCTCGGAAAAGACCCTTTCCGGTGATACTTTCTACCAGCTCGGCTATACTTATGAGGACAGTGATTTTTACAGGTTTCCTCATGAAAAGGATCCTTCCCCTGATATTATTAACGAAGGATTCAGGGTGCTGGAAGGAGGAGAAACCATTGAATTGCCTGGCTTTAATACCCCGGGACGTAGCAATGGATTTGCGCTGGTGGGCGAATTTATGAACCTGGATGACGCGCAGGATTTTTACGATAATTACAAGCGGGTGGAAGATAACCTTCAGTTTGCCGTTGTGAGCGACATCGTAGAGGAATTCCAGGTATGGATACAATTGACTTCGGCAGGTAATTATGTTAAGCTGCTGGTGAAAGAGGCCGAGTCCCTTGAAGGAGAAGAGGAAGATAAATACAGTGAGGTACTCCTGGACTATACCTATCAGCCCAATGGATCAAAGGATTTTCCCAAATGATCTCCCATCTTTTTTTCTATATTAGGGGATGAATTTTACGCTTATTGGATTTATCTTTTACATGGTAGTGATCCTCGTTGTAGGATTCATCACTTACCATATCAACAAAAGTCATAATGATTTTTTTATTGCCGGCAGGAAGCTGAATCCATGGGTGGTAGCTTTTTCGGAGCGTGCCTCAGGCGAAAGCGCTTGGCTGCTGCTTGGTTTACCAGGTGCTGCATTTGCATCCGGACTGATGGAGTTCTGGACAGCGCTTGGATGTGTATCGGGTATCATTTTTTACTGGTTCTTCATTGCCAGGGCCCTTCGTGAAGAGACCGAGCGGCTCAATGCCATTACACTGCCAACTTTCCTGGCGGCCAGGTTTGACAGAGGACAGTCGGCCATCCGGGTGCTGGCCACTTTTATCATCATCTTTTTCTTCATATTTTATCTGTCTGCCCAGTTTAACGGGGCCGGAAAGATTCTCAATGTGACTTTCGGAATGAAGCAGAGTACCGGAATGATTATAGGAGCTGCTGTTATCATCTTTTATACCATGATGGGCGGCTTCTTTGCGGTGGCGTGGACCGATATGGTTCAGGGAATCATTATGATCGGCACCCTGGTGGTGCTTCCGCTGGTCGGACTGGCAGAGCTGAAGGAGATTCACCAGGGGACACATGTGCTTTCGGAAATTACCACCAGCAGTGGACATCAGCTTCTTTCATGGACGGGAGGTAAAACGGGATGGGCCGCTGCTGCTTTGATCATAAGCGGCTTAAGCTGGGCGCTGGGGTATATGGGCCAGCCTCATCTCTTAACCAGGTTTATGGCTATCCGTAAAGCGGAGCAGATTAAAATTTCCAGGCGCATTGCTATTGCGTGGGTGATCCCTGCATTTTCCGGCGCACTCATTTTGGGAATTATTGGGGCAGGCCTTTATGAACAGGGGATGTTTGATGATATAGAAAAGGTAATGCCACATATGGCCAATGAATTACTGCCGGCATGGCTGGCAGGTATCTTTGTCAGTGGCGCCATAGCGGCCATGATGTCAACTGCCGACAGTCAGCTCCTGGTAATAAGCTCCTCCATAATTGAAGACCTGTTCTACAGAACCCTGGGCTGGGATGTAAGCGACAGAACTTTACTGAAAGGTAGCCGCTGGATTACCTTCGTGGTGGGTCTTATTGGTTTTGTGATTGCCCTGACCTCCGATAAGCTGATTTTTTCGATGGTCTCCTATGCCTGGGCGGGACTGGGTTCTTCTTTCGGACCACTGATCCTGCTGATGCTCACCTGGAAAAAGGTAAGCTGGCAGGGAACCATTGCCGGACTGCTAACAGGCTTCGTGACCACGGTGATCTGGTCCGAACTGAGCATGCTCGATTCGGTAATCAGTGTGCGCTTAGTAGCCTGGGTGATGGCCTTTCTTGCAGTCTGGCTGGTGAGTCTCTACACAAGGGAAAAAAAACTAAGCAGCTCGTGACCTTATTTTATAATATTGGTGTCCGGATCTACTACCTGGTGGCTGTAATCCTCTCCCCCTGGAAGCAAAAAGCAAAATTATGGGTGCGGGGAAGAAAGAACTGGTACGAAAAACTTGCTGAAGCCATTCACAGGGATGATAAAGTGATCTGGTTTCATTGCGCTTCCCTGGGAGAATTTGAGCAGGGGAGACCTGTAATTGAAGAAATCAGGCTACGTATGCCGGATCGTAAAATCCTGCTAAGCTTTTTTTCACCTTCCGGGTATGAGAAAAGGAAGGATTATAGCGGGGCCGATTATGTAATGTACCTTCCACTTGATACCAGGCGAAATGCCCGGAAAATGCTCGATCTGCTCTCCCTGGAAATGGTCTTTTTTATAAAGTATGAATTCTGGTACCACTTTCTGCATCAGTTGGACATCAGGAAGATTCCCGTATATCTTGCCTCGGGCAACTTTCGCTCCACCCAGCTTTTTTTCCACTGGTATGGACGATGGTACCGGCAATTCCTGGCTTTTTTCACTCATATATTCGTTCAGAATGAGGATTCTCTGACGCTGCTCACAGAAATTGGCAGCAGGAATGTTAGCGTAGCCGGGGATACCCGCTTTGACCGGGTACATGAACTGGTGCAAACCCGGTTTTCCCGGCCGGCACTTGAGAATTTTGCAAAGGATTCGGCAGTCATTGTTGCGGGCAGTACCTGGGAAAAAGATGAACTGCTACTGGGTCATGCTTTTAATGAACTATCTCCGGACTTGCATTGGATCATTGCCCCCCATGAGTTGTCGGAAAGCCATATGCACAATCTGCAGGTGCGATTTCCCGGTTCTGTACTTTATACGGAGCTGGAAGAGGAAGTTCCAGAGGGATGCAGGGTGATCCTGGTGAATACCATCGGAGTACTTTCATACCTGTACAGGTACGGAAGCCTGGCCTATATCGGTGGTGGTTTTGGGAAAGGCATACATAACATTCTGGAAGCGGCTACCTATGGATTGCCCGTTATATTCGGTCCTGAATACAGGAAATTTGCCGAAGCAGTGGATCTCACTGGTCTTGGGGCAGCCTTTCCCATCAGGAATGAAGAAGAGCTGTTATTCACCGTTCATCAACAATTGGGAAATCCAAAGCTGTTGAAAACCACATCCCGGATCGCCGCAAACTTCGTGGCTGAGCGGGTTGGAGCCACATCGGCCATCTTAGATAAAGTGTGCATAAAATCTGAAACGAATGTGCTCTAAAGTATCGTATGGTGGAAGTATTTCTTTCTAATTTCGGGGTACTAAACGACCTGTGAAATTTCTCAATTATTTCTTAACGTTTTTTTAATCTGACCTTAAAGCTTATCATATAAATTTGCATCCATCTTTAAATCAAAAATCTATGAAAAAAATGAAACGATTATTTTTCTCACTGGCACTTGTGGCTATGTCTGTGGCCGCATTAGGACAGGGAGTACTTACAGGAACTGTGCTGGATGAAGACCAGGTAGGTTATCTGCCAGGCGCAAATATTGTTGAAGTAGGAACCACCAATGGCTCTGTTACCAATCAGGATGGGGTGTTCGAACTCAACACAACTGCTCAGACCGGCCAGATTGTGATTTCCTTTTTGGGATATAAATCACAGACCATTGCTTTTGACCTGGCATCAGCTACAAGCGTAGGTGACGTTATCCTCGATGTCGATGCGACGTCCATGGACGAGGTCGTTGTTACAGGTTATGGTGTAATTGACGTGGCAAAGGACCGGGAGACACCGGTGGCTGTTTCCACCATTAAACTTCCTGAGATCGTTGCCAAAACAGGGAACCAGGAATTTCCCGATATCATGAAAAATACCCCTTCGGTATATGTTGCCAGCCAGGCTGGTGGTTACGGGGATTCCCGTATCAATATCAGGGGTTTCTCTCAGGAGAACCTGGCATTGCTCTTTAACGGTCAGCCCGTAAACGGTATGGAAGACGGTAAGGTTTACTGGTCTAACTGGCAGGGGCTCTCCGAGATTGCAACTGCAGTTCAGATACAGAGGGGACTCGGATCATCCAAACTGGCTATCTCCTCTGTAGGAGCTACCATCAACGTGGTTACCAAGGCAACCGACATGATCGAAGGCGGACGAGTAAGTGCCATGTTTGGTAATGATAAGTACATGAAGTATGTGGCCAGCTACTCCACCGGACTGAGTGAGAAGGGTTGGGGCGCCAGCTTCCTTCTGTCTCACTGGCAGGGAGATGGATATAACGATGGAAACAATGGTAAAGGGCAGACCTATTTTATATCGGTAGGTTATAAGCCCTCTGATAAGCACCAGTTTAACCTTTCCATTACAGGTGCACCACAATGGCACTATCAGAACTACACCAAAAGCATCAGCACTTACGACAGGGATGGCAATGGTGAAATCACCAACGAGGAGCAACGCTACAATAATAACTGGGGGTATAAGAACGGTGAGGTATATAGTTTCCGTGAGAACTTTTACCATAAACCGGTGTGCAACCTGAACTGGGACTGGAATATAGGTCCCAAGTCATCTCTCTCCACAGTGCTGTACGCATCCATCGGTCAGGGTGGCGGAACCGGGAACTACGGTAGCAGCAGCAATATGTATATCTATGATGCCGACGGACAAATTGACTATGACCAGATTGAAGCCAACAACAGGGCCATTGTAAATGATGGAACCGAGGACTATTATATTCCCGGGAAAACCATCGGTGAATATGGTAATGCGGCCATTCGACGTGCTTCCATGAACATGCACAGATGGCTGGGTGCCGTGATCAACTTTAACCATGAGATCAGCGAGAACCTATCTTTCAATTTAGGTGCCGACTTCAGAACTTACTATGGTCAGCACTTCCGACTGGTAGACAATCTCTGGGGCCTTGACGGTTACTGGGATGACAACTACAACGGACAGGGATTCCAGGAACAGTATCCGGGAGGCCAGGTGTATACACAGGAGCATGCTGCAAGTCCCTATATTCTCTGGACTGATAGAAACACTGTAAAATATGACAGACTGGACTATTTCAACACCGAAAGAATTTCTTATTCAGGAGTCTTTGGTCAGCTGGAATACAAAACCAGTAAGCTCTCCGTCTTTGTTCAGGCTGCCGGTTCTACTCAGGCATACCAGCGCTTCGACTACATGACATATTCCGATCCTGATGAGATTACTTCTGATAAATTGCATCATCCCGGGTACAATTTAAAGGCTGGGGCCAACTATAACATTAATGAGAATCACAATGTATTTGCGAATACAGGTTACTACTCACGTCAGCCCTTCTTTGACGATCTTTTCCTGAACTACTCGAATGAGGTGAATGAGGATGTTGGAAATGAAGGAGTATTCAGTGTGGAAGCCGGTTATGGTTTCAGAAGTCAGTATCTGGATGTGGATCTGAATGCATACTATACCAGCTGGACCGATCGTCAGATCCGTCAGACCGGAGATTTTGATGGTGATGGTAACAGGGACGATGTGGCACTGTTCGAGAATGTGGCAGAGAACCACATGGGTATTGAGCTTGAGTTCGAAGCAAAGCCCATCAGGCAGCTTTCAATCAGAGGTTTTGCCTCCGTAGGCAGCTGGGAGTATGCAAATGACGTGAATGCCACAATTTGGGATGAAGACCGCAATCCCATTGGAAGTAGTGAAACGCTCTACCTGGATGGCGTAAAGGTAGGGAATGCAGCGCAGACCACCTTTGGTCTTATGGGAACCTATAAGATTATTAAAGGGCTTTCAGTAGACCTGGACTACCGTTATTATTCCCAGCTCTATGCTGCAATTAACCCTTCAAGCTTTGACACACCCGATAATCTGGGTTCACTTGAACTGCCCTCTTTCGGCTTGATGGATGCAGGGGTTTCTTACAGGCTTGGACTTAAGGGCCGTCAAAGCCTGAGGTTCAGGTTTAATGCCAATAATATGCTGAACAAGCAGTTTATTTCACAATCTGATACTAATTATCACCCGGAAGCCGGAGTGGATGAATGGAATGGGGTGAATATGGATAACAGGGTATATTTCGGAAACGGATTTACCTGGAATGTTAGTCTTGCTTATAAGTTTTAGTACGGATCTGCAGGATAATTTTTACTCGGGGACACTCCATAATCAGGAGTGTCCCTTTTTTATTGTCCGGGAAGCACTTTTTTTTCCACTTCCCGGAGGCCTTGTCAAACCCCCGTGAACATTGGGATTTATAAAAAGCAAGTTTATTCAACCAATTCTATAAGTATCTACATAACAGTAAGATACAGGGGGTTTCCAGGCATATTTTTTCATTTTTTTCTCATCTGTCTGCCTCTCATAGAGTTAGCTAAAACGTTAATTTCTTGTTGATAAATGGAATTAAAATCGGTCATTCGGCTATTGATTTCTTCTTAATTTCATTGCCCAGAATCTGTATCAATTTAGGACCCCGTTTTCATAACCCTATTGTAAAAGAATCAATAGAATATTTTACTTGCGAAGGGGGACTTTTTTCCCTCTATTTTCAGAGGCAGATTCTGTAACAGTCAAATAAATAGATAGTTACGCGTTTGTTAATAGCTTTTAATAACTATGATTCAAAAGCGAAAAACCAATGACTAATTTGTGTGTTTAAGAAGGCACAGACCCTGAAAGAAAAAAACTTGAGGAAAGAATGGCAGAAAAGGCAGTACCACAAAAGAACCAGATGTTTGTTGATCAAGCGCTCAAAGAAACCAAAGAGGCGGTAAAATCTGAAGGAGCTAAGCTGAAACAGACCTATGGATTTGATGAAGCCTTTAAAGCTTCCCTGAAATATTTCAAGGGCGATGAACTTGCTGCCAGGGTATGGGTTAACAAGTACGCCTTAAAAGATTCACAGGGTCAGATCTGGGAGCTTACTCCGGACGATATGCACAGGAGGCTGGCTTCAGAAATCGGCCGTATTGAGCAAAAATATCCCAATCCCCTGTCCAAAGAGGAGCTGTTTGATCTGATGCAGGGCTTTAAGTATATCGTTCCCCAGGGATCACCAATGACAGGGATTGGAAATAATTTTCAGATTGCCAGTCTTTCCAACTGTTTTGTAATTGGCCATGACGGAAATGCCGATTCCTACGGTGGGATCATGAAAATTGATCAGGAGCAGGTACAGTTAATGAAGCGGCGGGGCGGAGTGGGTCATGATCTGTCACATATCCGTCCTTCAGGCAGCCCGGTACTAAACAGTGCACTTTCTTCCACAGGCGTTGTGCCTTTTATGGAGCGCTATTCAAATTCCACCAGGGAAGTGGCCCAGGATGGCCGAAGAGGTGCCCTTATGCTTAGCATTTCGGTGAAACATCCCGATGCGGAGCATTTTATTGATGCCAAGATGGAGACCGGAAAGGTTACCGGTGCCAATGTTTCTGTAAAGATCAATGATGAGTTTATGAAAGCTGTGGTAGATGGAACCTCCTACACTCAGCAATACCCCATTGATTCAGATAATCCTACTCATACCAGGGTGATTGATGCCGGAACACTCTGGACGAAAATTGTACACAATGCGTGGAAGTCGGCCGAACCGGGCATCCTTTTCTGGGATACCGTTACACGCGAATCTGTAGCCGATAGCTACGCCGACCGGGGCTTCAAAACGGTATCAACCAATCCCTGTGGCGAGATTCCCCTCTGTCCTTACGATAGCTGCCGTTTGCTGGCCATTAACCTGTACAGCTATGTAGAGGAAGCCTTTACGGCTGAAGCCAGGTTCAACTGGGAGAAATTCCGCAAACATGTGGTTCTGGCCCAGCGTATTATGGATGACATCATTGATCTGGAGCTGGAGAAGGTAGAAGCCATTCTTCAAAAGATCTATGCAGATCCCGAGGACAAAGAGATTAAACGAGTGGAGATCAACCTGTGGGAGAATATCAAAAGAAAAGCACTGGAAGGACGCAGGACCGGTGTTGGTATTACTGCTGAAGGCGATATGCTGGCCGGTCTGGGCCTGCAGTATGGAAGTGAAAACGCCATTGATTTTTCAGTAGAAGTTCACAAAACCATTGCCCTGGAGGCCTACCGATCATCAGTGACCATGGCCAAAGAGCGCGGTCCTTTTGAGGTATTTGATTTCACCAAGGAGAAAGAAAATCCCTTTGTAAACAGACTGGGAAAAGAGGATCCCGGACTTATAGAGGATATGAAGAAGTATGGAAGAAGAAATATATCCCTGCTGACCATCGCTCCCACGGGAACCACCAGCCTGATGACGCAGACAACTTCAGGTATTGAACCGGTGTTCCTGCCGGTATACAAACGTCGCAGGAAAGTTAATCCCAATGACAAGGAGGCCAATGTAACCTTTGTAGACGAGGTAGGGGACAGCTGGGAGGAATACAATGTATTCCACCATAACTTCCTGACCTGGCTAAAGGTGAACGGAATGGATCCCGAAGAGGTAAAAACCTTCAGCGATAGAGATGTGGAGGAGCTGGTTAAACAAAGTCCTTACCATAAAGCCACTTCCAATGATGTGGACTGGATGAAGAAAGTGAAAATGCAGGGTGCCATCCAGAAGTGGGTCGACCACTCCATCAGTGTAACCATCAATCTGCCTTCGGATGCAAAGGAGGAGCTTGTGGGTGATCTCTATGTAAAAGCCTGGGAGAGCGGCTGCAAGGGCGTGACTGTTTATCGTGATGGTTCCAGGTCAGGTGTGCTGCTGGCCACCGATAAGAAAAAGGAGGAGGAGACACAGTTTCCCATCAGGCGCCCGCGTGAGCTGGATGCAGAGATCCTGAGATTTAAGAATAACGAAGAAGAATGGATTGCCTTTATTGGCTTACTGGATGGAAAGCCTTACGAGATTTTTACCGGCCGCAAGGAAGAAGATACCTTCCCCATCCCGTCAAAAGTGACAAAGGGGAGAATCCTGAAAATAAAAGGGGAAGATGGCGCAAAGCGTTATGACTTCCAGTACGTGGACAAGTACGGTTACAAGGTTACCATGGGGGGATTATCCCACCAGTTCAACAGTGAATTCTGGAATTATGCCAAGCTGATCTCAGGTGTGCTAAGGCATGGGATGCCTGTGGTGGATGCCATCAACCTGATTAGTTCGCTCCGTTTGGATAATGAATCCATCAACACATGGAGTGCAGGTGTTGTTCGCTCGTTGAAAAAATACATACCCAATGGCACCAAGGCCAAACCGGGATTAAAGTGTGAAGAGTGCAATTCAGATAACCTCATTTACCAGGAGGGCTGCTTAATCTGTACTGATTGCGGCCACTCAAAATGCGGATAGTTTTTAAGCGCTGTTTGTTGAAAGAAGCCCTCCGCTTTGGGGGGCTTTTTTGATTAAAAAAAGGTCCTCTCTTTCGAAAGGACCTTAGGTTTTTAGAGAATGCCCGGAAGTTTACTTCTTTTCTTCTGCATTCTTGGCAATGGTAAAGGCGGCAAAGAGACCTGCACCTCCAAAGAAAAGAGCTGCAGCAAAGTAGGCCGGTTCCTCAGGGACCCTGGTATAAGTTTGCAGGACACTTCCAATAAAAAGTCCGAATCCGACACCCACCAGTAAAAGGGCCCACTTAAGAATGCCATAGGAATTGGGTCTGCGTTCGGTCATAAAGTCCTTTGGACTCACCCCTTTTTCAATCATAGCCATCCGTTCACGATTCCTGGCTGAGGCAATTACAAAGACGATTCCGAAAATGGCAGCGAAAATTATTAAGACAATTAAAAAATCTTCCATAACAGTAAGAATTGGTTAAACATTGTTTGTTGCATCTTTGACGCCGCTAAATCGGACCATGTTACACCTTATGCAATATTATTTTTCAAATTAGTTGTTAATAGATTTGCATAAAACAGAAAAATGAGATAACCTGTAACGTTTTTACCAAACAGGCGTCTTATAGATTGCATGGATGTCCATGAAATAAAATATCGGATCGAACGCGTTAAGGGAGGAGACAGGGAAGCATTTGGCCCTTTGGTTGATGCTCATAAGAATATGGTCTATACTGTTTGCCTGAGAATGCTTAGATCTGAAGCGGATGCTGAAGAGGCCGCCCAGGATGTTCTTGTAAAGGCTTTTCGCTCAATCGGCAGCTTCCAGGCAAAGTCGAAGTTCTCTACATGGTTGTACCGGATTGCTTATAACCATTGCATCAGCGAGATCAGGAAAAAAGTAAAGATGATCGACCTGGTGGATGAGCTTCCGGAAGGGGAGGTGGACGAAGGTGAGTTGAATGGATTGGAAAGTATCTCGGCCGGAGAGCGAAGCATGCATCTGAAAATGGCCATTGAGTCACTTGCAGAAACCGATGCAGTGGTAGTTACCCTCTTTTATTACGATGAATTGTCGCTTGAAGAGATTGCCGGGGTTACCGGACTTAGCAGCAGCAACATCAGGATAAAACTTCACAGGTCCAGGAAAAAAATGTACAAAGTAATCTGTGAAAATTTAAAATCAGAAGTATCTTCAATTCTATAATATGAAAAGAGATCCTCACATATCGAAGTTAATCAGGGAGTCGGGTGTTATTCCAGCACCAGAAAACTTCACTGCTTCAGTGATGGATAAGATTGAGGCTGTTCCTGTCAGGAAATCTTATAAACCCCTGATTGGCAGGGGTGGTCGTATCCTGATTATACTCTTTCTTATCGCTGTCATCGTGATGGCGTTATTCTATACTGATCCGGGAGGGGAATTGTTTGGAAGCTCCATCAAGATCCCCAGGTGGGAGCCGAACCTGCCCCAGGTGCAGTTCAACCTGGAATTTTTGAAAAAGATCAATATTTCCACGGGCATTGTTTCTGCCCTGGTGGCCATGTTTGTGCTGGTCCTCTCGGATGCGGGGATAAGCAGACGCAGGCTCAGTCAATAATTCCCAGTTCCTTTCCTACTTTTATAAAGCCTGTAATGGCACGGTCGAGGTGTTCCCGGGTATGCGCGGCAGAGAGCTGTACCCTGATGCGTGCCTGCTCGCGGGGAACAACGGGGAAGTAGAAGCCGATTACATAGATTCCTTCATCCAGCAGGCGTGCTGCGAACTCCTGGCTTAGCTTTGCATCATAGAGCATTACAGCACAGATTGCCGATTGGGTTGGTTTGATATCAAAGCCGGCAGCCTGCATCTTCTCATTGAAGTAGGCTGTATTGTTGTGGAGACGATCCTGTAACTCAGTTGTCTCATCCATCATATCAAACATACGGATGCCGGCACCAACCACAGCGGGTGGAATTGAGTTTGAAAAGAGGTAGGGCCTTGAACGCTGACGCAGCATTTCGATAATTTCCTTCCGCCCTGTTGTAAAACCGCCGATGGCTCCCCCAAAGGCCTTTCCAAGGGTTCCGGTAATAATATCCACCTTACCCCTGATATTAAAGAGTTCGGTAACCCCTCTTCCGGTCTCGCCCACCACTCCTGCAGAGTGGCACTCATCAACCATCACCAGGGCATCGTACTTTTCGGCCAGTTCACAGATCCGGTCCACCGGTGCCACATTGCCATCCATGGAAAAGACCCCGTCGGTTACGATAATGCGGAAACGCTGTGCCTGGGCCTCTTTAAGTTGTTGCTCCAGGTCTTCCATATCGGCGTTTTTGTAACGGTAGCGCTGAGCCTTGCAGAGCCTGACCCCATCAATGATCGAAGCATGGTTCAGGGAGTCTGAAATGATGGCATCCTCCGCTGTAAGCAGAGGTTCAAACACCCCCCCGTTGGCATCAAAACAGGCAGCATAGAGGATGGTGTCTTCGGTACCGAAATAGGAGGCGATCTTCTGCTCCAGGGTTTTATGCAGATCCTGGGTTCCACAAATAAAGCGAACACTCGACATCCCGAATCCATGGGTATCCATGGCATCTTTGGCTGCCTGAATAAGCTCAGGGTGACTGGAGAGACCCAGGTAGTTGTTGGCACAGAAGTTCAGTACCTTATCACCGCTTTCCAGCTCAATTTCCGCCTCCTGCGAAGATGATATTATGCGTTCCGCCTTGAACAGTCCGGCATCACTTATTTGTTCCAGCTCTTTAGCCAGGTGCTCCTTGATTTTTCCGTACATCTCTTTTATTTAAGTTTGTTTCGTATCTCTTTTAACATGATTTCGGTCATTCGCTCCAGGTTGTAATTCTGCTTGAATCCCCAGTCTTCACTGGCTCGGCTGTCGTCAACACTCTGTGGCCACGAATCTGCAATTGCCTGCCGGAAATCGGGCTTATAAGAAATGCTAAAGTCAGGAAGCTCTTTCTGAATTTCCCTGTGGATCTGGTCCGGAGTGATGCTCATTCCCCCCAGGTTGTATGCACTGTGTATGGAGAGCTTCGACCGTTCGGCTTCCATCAGCTGGATGGTGGCCTGGATGGCATCGGGCATAAAGAGCATGGGAAGCGCTGTATGTTCCGAAAGGAAACACTCATAGCAACCGTTTCGGATGGCCTGGTAATAAATCTCCACGGCATAATCTGTGGTGCCCCCTCCGGCTTCTGTCTTATAGGAAACCAGACCCGGGTAGCGGATACTCCTCACATCCACTCCGTATCTGCTGAAATAATAATCGCACCATCGTTCACCGGCCAGCTTACTGATCCCGTAAACTGTAACCGGCTCCATTACTGTTAATTGCGGAGTGTTGGTCCGGGGGGTAGTTGGACCAAAGACAGCAATGGAGCTGGGCCAGAATACCTTTTTAACCTCTTCCACCATCTTGGCCACTTCCAGGATATTCATCAGGCTCTCCATGTTAATGTTCCATGCCTGGGTGGGGAGTTTCTCTGCATTTCCAGAAAGCACTGCTGCCAGGTGGTAGATCTGCGTAATCTTGTGCCGGATTATAAAGTGGATCAACTGCTTGTCGTCCATCACATCCAGTATCTGGAACGGTCCGCCTTCGATCACATCCGGGGGAGCCTGTTTGATATCGGTGGCGAAAACATGCCCGTTGCCGTAAATCTTTCTTAATTCCACCACCAGTTCCGAACCGATCTGCCCGGCAGCACCAATCACCAGAATATTGTCCATAAAATGCAGGATTAAAGTATGCCTACGAAATTAGCGTATTCTGTTCCCCAAAAAAAATGATAAAAAACATCATTTTATATTTAAATTGCGGGCACTATATGAAGTGTATATTCACCATATGTTTGTTGTTATCGCTTGCTTCTGTTGAGGCACAGGATTACAGGTCGGCAATTTATCAGGCTTACATACATGAGGAGATGGATAAATGGAAAGAGCTGATGGAACAGATGGAGCAGGAATATGAACGAACTTCTGATGCAGGTCTGCTATACGACTTACTTGAAGCTGAGTATGGATATATGGGCTGGCTGGTATCAGGTAAGCAAAAAAAAGAAGCAGAGGAGCTCTTAATGCGAGCAGAAAAGCACATGACCCTTCTGGAAGAACAGGGCCTGGATAATGCCAGGTTCTACAGCCTGAAAGGGGCCTTTTACGGATTTCAGATTATGCTGGATCCCCTTAAGGCGCCTTCACTGGGCAAGGCATCCATGAATGCAAATGATAAAGGCATGAGCCTGGATCCTGAAGAGCCTCAGGTTTGGCTTGAAAATGCCAATATGGAGTATTACAGGCCTCCCATTTTCGGGGGATCCAAACGCAAAGCCGTGCCCAGTTATGAGAAAGCGGTTGAGCTGTTTGAATCATCTCCTGATCGTACCAGGGAAAATTGGGTCTATTTGAACTGCCTGGCCGGATTGGGAATCGCCTATGAAAATACCAGGAAAATTTCCGAGGCAGGGGAGATATACAGAAAGATTTTAAAGCTGGAACCTTCTTTCAAGTGGGTGAAAGAGGAGCTTTATCCCGATTTCGTGAAAAAGCATCCCGGGAAATAAATAAAAGTAGCATATGAATCAGAATGTCAGGGTAAGATTTGCACCAAGTCCCACAGGTCCTCTTCACATAGGGGGCTTACGTACAGCACTTTTCAACTACCTGTTTGCCAGGAAGCACGGTGGTGTCTTTGTTCTTCGAATTGAGGACACCGATCAGACAAGGTATGTGGAGGGAGCTGAAGATTATATTATTGAATCGCTGGACTGGTGCGGATTGACTCCCGATGAGGGTCCCCGCCAGGGAGGGGGCTTCGGGCCATACAGGCAGAGTGAACGGAAAAGTCAGTACCGGAATTATGCCATGCGGCTTCTGGAGGGAGGGCATGCCTACTATGCTTTTGACACTCCTGAGGAGCTGGATAATTTGAGAAAGGAGTATGAATCGCGCGGGGAGACCTTTGTTTATGATGCTCGCGTACGAGAATCACTGCGCAATTCTCTGACCCTGGAACCTCAGGAAGTGGATAGCCTGATTGCTTCCGGAACACCTTATGTGATCAGGTTTCGTTTCGAACCAGATGCTGAGATTGTCATGCAGGATATGGTCAGAGGTGAAGTGGTGGTCAGCACTTCTACCCTGGACGACAAAATTCTGTTCAAATCTGACGGAATGCCAACCTATCACCTGGCCAATGTGGTAGATGATAATCTTATGGCCATATCCCATGTGATTCGTGGCGAAGAGTGGTTGCCCTCACTTCCCCTCCATGTTTCGCTCTATAAGGCATTTGGATGGGAGCATCTGATGCCGAAGTTTGCTCACCTGCCCCTGATCCTGAAGCCAACCGGAAAGGGGAAGTTAAGTAAACGGGATGGTGAGAAGGGAGGCTTCCCGGTCTTTCCCCTGGAGTGGAAGGATCCCGTATCGGGAGAGATTTCACCGGGCTACCAGGAGGAAGGTTATCTCCCCCAGGCCTGTATTAACACGCTGGCCTTGCTGGGATGGAATCCGGGAACCGAACAGGAACTCTTTTCCATGGATGAGCTTATAAAGGAGTTTCAACTGGAGAAAGTGGGTCGCTCAGGCTCCAGATTTGATCCTGATAAAACCATATGGTTCAATCATCAGCATATTCAGCTGATGAGCAATGAGGAACTGATACCCGAATTTCAGCAAGTTTTAAAAGCTAATGATATAGATATTCCTGATAGCCGGGTTGAGGTTCTGGTTCCGATCATCAAAGCCAGAATCAATTTTTTACGGGATGTGTGGGATGAGTCATGGTTCTTTTTTAATGCACCCAAGGCCTATGATGCTGAGGTGATAAAGAAAAGATGGAAGGAGGATACTCCCGGGAAGATGAAAAAGCTGGCCGAAGCACTGGAAAAGTGTGAACCATTTACATCAGAATCTGTTGAAACCTGTGTAAAAGGCATTATCGCCAGGGAGGAATGGGGTATGGGCGCCATTATGAATGCATGGAGACTACTGCTTGTTGGTGCCGCAAAAGGTCCAGGTCTATTTGATCTTGCGGCTTTCCTTGGTAAGGATGAGGTAATCCGGAGAATGAATTCAGGGATTAAGGAGATAGTTAAATAAGACAAAGAATTAGCTAATTACAGGAACAGATGACTAGATTTATCAATATTCATGGGCACAGACAGGCAAGCAGTATTGAAGAGTGGGTGATGATGAACCTCATGGCCAGGGATTTCCCTCCCGACGATATCGAAAATGGGTACTACTCCGTTGGTTTTCACCCCTATAACGTGGGTAAGGTGAACGAGCACGAGACACTGGAAAAGGTCAGGCAGGCTGTCGAATACCCCCGGGTTCTGGCCATAGGTGAAATCGGACTTGATAAAGCCATTGAAGCACCCCTGAAGGAGCAGATGCGGATCTTTGAAAAGCAAGTTGAAATTGCGGAATCGGCCGAACTGCCAGTGATTCTTCACGTGGTCAGAACATTTAATGAGATACTTGGATTTATGAATGCACAAAAACCAGTGGTTCCTATGATCATTCATGGGTATAACGGTAGCCCGCAGATGGCTGAAGAGCTTGTAAAAGCCGGATTCCTGATCTCTTTTGGGGAAGCCATTAGCAGTGAACACTCAAAGATCATCGAGGCCATTCAGAAGGTTCCTATGGAAATGATGTTCCTGGAGACCGACGAAGGGGATATGGATATCAGGGAGATCTACCAGTATGCGGCGGAGGTGAAGGGGGTCTCGCTGGACCATCTTCGTGTGCAGATTTATGAGAACGCCAGGACACATCTTTCAAGGTTAAACAACTTTATCTGATTTCTTTTCTGATGACTCTAACCGGTCCGCATCCAGGCTGGCAGGAACGAACTATACAGCTTCTGGGCCAGGAGAAATATTCCAGGCTTCAGCAGGCAAATGTTATGGTTGCAGGCATGGGCGGGGTCGGTTCCATGGCTGCAGAGATGATCTGCCGGAGTGGTGTTGGAAAGATGACCATTATTGATGGAGATATCATCCAGGCGGGGAATCTCAACAGACAGCTTCCTGCCACTCACAGCAGCCTGAATCACGACAAAGCAGTGGTAATGGGCGAGCGTCTGAAGGATATCAATCCCGGACTCGAACTCACAGTGCTTAATGAATTTATACGGGAGGAGAGAATTCCAGAGATCCTGCAGGCACCCTACGATTACGTGGTAGATGCTATTGATACACTTTCCCCCAAAATCTACCTGATGTTCCACACTGTGAAAAGGGGCCTCAAGCTGGCCAGCTCCATGGGTTCAGGAGGAAAAATGGATCCCTCACAGATCAGGGTGGCCGATTTTAGCGATACCTATAATTGCCGCCTGGCTTACCTGCTGCGTAAGAAACTTCGAAAAATGGATGTCCATGGTGGATTCAAGGTAGTCTTCTCCACCGAACAGGTAGGTAAAGAGGTGATTACCCCGGTTGAGGGTGAACCCAATAAGAAATCAACGGTTGGAACCAACTCCTATATTCCCGCCATTTTTGGCTGCACTCTGGCCTCCATAGTCATAAGAGACCTGGTGGATGAGCCTTCAGAATAGTTCATAAAAAGAACTTTTTTCAGCAAATTTATGCAACTATAAGAGCTTTTTTCACGTTTAACAGCTAGAAAAAGAGTTCAACCTAAACCAAATAATTATGAAAAAGTTAATATTGATTATTGTAGCATCCTTTTTCCTTTTACAGGTCTCGAATGCACAATTGTTCAACTACGGTATCAAGGGAGGCATAGGATTCTCCAGTTTATCCATAAATGATGTCATGGATATTAGCGACGGATCGGATGTATATGATCTGGTTACGGGAGACGGTGTCATGGGCTACCATCTGGGTTTGCAGACAAAGATCAAGATTGCCATGGTCTATTTTCAACCGGAACTATACTGGAATATGGGTGGAGGAACCATTGACCAGATTATGGATAATGGCGTCACTGAAATACTGGAAGTGAAATTTAACCGGATGGACCTTCCCCTTCTGGTGGGCGTGAAATTGGGTCCCGTTCGTTTGAACATTGGTCCGGTTGGATCCTATGTTATAAGTGAAAACAATGACGAATCCACGGCTGACTTCGATTATGAGCTTTATGTAGATGCCATGAACTGGGGATGGCAGGGTGGAATAGGTTTAGACCTGACCAAGCTTTCCCTGGATATACGCTATGAAGGTTCTTTAAACGATCTGAGCGATTCTGTTCCTGAGGCATTAAGCGGATACAACATGGATCCACGTCCCTCCCAATGGCTTATTTCCCTGGGATGGTGGTTTAAGTAGATTCCAGGTTATTTAAAGTTTTAGAGGTTGTCCAATGGGCAACCTCTTTTTTTTATTCAAAGATGTCAGATTTGTGTACCCCTTTGATGGTGCGCCTTCGCAGAATCAGAAAGAGGATAAAGTGGAGGAATAGGAAACCGCTCCAGATCAGCAGAGTGATATGAACGATCCTGATGGATTCGTAAGCAGATTGAAATCCCAGAAGAAACCAGGCTTCGGAGGCGGCCCCCCAGACTATAAAGGTGGTAAGGTTCCACCTGAAACCAGCATCAAAAAGGAAGTTGTTCATTCCTTCCCTCTTTCCTGAGGTCCAGGCAGTAAAGAAGATTATGGTTCCATAGGCTACAGAAATAAGAACAACCCAGAGAAAGCGTTCGGCAGTCAGCAGGCTGCTCAGTCCCCATCGAAACAACAGGGTATAAACCAGAAGGAGAAGTGCGTATATAAGCAGGTTACGAGATATTATTTTCATGGCGTTTGTTTTAATATAGTAATGGATTAATTCCTTAGCAGCTCTTTAAGGGGCTCTTCAAAGAAGAGCAGGATGTTCCGCTCCACAAAAGATTGAAGCAGGGATTCTCCAAGGGGGGTCAGATGGTAATATTTCCGGTCGGGTCCTTTGTGACCTTTCCCCGAACTGAAATCGACCATTTTCAGGTGATAGTATTTCCTGAGGGTGCGATAGAGACTCTGTTCTTCTGCATGTATGGTTCCTTTGGAGAATCGTTCAATGGACTCCTGTAGTCCGGATACATATTTGGGACCTTCTTTCAGCGACAGGAAAATCCACAGGGTTAACTGACCCTTTTTATAGGTTTCTTCCCATGCTCCCAGAAGCTCTTTTTGTAATTCATCTTCGGGTTTCATATTGAACAATTAGTATTAAACAAGATGTATAGTACAAATGTAATACTAATTATGAATACTAGTCAAGTATATGACAATATTTTTTAAGATACAGTGATTAAGATTCAGATAAAGAGCATGTTATGATATCCACTTTTTTTCATGAGTGGTGTAATCAAGCACTCTGAGCTGCAGATGACTGCCCAGGCGAATGGCTTCTTCAGTCATTTTTTCCAGCGATCCCCTGCAGATACCGATGAAGCGCTGATCGCCCTCCACAACCAGGTTAACCTTGTAGGCCCTGGCCCCTTTTTTATCCTGGGGTACTACAATGGGCGATGGAGCAGTCCTTCGGCTGCTTAGATTGATTCGTACGATGGTAACGTAGGAGGGAGGTGGAAGAGCTTTCCAGGTACCGATTTTTATATTTAAGAAGCGGTCATATTTCATGTATCGTTTTCCTGCTGTGTCAATAAGTATTCCCTGGAAAGAGAATGCTGCCAGACCCCCGGCTACAAAACAAATGCTACCTCCTATATATTCTCCATTCACAAAGAACGCAAGACTTATCAGTGCCATCAGGGGAGTAATCATCTTAAAAGAATACTTTTCGAAATGATATACAGAAGAGCTCTCCATGGGCATCAAGTTAGCAAACTTTGGGCTATATTTAAATCCATATTAAACAGAAATTTATGAAACATATCAGCACCTTTTACGCTATCCTGGTCCTTATTCTTGGACCGGTCCTGTCACTTTCTGCTCAGAGTGGCGAAAACAAACTGAGCCTGGAAGACATCTATAAAAACGGCAGCTATCGCACCCTATCCTACAGATCGGTTCGGTGGATGGAAGACTCCCGGCACTATACCACGCTGGAAGCAAACAGGGAGAGAAGTTGTTCTGAAATTATCCGCTACAATGCCGAGAGCGGCAAGAGGGTCGTTCTGGCGGGGGCCGATCAGCTTGTGCCTGCCGATGGGGCCGAACCCCTGGCTGTAAGAGATTACCAGTGGTCGGCCGACAACAACAAGCTTCTTCTTTTTACAAATACACAAAGGGTATGGAGGTATCATACCCGGGGCGATTACTGGGTGCTTGATCTGAAATCGGGACAACTGCAACAGGTGGGTGTAAGCCTGCCTTCCTCTTCCCTGATGTTTGCTAAATTCTCACCCGATGCAGGAAGGGTAGCCTATGTAAGCGGGCATAATATTTATATGGAGGAGCTGGGCAGCGGCAGCATTACACAACTAACCCATGACGGGGGTAAGCGATTTGTGAATGGGACCTTCGACTGGGTTTATGAAGAAGAGTTTAGTTGCAGGGATGGTTTCCGCTGGAGTAACGACGGAGAGAAAATTATATACTGGCACTCCGATACAGAAGGGACCGGTACCTTCTATCTGATCAACAACGTGGATTCCATCTATTCTCAACCCCTGCCTTTTCCCTACCCCAAAGTGGGAACCACCAATTCGGCTGTAAAGATTGGCGTAGTCCTGGCCACAGGAGGAGACAGCAGGTGGTTTGATGTTCCGGGCGATCCAAGAAATCACTACCTGGTTAGGATGGAGGTGATTCCAGGTGCAGAGGAGGTAATATTTCAGCAATTAAACAGGCTTCAGAATACCATGCGGGTGTGGATCGGAAACCTGGAAACCATGGAGCTGGAGAATATCCTTACGGAAAGCGATGAAGCCTTCCTGGATGTGCACGACGACCTGGTCTGGCTGGATGAAAACCAGTATTTCACCTGGACAAGTGAGCGGGACGGCTGGAGGCATCTTTATAAAGTTTCCCGCGATGGGAGTGAGATCAGGCAGGTGACCCATGGCGATTTTGATGTGGTATCACTGAATTGCATCAATCCCAAATCGGGCTACGTGTACTATATCGCTTCACCCGACAATCCAACACAGCGCTACCTGTACCGCAGCAGACTCAACGGCTTAGGGGAAAGCGAAAGAATTTCTCCGTCCGGACAGGTAGGTCAGCATCACTATGAAATGTCTGACGATGCTAAATGGGCCCTGCATACCTTCGAAAACGCTACAACACCACCGGTGATCTCCATGGTGGAGGTAAAAACCAATAAAGTAATCAGGGTCATGGAGGACAATCATCTCATTCGTGAGAAATATACCCGGCTGGGCTTAAATCCCAAAGAGTTTTTCAGGGTTGATATCGGGGAGGTTATCCTGGATGCGTGGATGATCAAACCCTTAGCTTTTGATCCTGCTAAGGAATACCCGGTCATTTTTTATGTCTACGGGGAACCGGCGGGATCAACTGTACAGGACAATTGGGGTGGTGGCGATCTCTGGCACCAGTACCTGGCTCAGCTGGGTTATGTGGTAATCAGTGTGGATAATCGCGGTACCGCGGCCCCCCGGGGAAAAGCATGGAGGAATTCCATCTACGAGCAGATAGGAATCCTGGCGGCAAAGGATCAGGCCGCTGCGGCACAAAAGATCTTTAATACCTATCCTTACCTGGACAGGGAACGGGTGGGTATATGGGGTTGGAGCGGAGGAGGATCCATGACCCTCAATGCTATGTTCCGCTATCCCGGCATTTATCAAACAGGGATCGCCATCGCCTTTGTATCAAACCAGAAATTATATGATACAGCCTACCAGGAACGCTATATGGGTCTGCCCGACGGAAACAGCGAAGGCTATCTTCAGGGTTCGCCCATCACTCATGCCTCTCAACTGGAAGGAAATCTCTTGCTGATTCATGGGACCGCCGACGACAATGTACATTACCAGAGCTTCGAGATGCTGGTGGATGAACTTATTAAACAGGACAAACTCTTCGACATGATGTCTTATCCCATGCGTACACATGCCATACGCGAGCGGGAGAATACCAGTCTGCACCTGAGGCGCACCATGGCCAGGTACTGGCAGGAGAATTTGTAAACCACGAAAATGAATTCAGAGCACATCCATATTCCAGGTATTTTTAACGATGTGGTGGGTCCCGTGATGCGGGGGCCCTCAAGCTCTCACAGCGCTGCTGCACTGAGGATCGGGAGAATCTGCCGGGAACTGATGCTGGGTGATCCGGGCAGGGTGGTAGTGAACTACGATTCCAGGGATGCCCTGGCAACTACTCATGAGAGCCAGGGATCCGATATGGGCATGAAGGGGGGACTGCTTGGTTTTGATCCCCACGATGAACGCCTGCTGGATCCGGATCCCTGCCTGGCTGATGCCGGAATAGATCTTTCTTTCAGGGTCACAGATATGGCCAGCAGCCTGCCCAACCTCTACCAGGTTCAAATGGACAATGGGCAAGTTCAGATGGAGGTGACTGCCATTTCTACGGGTGGGGGAATGATAGAGCTAATCAGGATCAATGAAACTGAACTCTCCATCAAAGGGGACCGGCCGGTGGAATTGTGGATCACAGAAGCCGGTAAAGTTGTTTTACACGGACCAGCTCCTGAGGGGGCTGTTAAACGTATCCTTTCACCCTTATTGCCGACTCCTCTGAGGGAGCATATTGAGCTGCCCTTTAGCTCTTGCAGGCAGATGATGCAATACAACCTGGATAAGGGATGGTCGGCCTGGGAACTGGCTGTAGCTTATGAGTCGGCCATTGGGGGAAGGGATAAACAGCAGGTGTTTCAAATGATGAAGGAGCTCTACAGGGTCATGCGAAGTTCCATTGATGCCGGTATGAGCGGAACGCAGTTTGAGGACCGGATCTATGGAGCACAATCAGGCGCTTATATGAAGAGCCTGGAAACTGGAGCCCTTGCAGGTGGTGAAACAGTTCATAATATTACCCTTTATGTATCTGCCATTATGGAGGTAAAGAGCTCAATGGGGGTAATTGTGGCTGCCCCTACAGCCGGATCATGCGGAACCTTTCCGGGAGCAGTGATTGGTGTGGCTGATGCCCACAGACTGGATGAGGATCAGGTTGTGAAAGCCTTGCTGGCTGGCAGTCTTGCAGGGCTCTTTATTGCTACAGCATCCACTTTCTCTGCCGAAATTTGTGGCTGCCAGGCGGAGTGCGGATCAGGTGCCGGCATGGCCGCTGCTGCCATCACCGCATTAATGGGAGGAAGCTTGGAACAGTGTATGGCTGCAAGCTCCCTGGCCCTTCAGAATTCACTGGGAATGATATGTGATCCCATTGCTGCCCGTGTGGAAGCACCCTGCCTGGGAAAGAATGTTAGCTCGGCACTGAATGCCCTGGTCTGTGCAAACATGTCTCTGGCCGGCTATGATCATCTTATCCCCCTGGATGAAGTCATTGAGACCATGGACCGGGTTGGAAGAAGCCTTCCCCACGAATTGCGCTGTACTGCGCTGGGAGGATTGGCCACAACGCATGCGGCCAGGGAGATAGAGAAGAAACTAAAGGATAGTAAATATTAAAGCGAGCTTTAGCATGAAAGGGAAATTCTGGCTGCTTCTTGAATTTGCACTCCTTTTTTTCGGAATTCCCACCTTGATTTACCTGGACCAGGATTTCATCCACCCAAGCATAATTCTTTTACCGGTGCTTGTTTTTATTTTCATCCTCCTGAGGCGCAGTTCTGATTTCAACTGGAGGGAGCTGTTCAGATGGAAGGTCCCCCGAAAAATTATTTATATAAATGCTGTGCTTATCCTGATCAGCGCTGCGATGATGCTTGGATATGTCTTATACTTCCACCGCGAAGACCTGTTTAATCTTCCCCGTACTAATATCTGGATATACCTGGCCATGTGTCTGTTCTACCCGGTATTCTCGGCTTTCAGCCAGGAGATTATATACCGGACTTTTCTTAGCAGGCGTTATTCAGGGATCTTTACAAAGGGCTGGCAGTTTGTGCTGGCCAGCGCGCTTACCTTCTCCTTTATGCACATCGTTTATTACGATCCTGTCTCCATGATTCTTACCTTTATAGGGGGCATCTGTTTTGCGTGGAATTACCAGCTAACCCGAAGTGTCCTGTTTGCCTCTGTTCTGCATGGAATATACGGTATCCTGATATTTGGGGTAGGACTGGGTCAGCATTTCTGGCTGGATATGCCGGTTTAGCCCGCTACGCGGGCGGGTAGTATGCTTAGCTTCGCTAAGCGGTTAGTAAGCTTGTTGTGCAAGCCTTAGTGCTTAGTAAGTTAATGGTTAATAGGATATTATGATGAGAGTAGTTATAACGATTTGTATTTGGATATGGGCACTGGAGGCGGTGGCGCAGGAGCCCATAGAATTGATTACTTACAATATACGTATGAATACCCCGGGCGATGGGGAGCATGCCTGGCCTTACCGGAAGGATGATGTGGCAGCGCTTTTCAGGTTTCACAGGGTCGACATTTTCTGCGTGCAGGAAGCCCTGCCCGAACAGATGGATGATCTGGAGGCTGTTTTTCCCGATTTTAGTTATGAAGGGATCGGCAGGGATGACGGGAAGAGGGAAGGTGAGTTTTCAGCTGTGTTTTATAGTAATACGCGTTTTAAAAAACTAGGTGGCGGGACCTTCTGGCTTTCTGAGAGCCCCGACTCATGTAGCTTTGGATGGGATGCAGTCTGCCGAAGGATATGCAGCTGGGTCAGGCTGGAGATAGTGGAGACCGGAGAGGTACTCCATGTTTTCAATACACATTTTGATCACAGGGGGGAGGAAGCCCGCAGGGAATCAGCCAGGCTAATCCTGGATAAAATTGAAGAAATTTCGGGTGGGAGCGGAGCTGTGGTGCTATGTGGAGATTTTAACCTGCCCCCGGATTCAGAACCGATTGCAGTAATTCGAAACAAACTTCAGGATGCCTTCCAGGTATCTGAACGGGCTCCCTATGGCTCAGTTTCCACTTATCATGGATTTACCTACGACGATCCTCCCGGGGAGCGGATTGATTATGTGTTTGTTTCAAAGGCACTGAAGGTCTTACGTTATGGCGGACTTACCGATTCAAGGGACAGGAGCTTCTTTTCCGATCATCTGCCCGTACTGGTAAGCCTTCAATTCGTCAACTGAAATAAGACGTTCGTGTAAAATTTTAAACTAGCAGGCCTGGCTATCGTAAAAAGTAGAGATTAATCTAATCTCTATGAAGAACTACATTTTACTAGCCGTATTACCATTCTTCCTGCTTGCACTAGGCTGTGAGTCAGTTGAACCGGAGGTGGAGCCCGTCTGTCTTCCAACCAACATTTCCATGACCGTGGTTCAGGGTTCACAAACCCTTAAGATTATAGCCGATTTTCATTATCGCACGGGAACAGATTTACTTGATCGCATCACCTGGAGCAATCATCAGACTCACTATTTTGAGTATGATGATTTGGACCGGATAAAGGTGATTCGGGTTATGAATGTGGATGCTAAGGTGCAGGAAGAAAGGTGGTATCATTACGCTGGATCCCTGGTGGAAAGGGTGGATCTGATCAAGCGAAATCTGGATTACACCTATCTGGAACCCCTTGACTCCATTTATACCGGGTATGTGGAATATGAATATGAAGGATCAGATATCACGGAAGAGCTGGAATATGAAATCACAGCCCGTGGACACAGGGAGGAGTATATCAGGAATACAAGTTATGGATATGACGCTGAGGGCAATCTGATCTCCAGAACCGGGCTGGATCCAAGAAGTGGTGAAAGCACTCAAACGACCATGACCTACGATCAGACCAGACACCCTTACTTTGCGCTTCAATATTACTTTCAGGGCGAATCTTATGTGAACAATATGCTCACCAGATCGGATGAGCGTGGTTTCGACTATACTTATAATCTGACACTTAACGAATACGAGTATCCGGAAACTGTTTATGAAAAGCTGGGTTCAGCCTACACCCGGATTATCAATTACGCCTACGAGGTAAAATAATTTTCTACCGGTCTTTCTTCCGGTTGATCTTTATTCCCACCGATTTGATTGGTCCGCCCATGGGAGGATTAAGCTTTCTTATGCGGATGGTGGCTTTTTCGATTCCATCCATCTCTGCATAAAGCGCATCCAGGATCCTTTTCCCAATGTTTTCCAGGAGATTGGATTTGGTCCTTCGCATCTCATTTTTGATGATCTGGTAGGCTTGCTGGTAATTTACGGCGTCTTTAAGGTTATCTGAAACAGCCGGCTCGCTGAGATCGGCTTCCATTTCCAGGTCAACCAGAAAACGGTTGCCTACAATCTGCTCCTCCTGGTAGTGCCCATGGAAGGCATAAAACTCCATTTCTTCTATGACTATTTTGCCCATATCCGGATTCTCTGGTTAATAGAATGTTAATGCAGATCAATTTACGGATAATTACCTTTTAAATGTCATGAGCTTGCGATACATTTAGCGTTCACCGGAAAACCCGGCAGAGGCAATTATTATGTTTAAGAATATAGTAAAAAGTGCATTCCGAAACATTAGCAACAAGTTTGGATATAGTTTTCTGAATATTCTGGGGATGACCCTGGGCATTACCAGTGCCCTGTTCCTGATTCTCTTTGTAAGTGATGAACTCAGCCTCCACCTATCAGGAGTAGAAACTTCTACTGAAGTCCGCCAGAATTACTAATTTTGTGGACTTTAACAGGAAGAATAATGACAGAGCTTAAAGAAGATACAGGAGAAAAGAGGAGCCTTAATTTTATCGAGGCCATGGTTGAAGAGGATATCCGGACCGGGAGGGATGATGGTCGGGTGCATACACGATTTCCTCCGGAACCCAATGGCTATCTCCACATCGGTCATGCCAAGGCTATCTGTCTGGATTTTGGAATAGCTGAGAAATATGGAGGAAAGTGTAATCTCCGATTCGACGATACCAATCCCACAAAGGAAGATGTGGAGTATGTGGACTCCATCAAGGAGGATATTCACTGGCTTGGATTTGACTGGGAGGACCGGGAATACTATGCATCTGATTATTTCGGAAAGCTTTATAATTTTGCCACCGACCTGATAAAAACAGGTCTGGCCTATGTGGACGACCAGTCGTCTGAAGACATCGCCAGCCAGAAGGGAACGCCTACAGAAGCCGGGAAAAACAGCCCTTACCGGAAGCGTTCCGTGGAGGAGAACCTGGATCTGTTTCAACGAATGAACACAGGTGAGTTTCCTGAGGGCTCCAGGGTATTAAGGGCCAAAATCGATATGGCTTCTCCAAACATGCATATGCGTGATCCGGTGATCTACCGTATTCTGTTCCATCCGCACCACCGCACCGGCGATACATGGAAAGTATATCCCATGTATGATTTTGCGCACGGTCAGTCCGATTTCTTCGAAGGGGTGACACACTCACTTTGCACCCTGGAATTTGAAGTGCATCGTCCCCTTTATGACTGGCTGGTGGAACATTTGATGAGTGATGATTACAGGCCGAGGCAAACTGAATTCAACCGTCTGAATCTGACTTATACTGTCTTAAGCAAAAGAGTATTGCTCGACCTGGTTAAAGGAGGTCGTGTGAACGGCTGGGACGATCCCAGGATGCCTACCCTTACAGGACTTCGCAGAAGAGGATATACTCCAGATTCTATCCGGAATTTTAACGACAGCATTGGTTATACCAAGGTCATGGCCCAGAACGATGTGGGCTTGCTGGAGTTTGCAGTAAGAGAAGATCTTAATAAAAAGGCTCCCAGGGTGATGGCCGTTCTGAATCCCCTGAAGCTGATTATTACCAACTATCCCAAAGACAAATCCGAGGAGATGGAGACCATTAATAATCCGGAGGATGATGCCATGGGGAGCCGTACCATTCCCTTCTCCAGGGAGATTTATATTGAACGGGAGGACTTTATGGAAGATCCCCCGAAGAAATTTTTCCGCCTGGGTCCCGGACGTGAGGTAAGGCTGAAATCGGCCTACATCATCAAATGTGAGGACTTTAAAAAGGATGAGAACGGTGAGGTCACCGAGGTCTACTGTACCTACGATGAGGCTACCCGGAGTGGCGGACCGGAAGCTATGCGCAAGGTAAAGGGAACTCTTCACTGGGTATCGGCCAAACATGCTGTGGAAGCTGAGGTCAGGTTGTACGACAGGCTCTTCAGTGATCCGGATCCGTCAGGTCACAAGGATAAGAAACCGGTGGATTTTCTGAATCCCGATTCACTGAAGGTGATCACCGGTTTCGTGGAGCCTTCCCTGAAGGAGGCAAAGACCCTGGATCATTTTCAGTTTCAGCGATTGGGCTATTTTAACGCGGATCCCGATACCACACCGGAGAAACTGGTATTCAACAGAACGGTTACCCTGAGGGACAACTGGTCCAAGAAGGGTTAACACTTCAGGGATTAATTCAAAAATGAACGCCAATAATGGTGATATTATGCTGCGAAGATCCCTTCTCCTGTTGATCCTGGCTCTTATGCTTGTTCCTCGGCTGCTATTTGCTCAAAGTGATAGTGGAGAGCGTCCAAATATAGGCTATGTACTCAGTGGAGGTGGTGCCAGGGGGATGGCCCATGTGGGGGTCCTGAAAGTCCTTGAGGAGGTAGGCCTGCAACCCGATTATATCACCGGAACCAGTATGGGAAGTATTATGGGGGGCCTCTACTCCATTGGCTATTCGGCTGAAGAGATAGCTCACATTATTGAAACCATAGACTGGGGGACCGTACTGACCAATGAAATCCCTGCCAGCCAGGTGATTATGCGCCGTAAGGATGATTACAGCAAGTTCATTATGGAAATGCCGGTATACCATGGCAAACCTGAATTACCATCCGGACTGATCGAGGGACAAAAACTATCGGAGCTTTTTTCGAATCTGACCTGGAGACAGGCCGGAGTGAATGATTTCAACGAATTACCCACCCCTTTTGTCTGTATTGCTACCGATATTCTTAAGGGAGGGAAGGTGGAGATGAACAGTGGGGATCTCTCCTCTGCCATGCGTGCCAGCATGGCCATACCCAGTGTCTTTACCCCGGTAATCCGTGATAGCACACATATTCTTGTTGACGGGGGAGTGGTAAGAAACTTTCCGGTCCAGGAGGCCATCGATATGGGGGCCGACATAGTTATTGGGGTTAATGTAGGCTCTGACAGCCAGATGAAACCGGAGCAACTCCGTTCACTGACAAGTGTTATAACAAGAACCTCACTGTTGTCCGGGGCAGAGGATGTTCAGTCTCAGATTCCCCTTGTGGACCTTTTGATTACTCCCGATCTCACAGGTTTTACTCCTTCCAGTTTTAAAAGTGGTGTGGAGATCATGGATCGGGGAGAAGCAGCAGCCAGGGCACAGATCCACAGATTAAGGGCACTGGCCGATTCGGTGAATGCTCTTGGGCCACCAGAAGTCAAAGCTCAGCTACCAGCTCACGATTCAATTCTGATCAAAGAAATAAAGATTCTGGAGGCTTCGCCGGCCATGTCCAGTTTTGTTATAGCCACCACAGGCCTGGAGCCGGATAGCTGGATTAGCAATGAGCAACTTGATGCGGGAATGGATAAACTTTTTGGAACGCTCTTTTTTGACAGAATAGCTTATTACTTTGAGGCTTTAGATGAGGGATACCGGCTTGTATTCAGGGTAAAGGAGAAAGCAGACAACTCCATCAAGTTCGCCCTGCATTACGATAATGACTTTGGCCCCGGGGTGATCCTGAACTATACCCTGCTTAATTCACTGGCGGATGGCTCCAGGCTAAGTGTAACTGGCGATATCAGTGAGAGTCCTCAATTGAAGGGATATTATGATATTCACCTGGGGAAAAAGCGCAAGACCATCGCCTCACTTGTGGTAAGAGCTGAAAAAACCAGTTTGCCAATGTTCAATGAGAATGAAGTGGACATCGGGGATTATAAAAGAGGCTATCTGGAAGGTGGTCTGAAACTCAGCCAGATCCTCAAAATAAACAGTCAGCTGGATGCAGCTTTCTACTATCGTTATTCCAGGTTAAAGATCTCCAGGACCATAAAAGAGTTCTATCCAGACCTGGAATACCTGGATAATTTTATATTCAAAGGACCCCGGCTTTTATTGGGATTTCAGCGTAATTCTTTTGATAACCTGGTGGTTCCATCAAAGGGCATGCGGGTGGAATTGAACTACCTCCAGGTACTGGGTACCAACTTCATTTCAAACTTCAATTTTCCCGATAGTTTAGACCTGGATAACAGTGTTGAGGAGCACATGGATCCTTACTGGGTGGTCACTGCAGCCTGGGAAAGCTATTTTTCCCTTGGACGGAAATTGTCCCTGAATTTTGACTTTAGCGTGGGGGTGTCGGCCAATGAAAAGCCCTTTCCCGATAACTTTTACGTGGGTGGATATCGTTATAACCTTAGAGGAAACCAGGTGGCATTTGTGGGCTTAAACAGTTATGAACTGCTCGAGGGAAACTATGTGAAGGAGAAAATAGCTCTGCAATACCAGCTCATCCCCAATCTTTATATCTCGGCCCTGGGCAATCTAATCCTGGTAGCCGACGACAACCAGGAATTCCTTGATAATATTCTTGAGTTCAGCAGTGAAGGCCGGTATATTGGTGCGGGTGCGGGTGCGGTATATAAATCCCCAATAGGACCGGTCTCTGTTTTTCTGGGTTCCAGAACCGATGTCTGGAACCCTATCTGGTACATAAATATTGGATTTACCTTCTGATCTCTCTATTTGTGATTGTAGAGATGTACATCCTGTTGCGGGAAAGGAATTGAAATTCCAGCCGCATCGAACTGCTTCTTCACGTTCTCTGTGATATCAAAGAACAGGTCCCAGTAATCCTCAGATTTAACCCAGGTACGTAGCTTCAGATTCACTGAACTGTCGGCCAGGGCCTCCACCATTACTACAGGTGGATTTTCGTCTTTCAACACACGGTCGTCCTTATCGGCCATCTTCTGCAAAAGCTTCTTGGCCTGGTCGATGTCATCACCGTAACCTATCCCGAAAGAAAAGTCGATCCGGCGGATTGGCATGGCCGAAAAATTGGTAATGGCACCTGTGGCCAGAGGAGAATTAGGGATGATTACCTTACGATTATCAGGAGTGGTCAATACCGTGGTGAATATCTGAATCTCTTTTACGCTTCCCATAAAGCCCTGGGCTTCTATGAAATGTCCCACTTCGTAAGGTTTAAAAAGCAGGATCATTACTCCACCCGCAAAGTTCTGCAGGGTTCCCTGCAAGGCCAGACCCACAGCCAGACCGGCAGCACCCAGCACAGCAATAAAGGAGGTCATCTGAATCCCCACCATGCCCATGACACTGATCACAAGCATCAGCTTCAGCAAGATGTTCAATAATGATTTAAGGAAGGGGATCAGAGATTCATTTACATTGCCCTTTTTCATTAAACGGACCACTGCTTTTGTGATCCATTTGATTACAAGCAGACCTACGACCAGAACGACAATGGCCATAATGAACGTCATTCCATAGGTAACAATCAATTCATACACCTTAGCAAGAATTGCCTCGAATTTTTCCATAGTTGATTTATTTTAGGTTTAAGTTTAATTCATAAACCATCTTAAAGTGCTTTTGTTGACAGAACTTAAGGAAATTCTCTTATTCCTAAAGAGAAAAACCAAGTTTATGCAATCCCTGTTCTATTTCAGGGGCAGACATAAACAGCTCCCATAATAATCCGGACCTGTAGTTTTCAATCATTACCACAATGGGTCCCTGGTCAATGGCCAGGTAGGAACTGGCCCACCAGTTCTCTGTGAGATTGAAGGAATCGTGGAAGCCGTTTTCTCCCCAGAGAATCTCCTCCAGCTCATAGTAAAAGTGCCTGATGGCATTGATAGAAAATTCAGGAGTATAGGGAATGGAGGAGATGGCAGCTGTTGGTGTTATCACACCCAGGTCGTTTGTGGGCGAGTGTGCGCTGTAGCCCTGATGGTTGTCACTGGCAGTCAGCCCCCAGCAATCGGTGCC
Source organism: uncultured Bacteroides sp. (assembly GCA_964458155.1). Taxonomy (GTDB): domain Bacteria; phylum Bacteroidota; class Bacteroidia; order Bacteroidales. Next base: position 60,963 of record CAYWGP010000031.1, read on the forward strand.
ATAGCCTTTATAGTTAAGCGGATTCTCAATACAATACTGCCGGTTGATCAGGGTGTGGTTCACGTTTTGTTCCCAGTAGCTGGCATACTTGTCTGTCAGGTTTCTGGGATCAAGTCCCAGAAAGGAATAATGCGAGAAAAAGAGTGGACCTCCCAGCTCCTCGCCCAGGGGAAGTTTGATTCCATAGTATTCAGAACCATTAACGATCTCCCCGTCTCTGGCGTAACCCTTATGGTAAACCAGGGAATCGATGGCATGCGTGGGAGATGCAGCTGCCAGTACATAGGTAATCAGGGTCTCGTTATGCCCCCTGATGGCATGGTTCATCTCCCAATTGTATTCAGGCGACCAGTGCCAGTAAAGGACCTCCTGTCCTCCCTGTGTGAACCAGTCCCACTCTACATCCTTCCAGAGTATGTCGATTCGTTCTTTCATCGCCTTCTCTTTTACATCAGAATCACGCAGGTACTCCCTTACGGTGATCAGGCCCTGCACCAGAAAAGCGCTTTCCACCAGGTCGGCCCCGTTATCCTTCTGGCTGAAAGGAATCACTTCTCCCGTAGAACCATTTAGCCAGTGAGGCCATACTCCATGGTAGCGGTCACAGGTCTCCAGGAAGTTCAGGATTTTATCCAGGAGTTCTGTCCCCTCCTGTCGAGTAATAAATCCACGCTCCATACCAACTACCAGAGCCATTAAACCAAAGCCTGTACCTCCTGAGGTTACAGTATCCAGATTGCTGTTTCGTTCCCTTGCCATACCAGAAACAGGGTGTGCAAAATCATAGAAATATTTAAAGGTCTGATGCTGAATCAGGTTCAACAATTTTTCATCGGTCAATTGAAATTCAGGTTCGGGTTTGCATCCTGTGTGGGTCGTTACCAGCAGGATGGCCCCCAACAAGAAAGCAATGCGTAGCGTTTTCATGGCCTTAAAGTTAAAAAATGGAGGCATCAAAACCTATGCCAGGCAGGGATTGGAATGCAAAATCCCCCATCTTATCCTTGTGGTAAAATGAGGGATCCATAAACCTGAATCAATGCAGCTAAGTTTATTTGCTGTCTTTTTCTTCCTTCTTCTCTTCTTTCTTGTCTCCTTTGTTTTTCATTTCGGCTACTTTTTCAATCAGGTCGGGTACCTGTTCAATCAATGAAGAGAGAGCATTCTTCCTGTCGGAAGGAATAAAATAGATTTCATCCCCTTTGGTAGTGAGGAATCCAACGGGCATTACGCCAATACCGGCACCCGCTCCGCCTCCCGCTCCCTTGTTGCTTTTCGGATCATTTCCTTCACCTGCACCGCTGCCAAAGCCGGTTCCAACCCTGATTACTGGTCTGCAGGTAAATTCTCCCAGAGTGAATTCTTCTCCCAGAATGGTCTCGGTACTGGCCAGGGTTTTTACATGCTCAGATACCTTGTCGAGTAAAGTTTCAATGTTGATATTCATAACAGTATGTTTTAATGGTTAATATAAGATCTGTATTTGACTTTGATTATGCTCCATAGCAAGGCTCCCAGTGTGACCCTCAGGTCGAGAAGCAAGGTTTGATGGCCTTCGAAATTGACCTGCAGTCGCACGTTTTCCAGGTTAACTGCCGAAAACACAGGTACCAGCCAGGCATTGAGGGTAAAATCATCTGTGTCGATGTTTGCCTCCAGCTGTTTGATCCGGAAAGCACTCAGCGCTCCCTTCATCATCCGGAAGCTACCGGATTTCCACAAGCGTTTCTTCTTCTTTTTTTTCGCGGGCTTTTGCTCTGCCTTTCTCTTCCTTTGCTCAAAGGGATTAAATTTAAATGGTATGAAGAGGATCCAGCCTCTTATTTGGAACAGGCCCTCCTGCGGTACCACCACTGCCCTGAATATGCCAGGCAGGGTCAGGAGATAGCGGTTTCTGGCGGTATTGGTATAAATGATCACCGGGACTAGTAGAATCCAGAAGATAAAAATCACCAGCAGCGATATGAGGATGAACCAAATCATATAGTAAATCTACGGCGAGAACAAACACGAATCCAGTATAAATCGGCAATCTTATCTGATTCATCGGTAAATTGTTAAAAACCAATTACCAGTTGACTTGTTATTGAACAAAGTATCCACAAAATGAGCTCTAAACATTCCATAAATCTGGCTCTTCGTTTTTTACTGGAACTGGCAGCCATTTTTGCCTTCGGAGTTTGGGGATACTCCCTTACCAGTGGCGGAATGAGAATCCTTCTGGCAATAATTTTCCCCCTGCTGTTCGCAGTCCTGTGGGGTGTTTTTGCCGTCAGTGGAGACCCCAGCCGCTCTGGTAAAACAGTGGTGCAAACTCCAGGAATAGTCAGGCTTTTGCTGGAACTTTTACTTTTCGGTGCAGCAGCATGGATGATGCTGGACCTGGATTACCCCCTGATGGCTTTGATCTTTGGCTCAGCTGTGGTGATTCACTATTTCGTCTCTTTCGACCGTATTGCCTGGTTGCTGAAAAAGAAGTAAATTTTTTTACTAATTTTGCGCTTATAAGCATCACTTGGTCGGTTTGCCGAGTGGCTAGGCGCCGGTCTGCAAAACCGGTTACAGCGGTTCGAATCCGCTACCGACCTCAATCCCCTTTCGCGAAGCGATAGGGGATTTTTTCATCCTAATTGCTCCAAAGCAAAATAACTACAATCAGAAAACCCAAAGTAATTGTCCAGATAGCCAGAGTTTTCCGGCTTGCTTTTTTCGCTTTATTTGCTTCCCACCAGCTACGTGGACTTACTCCCTGCAACAGGAATGTGGTTATTCCTGCAAGATT
>CAYWGP010000032.1:0-8120 GCA_964458155.1 uncultured Bacteroides sp.
ATGTATACATATACTTCGGGATTCATATGCCTGAATGCCAGGTTCACCGACTGGGGCCACTTCTCCACGGGCATGCGTAACAGGTGCTCCGTATAGTAATGCTCCATTAGCAGTTCCATATAACGCGGATTGCCGTAATCATTCCGGGCCTCCATTTCCTTGATCTCCTTCAGGATCGCGGGGGCCATCAGGGGGCCAAGTACCTCCTGGGCATATTTATTGTAGGCGGGAACATTGGACATCATATTGGATATGATCAGTCCCTTTATTTTGTCCTGATGCTTCAGGGCATACTCCATGGCCAGGATTCCCCCCCAGGACTGTCCGAGCAAAAAGAAATTATCCTTATCCAGTCCCAGGGCTATCCGCACCTGCTCCACCTCATCCACAAATCGATCAATGGTCCAGAGGGAATTATCGGAAGGCTGATCGCTGAAATAAGAACCCAGCTGATCGTAGTAGATGTATTCTATCCCTTCGGAAGGCAGGTAGCCATCGAAACAGTCGAACACCTCATGGGTGCCACCCGGGCCGCCGTGCAACAGGAGCAACTTTATGGTGGGGTTGTTTCCCACCCTTTTGGTCCACACCCGAAATTCCCCCTTTGGCGTGGAGATGGGGATCATTTTTATTCCACCGGTAAACTGATCATCGCGTTCAGAAAAATCATGGTAACTCCGGAGCGTATTTGTAATTACAGGTGCCTGTTTTTCAGGCTTAACACATCCCTGAATTAAAATAAGTGCAAGACTGGTCAGGAAATAAGCTGGTTTCATGGATGATTTTCGTTGATTGGTCACTAAGGTAAGGAATCCTCAAAAGCTCTTTACTTTTTCATCCATCAAAATATCATCCTTAATCCTTAAGAACCTGATATTGATCAAGAAAAGAAACCATCTGCGTTTTTCTTCCGTACAACGAATTAGATTATTGGTTCGAAGCAACTATTTATTGCTTATAACGATCACCCTAACATAGTAAACTGATTAAAAATATCTTAATAGAAAGGGCTTACATCTGACTTACAAATTAGATATATAATACTGTATCGGTTTAAAAAGGGATCGACATGAAAACTCTGGCATATAAAATAAGAACTCTTCTTATCCTGATCGTTTTTTCTTTATCGGCTGTGGTCCATGCAGCTGTGACAGAAACTGAATATTTAGGCAACATTGTTGTTTCGGGAGCGGCGGATGACAAAAAATGGGGCTCCTTCCCCATTGGCTTCGATTTTGATTTCTTTGGAAACACCTATGACGAATTTTGGGTCAGCTCCAATGGCCTGGTAATGTTTGAATCCGGATCCAATGCATTCAGCAATGTCAGCATTCCTGATGATAGAAGGCCGGATAACTACATCGCACCATTCTGGGATGACCTTGTGGTTCATAGCAGTGGAGATATCATGTATCAGACCATTGGAACGGCACCTGATCGAAAACTGGTGATACAGTGGAGCAACATGTCGTTCTGGACATCCACCGTACAACTGGGCACCATCCAGGTCATATTGTACGAAGGCTCCAACAATATCCAGATGCAATACAAGAGTATTGTTGATTTATCTTCCGACAGGGCCACCGGTGGAGAAGCTACCATTGGACTGGAGAATGTCGATGGTACGGCGGGCGTGTTGTGCTCCTACGACACCCCGGGATTTGTCCACAGTGGAAAAGCTGTACTGTTTACTCCCGGTGGAGGCACCTATACCTATGATGAAAATGCACTTTACGATCCTGTTTTACTGGTCAACGAAATACCAAGGCCTGGTATTCCCATTCTGATTAGCCCCATTTATAACTCTATTGCTGGCGACACAGTTACATTTCAATGGGAGGAGTCATCCAATACCAGCTCCTACTTTGTAATAATTTCCCAAAATGCAGATCTGACCAACCCCGTACATACTTCCGCTGACCTGACCGGTCTTAGCTATGAATATATATTAGCGGTAGGGCAAACATATTATTGGTCCGTTAACTCAAGGAATTCGGCTGGAGATGTCTCCTGGTCCGAAACCTGGACCTTCCAGACGAGCACAACACCCCCTCTGCTGGCAGTTCCGCAAACAGTCAGCCTGGAACAGGGTGAGCTTCAGCAATTAACACTGCATTTCACAGGAGGCGATACCGGACCAAAAACGGCCACGCTAAGCTCCCTGCCAGCTGAAGGTATTTTGTATCAAAATAATGCAGGGGTACCCGGAGCTGAAATCACAGCGGTGCCGAGCGATGTAAGCGATGCAGCTCACCAGGTTTTTTACAGGGCTTCCGGGGGAACTGGAAACGGGCTTGGAAACTTCAATTTCCACTTTACAGACGGAACAGGAACTTCCGCAGATAATACCTATACAATAAATGTTTTACCCCCGAGTGTCCCAACCTTTGTGCATGCAGCCAAAGGGACAGACAGGGTCGAGATTACCTTTGACAGGAATATGGGCGATCCCACCGGGAAACACCTTGAATTTGCGGTAGAGGACAACGGCGTTGCAGTAACTTCCACCTCCTGCCAGTTAAAAGCAGGGGATCCGGCTACCATTGTGCTATTTGTATCTCCCAATCTGAATACAGCCAACGCCATCACGGTGGCTTATACCAGGGGTACAGTTTTATCGGAAACCGGAATCCCACTGGAAACCTTTGATTTTCAGCTTGCGGCTAAACTGGTCCAGGATCTTACCTTCGATCCTTTGATGGACAGGGTATACGGCGATGCAGATTTCACACTGTCTGCAACAGCTTCCTCAGGTTTACCAGTTACCTTCAGTTCTTCCAACCCTGCCGTTGTTTCGGTTTCCGGATCCACCGCAAGTATACATAATGTTGGAGAAAGCTATATTACCGCCACCCAGGTGGGCGATGATACTTATTCAGCCGTGAGCTTTGACCGGATCCAGGTGGTAAATAAAGGTACAGGCTCTATTGTATTCAGCAACATGACCCAGGATTATACAGGATCAGGGGTCAGTGCGACAGTAGCCACAGTGCCGGCCGGTCTGAATGTAAATCTAACTTACAATGGCTCAACAGAGTTGCCGGTAGACCTGGGAAGCCATACTGTAGATGCAGTGATAGAAGATCAAAATTATTCGGGTAGTGCTTCGGATGTACTAGTCATCAGTGATTTATCAGGCCCGGTCCCCGATGTGGCCAGCCTGCCGGTCCTTATCGATGAGTGCTCTGTAACACCTGTTGCTCCAACTGCCACAGACCTGTATTCGGGCCAGGTCACCGGTACAACCGGAACACCCTTCCCGATAACAACTCAGGGGAGCACCGTAATTACCTGGATCTACGAAGATGGCTTTGGAAACACAAGCACACAATCGCAGACCATAGCCATAAATGATGTAAGTGACCCGGTAACACCCACACTTGCCGATCAAATCACTGAGTGCTCTGTCCCGGCTGTTGCTCCGACCACTACTGATGCCTGCGCGGGGACCATTACAGGTACCACTACCGATCCTCTGAGTTATCCAGGTCAGGGGGTCTATGTGATCAACTGGACCTTTGCCGATGGAAATGGGAACAGTGTGAATGCTGCGCAGAATGTGATTGTCGCAGATCTTTCACCTCCAGTGCCTCCCACCCTGACCGATCTGACTGGTGAATGCACTGTGACGGCGACTGCTCCCGCGACCCTGGATGCCTGTGAAGGGATCATTACAGGTACCACAACGGATCCCCTGAGCTATAGCTCCGAGGGGACCTATGTAATTAACTGGACCTTCGATGATGGGAATGGTAACAGCATCATTGTGGGACAGAATGTGATATTAGATGATGTTACACCACCAGTGGTGCCTACACTGCCAGATGTAACAGGCGAATGTACTGCCACGGTAACTGCAACGGTGCCAACAACTATGGATGCCTGCACTGGAGTAATTACCGGAACTACTACCGATCCGCTGAGTTATTCCACAGCGGGCACTTTTGTAATAAACTGGACCTTTGATGATGGAAACGGGAACAGCATTATTGTACCACAGAATGTGATAGTCAGCGATACTACACCACCTGATATGCCCACACTGGCCGACCTTTTCGGAGAATGTACCGTCACTGCTGTGGCCCCAACGACCACGGACGCCTGCGCCGGTGTTATCACAGGAACTACTTCCGACCCGCTGAGCTATACCATTGCAGGCACTTACGTGATTACCTGGACCTTTGATGACGGTGGCGGAAACAGCATTAATGCGACCCAGAATGTGACTATCAGCGATGTTACGCCACCTGAAGTGCCTAACCTGGCTACTCTGAATGGAGAATGTTCTGTAACTGCCGTGGCTCCTACGACCACTGATGCCTGCGTCGGACTTATAACCGCAACAACAACAGATCCCTTAACATATTCCACACAGGGCAGTTATGTGATAGACTGGACCTTCAGTGATGGAAACGGAAATTTCATCGTTGTTCCTCAGAATGTCCTGGTTCGTGATGTGACTCCTCCAACGGCAACTGCTCCTGCCGATCTAATTAGCTGTGACGGAACGGTAGGCTTTATTGGATTGACAGCAATCATGGATAACTGTTCAACACCTGTCGAAAGCTACGTATTAAGCGGGGCAACAACAGGAAGCGGAAGTGGTGATGCAAGTGCAGTTGTGTTTAATCCCGGTGTGACCGCCGTTACCTATACTCTGGATGATGGCAATGGGAACAGCATGCAGTATTCCTTTACAGTCACTCACCAGGCAGTTGAGAATATTGTGGTGACTGTGGATGGTGGCACCCTGACCTGTAATAATACAGGAAGCTACCAGTGGATCAACTGCGCAGATAATAGCCTCGTAGCAGGTGAAACAGCCAGCACCTTCAGGCCTGATGCAGACGGAACATATGCAGTCATCCTGACTCAGGGAAGCTGCTCCGATACTTCCGATTGCAATACCATAGCCAATACCGGAATAGACACTGATATATCCCAGGACTATAAGGTTTATCCGAATCCGGCCCGTGATTATGTTACCCTTGATATGGTTAACGAGCAGACTAATGTTACCCTCAGGGTAGTGGAGATGACAGGCCAGATTATCCGGGTGGAGGAGATCGACAGATTTACAAAAATTGATCTTGATGTCAGTGACTTGAAGAATGGTCTGTATATAATACAGATCCATAGTGACCAGATGAATAGTGTTGCAAGGGTGATTAAAGAGTAGTTTTTAGCCAGGTTTTGTATTAAATGAGAGTGTGCCTGCGGGTGCACTCTTTTTTTTTATCATACTCGCATGAAACAAAGAGGATTGCTTTTCGTATAACAGCAAATGCTCCCTGGCAATAAAAGGTTACTCACCAGCGTTTTAGCATCAACCAGGAATTTAAGTGTTAACTAAACAATTAGCCTAATGGAAAAATCAGCTTCTCCAAGTTCAAAAACAGAAAAAGCCGTTCACCAGATCGATTATGTGAATCTGCAGGAATTCGGATATGAGAAGTCCGGCAATGCGAAGGGCGATCCGGACGTCTATAGTTCTTACCTCAACATGATCCTGAACGGAGACCTGGTTGATGAAAAATTCAGTGGACTGAATGAAAATGAAAAGCCTGAAAAACGCAGCAAGCTGAAAGAACTTGAAGCCAGGCTCGATGAAGCCACTATGAATAATGCTGAAATAAATATTCTTGTTAGAGAAAAACAGGACAAGATCGATGTACGGCGGGAAGACTTACTGGACATCCGGAAGAAATATGAGGCTGATCCGGAAGCCATGAAAAGGGAAACCTTCTCTCCATTCAAGTTTAGCATAAGTGTGTTTATCCTGATCATGCTCAGCGGCTATTTGTTTTTCTTTTACGTATCTGCAGCCTTCAGAGCATTATATACCGATTTTGAAGGAATTGCCGGACGTATTGCAGCCGGACTGGGTACCGGCAGCATCATGCCACAACCAGCAGAACTATCCGAAGCATTGCAATATAATTTCCTTCTTTTCCTGGTTCCATTTGTATTCTACGCCTTTGGTTGGGCATTTCATGTCATTCTTGACCTGAAACACAAATACAAATTCGTATTCCTGGGGGCCCTGATTGGCGTTACCTTCTTTGTCGATTTTCTACTTGCCTTACTGATCCATAATAATTTAGAATATGCCAAAGAGTTAATGGGGCTTGGAACCAAATCATGGGCAGCAGACCCTGCCTTCTATATGATTCTTTTCCTGGGATTTATTGTGTACTTACTCTGGAGTATTCTTCTTGATTCCGTGATACGTGAATGGTCCAAGCGCCTGGTTACAGTTAATCTCAAGAAGATCATAAAACATCTGAAGGAAGATGTCAAAATACTGCAAGCCAAACTCATTCCTGAAGAGCCAATCAGGTTTGATATTGCAAACCTTCGTGAGGATATTGGCACTGTGATTCTTGGTAATCTGAAATCCTATATCGACCAGTTTACCACCGGGTGGATTTCCTATCTCGCTCCTCAGAACCTGAAAGAAGTAAAGGTGAAATGTGTGAACATCAGAAAGGAATTTGAGGAAAAACATGCCATAAAATCTGGCACTGTAAAGGTTATCAAACGCAGAGATCTTTAATCATTTCCCGAATAAGACATCCAAAAAAAATGAAACAGCGTATTAAATATATCCCGGTAATTATAGCACTGATGCTTCTTGCATCATGCATGCCTCCCCAGGAGGAGAAAGAACTCCCTACCCCTGTCAAACACAACTATATCATCTTGCTGGACCTGAGTGATCGCCTGATTGTCCAGGATAACCAGCCAGAGCGTGATAAAGAATTGATCAAACAGATTTATACCATCTTTGAAGAGCAGGTCAAAAGTCAGCTCTATCTGCGTTCACGGGATGAGATCAGGGTGGTCATTGCTCCCCAGCGTGGTGCCGATCTCAGAAATGAGGTTTATGAAGACAGCCTGTACACCAACATGGAAAATATTCCGGGTGTGCTACGCAGGAAAACGGAGGAAGATCGACGGGCCATTTTTTACAGGAACCTGGATGAGCTATATGATCAGGCTGTATTCAGCAATAATCCCAAGGACTTTTATGGCGCTGATATCTGGAAATATTTTTACGAGAACCTGAAGGTGGATTATGTCACGGATACGCTGACACAGAACTTCCTTTTTCTGTTCACGGACGGCTACCCCATTGTAGGAAAGGACCTTACAAAACTACAGTCTGTAAAAGAACCATATCCCGATCTGAAAGTTGTTCTTATTGAAGCTGCACCGCGGGATAAGGATCTGGAATGGGACCGTGTTATAGAACTCTGGGAAGAGTGGTTCGACAGCATGCAAATCAAAGATTATGAGTTTGTCAAGCGCATGGCCCTTTCCAAAGAAAAGGATATGCTGCGTGAGATTATGGAAGGCTCTTAATCCGCTAATGCAGCAAGCTTATTTTCTTGACCGCACGGTAGTATTTACATTGATGCACCCCTCTACCAGGTAGGGATCCCCGTCTTTCATATCCAGAAAGAAGATATCTTCCTGGCTGGGATACTGGAGAGCGCAATCTGATAGCTTCTGCCTGACCTCTTCCCCTAATGAAGGATCTGCCAAGTCGGCTCTGGCATAAATGTCAGCCGCTGCCCAATAGGCTGCGCGCCTTTGGACATCATCGCCCAGTTCCTCACGTGCAGCGATAAATGCATCCCCGAGCAAAATATATGCCTTCCCTAATTCTTTATCCAGCAGGATGGCTTCCCTGGCAAAATCAATGGCCTCACAGTATGACTCGCTGGCCTTACTCACCAGAGCCAGTTCATAATACCACACAGCCCTGGTATCACTGTCGATGCCATCTCCTTTCACAGCTTCTTTCAGAAAGTATGAGGCCTTTTGAAGATCATCCCTGGAGATAAAGCGAATAGCTAAATCGTGGGCAGATTCAGGCCCGGGTTCAAGTTCATAATAACGCTCTATGGCTGTTAAATAGAATTCCGAACGGTCACATCCTGCGCTGTTGTAGGTACTGATGACTCTATCAAGGAAGTTTTTATTGTACGGGTTCTCCTCAAACCGGGGAATAAAATAGCTGTCCAGGGCCTGGCAGGAAAGAATATCATTATCCCGCACAATCTTTTCGATGGTTGTCCTGGCTCTGTTTACCCTCAGGCTACTTCCTTCCAACT
>CAYWGP010000033.1:0-2127 GCA_964458155.1 uncultured Bacteroides sp.
TATATCGAGGACGAGGGAGTCCAGGTAAGCGGGGAGGCTTTTGAATTCTACCAGACCGGGATGGAGAGTGAATCCGATCCTGCTCTCTGGGAAACCCTGATTGTCTTTCCCCTGATATAGCATGGAATCCGGGGAGATCAAGCGCATCTTTTACCGGGATGGTTTCAGGCTGGCACTTGAGCACCTGGGTCACGAGCTTACTGCTGCCAACCTGGACAGGGCCATTACACAATTATACCAGGTAATCGATGAGCTGCTGGAGTCATTTATGCAGCGTTCAGCAGCGGAGGGCCAGCTTGCAGCCTGTAAGAAAGGATGCTCCTGGTGCTGTCACCAGGAGGTATTTGCGGTGACCCATGAGTTTCTTTTTCTGAATGCCTACGCAGAGCGTAATTTTTCAGACGCTACCAGGGAGATGATCCTGGAACAGGCCAGGAAGAAGGTAATGCTCAGCATGAATCTTTCTGTGGAAGAACAGCTGCAGATCAGAGCTAAGTGTCCTTTTCTTGATTCGGGAACATGCCTGGTTTATGAAGCCAGGCCTATGGCCTGCCGGATTTATCTCTCCGCTTCTGAACCTTCCTGTAAAAAGGAGCATGATACACCAGGAGGCAAGGGTGTTTTTCCGGATCTGTTCGAATTCCCCCTGCTGGCGGGTCGCATGCTCAACGAGGGCTTCGTTGCCTGTTTGAAGCAGCTTGGTCTCCAGTCATCAGAACTGCCTTTGGAGCAGGGTTACTCAACCATGGTAAGCATGGGACAGACCATGGAAGACTGGATCAGCAATTCATAACAGTTAAAACCATAAGGCCATGAAAAAAATACTGATTCTATTCATCCTTATCAGTCCCCTGATGATTTCTGCCCAGGGAGGTCAGGAAGAACTGAATCAAAAGTACCATCAATTTGATTTCTGGCTGGGAAGCTGGGAGGTATATAAATTTGGCACAGACACGCTGGTGGGGCACAGTAAGATAGAATCCATCATTGACGGTCTGGGTCTGCTGGAAAATTATACGGTGGTAAAGGGAAAGTACCAGGGCAAAAGTTTAAACAAGTACAATCCTGCCAGGGAGCGCTGGGAACAGTACTGGATCGATAATTCAGGGCTTACCCTGTTTTTGTCGGGGGTACTCACAGATGGAAAGATGGTCCTTGATGATTTGGAGCATGGAGATAAAACTGCCGGGCTGAACAGAATTACCTGGGAAAAAATGGAGAATGGCTCGGTAAGGCAGACCTGGAATACAAGCAAGGATAAGGGGCTAAACTGGTCCGTGGCTTTCGACGGAGAATATAAGCCCGCGAAATAAGCAGGTCTGCCTCAAGCCTTAGTATTTAGGCATTTTTTCTATATTCGTATATGCAAAAAATCAGCCTCGGCATTATCCGCGAAACCAAGACTCCACCCGACAAACGGGTTCCTCTGACTCCTGTACAGTGTCGGTCCCTGCTAGATCAATACAGCAGCCTGGAACTGCTGGTTCAGCCTTCTGAATACCGCTGCTATTCCGATAAGGAATATGCTGATCTGGGGATTACGCTATCCGAGGATCTTTCCGGCTGTGATGTGCTGATGGGGGTGAAGGAGGTGAAACTGGATGCCCTGATACCCGGAAAAACCTATCTCTTTTTCTCACATACGGCCAAGAAGCAGCCTTATAACCGGGACCTTTTGCAGGAGGTGATTAATAAGGGAATAAGGCTGGTGGACTATGAATATTTAACTGATGAAAAGGGCATCAGGGTGGTTGCTTTTGGGCGCTGGGCCGGGGTGGTAGGTGCTTACAACGGGTTGCGGGCCTTTGGACTGAAGAGTGGAAGTTTTGAGCTGAAGCCGGCAGGTGATTGTTTTGATCTGGATGAGCTCATGGAGGAGCTGCTTAAGGTTGAAGCGGGGAGAAGCAGGATCGCCGTGACCGGTGGGGGAAGGGTTGCAGGAGGAGCGCTGGAGATCCTTGAAGGAGCCGGTATTCTCCAGGTAGATCCACAGGAATTTCTGAACGTGGACTTTGACAGGGCTATCTATACAAGACTTGATCCCTGGCATTATACACGAAGGAAGGATGGAAACGCCTTTGACTTTGACCATTTTATTAAGCATCCGGAGCTCTATGAAAACATTTT
>CAYWGP010000034.1:0-1509 GCA_964458155.1 uncultured Bacteroides sp.
ATTCTTTGCATTGAAAAGCTGCAGCTTCAATTAGACTATTGGCCAAAATGTGCCCCGGATCAGAAGCTGTAATTTCCTCTGCAAGAACCAGGGCAGTTTTACAATCACCTGCTGCACCAAGTAATATCCCTCCATAAGAAACCTTTAGTATAGGATTTAGCGGATCCAGCTCGAATGCCAGCCGGCCCTGTGCTATCCCTTCATCAGTTCTCTGCAGACCACATAACAGCTGGCCATACAGCACTCTTGACATGGCGTCGTTGGGATTAACAGCCAGCGCTTTTAAGAACTCCTTTTCACTCTTTTCCCAGTCCCATTCCATCCAATGAGCAATCACAGCTATTGAAGCATGAGCCTCTGAAAGGTTCGGATCCAATTCAAGAGCTTTGTTAAGGTTCTTGTAAATTTCATGAGAGGTAACGGAAGTTGGTTCATATCCCGCCTGTTGTATCCCCATCCAAACACTTGCCAGACTCGAATAAAGAGGTGCCCAGTCAGGATCTTTTTCAACAGCATTGTTTAAATATTCCAGGGATTTATACAACGATTCTTTGCTAAAATCACCCCTGCCTGCCTTCAGGTACTCATCATAAGCCTCCCTGTCAACTGTTTTTGATTTGGAAAGCAATCTTTCTTCTTCCGGAGTTAATTCAATCTTTACTTCATCAGCGACCTGCCTTGTAAGCCTGTTAAACAGATTCAGGATCTGCCTTTTATCCTCCCTGTAATCACCAACCCAGATTTGATCCTCCTCTCCGGTAGTGCTTACCAACCTGAACTGCATGCAAACACTATCCCCCAGGCACATTATCGTCGGCTCCAACACTGCATCCACATTCAATTCCCTGGCGATGTCTTTCGCAGACAAATCAGTGTCCTTGTAGATTTTTGAGGAAGTCTTTCCTATCACCCGTAATCCACTAATTCTGCCCATATCTCCACAAAGCAAAGAGTGCATGCTGGAAACCATGTTATCGAGCTGATCGTCCCCGGTAAAGTTTTCAAAAGGAAGGATTACCATAGACTGGATGTCACCTGCACGTAATTGCTTGCCTCCACCCACAATATTCAGAACAATCAAACCCACAATCACCACCAGGCTGATATAGGTGGCGGCTTTCCATCCTCTGGAATCTGGAATTCTTTCTTCCGGGGTGACCTCTTCCATGGGCTTGGTCCTTCGCATACCTCCCGGGGTGATGTCATAAATCCAGGCGATGATCACATTGATAAACGCTCCCAGGACCAGCAACCAGAAAACCAGGTCAATGGTCCAGTCTGGCAGATCCCAGCGGGGAAAAAGCATATTGCAAGCTTCAAGGATGATAAATGCAGTACCTGCGTAGATGGCCAGTGAACGGAGAACTTTACGGCGTTTCAGCTCCTGCCAGAATTGTGATATTTTGTTTGGGTGCTGTGGTATAAATACTTCCCTCGTCTATTCTTATCTAATTGTTGTACCTAATTGACAATGGTTGAGTATATTATTGCTATGTAATTAACATTTTC
>CAYWGP010000035.1:0-4881 GCA_964458155.1 uncultured Bacteroides sp.
ATTGGTGTCGGATGTGATTATGTGATCCTGAAGAACGGAACAAAGTTATCCCCGGCTGAGAAATCTACACCTTACTGTCATCGCATAGGCATCGCCCTCCGAAAAAAGGGTGATGATAGGGTCAACACCTATCGCATACCGGGACTGGTCACCTCCAACAAGGGTACCCTGATAGCTGTTTATGACGTCAGGTATAAGGATCCGGTAGACCTTCAGGCTGATGTGGACGTGGGCATGAGTCGGAGTATGGACGGTGGGCTTACGTGGGAGCCCATGAAAATTATCATGGACATGGGTGAATGGGGTGGCAAACCCCAGGAGGAGAATGGGATCGGTGATCCATCTGTCCTTGTGGATCGAACAAGCGGGACTATCTGGGTAGCAGCGGTCTGGGCTCATGGTGCGCCGGGAAAGAGAAACTGGTTCAGCTCCAGACCGGGATTAAGCCCCGATGAAACAAGTCAGTTCATGGTGGTGAGCTCCGATGACGAAGGATTGAGCTGGTCCCCTCCCATCAACCTGACCTCCATGCTCAAAGACCCCGAATGGTACCTGTTACTGCAGGGGCCAGGCAGTGGAATCACACTCAGTAATGGAACCCTCGTTTTCCCTGCTCAGTTTAAGGACGAGCAGGAGATGCCACACGCTACCATTGTCTGGAGCAAGGATCATGGGGAATCCTGGAAAATTGGCAGCGGAGCAAAACCCAATACCACCGAAGCGCAGGTGATAGAACTGGATGACGGTTCGATTATGCTGAACATGCGTGACAACCGCAGAGGGTCCAGGTCCGTGTATATTTCTGACGACCTGGGATCCAGCTGGGAAAAACATCGCACCTCCCGCTCTGCTCTTGTTGAACCCGTTTGCAATGCTGCGCTTATTAAAGGCCGGTTTCAGCTTCATGGGAAAGAGAGGAGCATCGTACTTTTTGCCAATCCAAATTCCATCCAGGGTCGCCACCATATGACCATTAAAGCCAGCCTGGATGACGGGAACACCTGGCCAGAGGAGTACTGGCTCCTTATCGACCAGCTCGGGGGCAGGGGGTATCCGAATATGACCCAGATTGATGACCGGCACCTGGGAATCCTGTATGAGGGAAGTCAGGCCGACCTGGTATTTGAAAAGATCAGCCTGGATGAGATTATAAAAAAGGAAGGAATAACGGAAGTCGGAGCCAGAACGGGTGAAAGTCCATATTTTGATACCATGGCTGTATTCAAACCTCTTTCGGACGGTATGGGCTACCATAATTACCGCATTCCATCCTTTCTCGTTACAAAAAACAATGTGCTGCTTGCAGTGGCTGAGGGAAGGGAAGACCTGAACCTGGACCATGCGAAAAATGACCTGGTCCTCATGAGAAGTTCTGATGGTGGGGATAGCTGGGAGGATCCGGTGCTTATCGCAGAAGCAGGAGATAATGTGACCATGAATCCTGTAATGGTTCAGGCCGAAAACGGGACGGTGATTGTCACCTACATCTATTTCCCGGAGAAGTACCACACCCGTGAGATGACGTCCCATGGAGTAAAACTGGTGGAACCCGGACTGAGCGGGGATCATGTACAACGCTTTTTTGTCATTACCAGTGATGATGATGGAGTATCATGGAGTGAACCCCGTGAGCTTACCTCGCTCGTAAAGAAAGGGAGCTCATCGCTTGCCTCCATTTGCGGACCCGGAACTGGAATTACACTCACCCGGGGAGCATACAAGGGAAGGGTGATCATCCCCATGCAGGAGCAGATCATGGTGGGAAAAAAGAAGGAGACCTACCTCTACTCACTCTATTCAGATGATCACGGCAGCTCATGGAAGCACGGGGAGTTTGCAGCTCCCGAAAAAGATGGGTCGGGAGGTGAAGTCCAGATGGTGGAACTCTCGGATGGATCTGTAATGCTAAGTGCACGAAACTCATCCGGATTCAGGAGGGTGGCCTTCAGTGGGGACGGCGGGCAAACCTGGAGTAGCCTGAAGAAGGAGAAGGCATTGATAGACACCGGATGCATGTCTCCACTTCTGAGATACCGGTGGCCCGATGGAAATGATCCGGGGGTGATCATACATGTGGGTGTAACAGACCGGGTGGAAGGCCGAAGGCGTGGTAAAGCAGTAATTTGTCTGAGTTATGATGACGGGCAAACATGGCCACTCTGTAAGGTAATTCATGAAGGTACATTTGACTACTCCAGCCTTGCCATCCTTCCCGATGGATCCATTGGAATGCTGGCGGAGTATGATTTCGATGGTGAGAGGGTAAAGATCAAACTTGCCCGTTTCAACCTTCAATGGATCGAGGAAAAAGCAGATTGATTTTAAAACACTACATATGAAATACCCGGATATAAAACAGTATCTAAACAGCACGATTATCATCTTACTTGCCATGGTGTTTTATGGATGCGGAGGTGGCCTGAAGAATCCGGATGAAGGCCCTCCCAACATCCTGTTTATTATGGTGGATGATCTGGGCTGGAGCGACCTGTCATATAATGGAAGCAAGGTATATGAATCACCCAATGTGGACCAACTGGCCGCTGAGGGGATGGCCTTTACAGACTTCTATGCAGGAGGTCCGGTCTGTTCTCCCACCCGGGCTTCCATATTAACCGGAAAATATACAGCCCGGACGGGTATTACAACTTACCTGCTGTATCCTGAACGGGATGCAGAACATGTTACACCTCACCTGCCTGTGGAGGAATTCACACTTGCAGAAGCACTAAAGGAGCAACAGTACTCCACAGGATATTTTGGGAAATGGCACCTGGGCTACTCCCAGGAGCACTGGGCAGCAAACCAGGGTTTTGAAGTTGCATTGGGCGGTATGGACCTGCCGTGGGCCTGGGAGCTTGCACACCCGGGGCTTACTGCCCCGGATGTGGACAGGGCCGGGGGGCACACCCGGTTCTTTAGTCCGCATCACCTGACATTTATGGAAGATGGCCCGGATGGGGAGTACCTTACCGACCGGCTTACCAATGAAACAATTCAGTTTATTAAAGAGAATCGCAAGCATCCTTTCTTTGCTTTCCTCTCTTTCCACACGGTTCACACGCCCCTTCAGGCCAAAGAAGAGGTTGTGGAAAGGTTTAAGAAAAAGATAGAAAGCATGGGCATGGATACCCTCACTGAACCTGTTCAGAATGAAAAACAGTATCAGAATAATCCCAATTATGCGGCCATGGTATACCATATGGATGAAAATGTAGGGCGTCTTATCGACAGCTTAAAATCCTACGGCCTTGAGAAAAAGACGGTGCTTATCTTTACTTCTGACAATGGCGGGAAAGGGAGTGTGACCTCCAACCTGCCATTGAAAGGCATGAAGCATAACCTGGATGAAGGAGGGATCAGGATCCCCACCATTGTAAAATGGCCCGGAAAAATTGAGGCTGGTTCCACCTGTGATATCCCCCTGATTACCAACGATTTTTACCCGACCATCCTGGACCTTGCCGGGGTTGCTCAGCGACCCGATCAACACATGGATGGTTTGAGTTTTGCTGATATATTACTGCAAGGGAAATCCGAGCTTCAGAGGAAGGCCATTTACTGGCACTATCCACATGGCAGGATGGAAGGCGCGGTGAGGATGGGAGACCATAAGCTGGTCTATTACTATGAAACCGGCCAGTCGCATCTTTACAGCCTGAAAGATGATATAGGCGAGCAACATGACCTGAGTGGGGAGAAGCAAGAACTATCGGAGGAAATGGAGGGTATGCTTAAACAATGGCTGGTGGAGGTAAACGCACAATTTCCACCGGGGATGATGAAAGACCAGAAGTAAACAAAGAACATGATGCGCTTGAACATATGGATATGGGCCGGTACGATGATGCTACTTGTGGCTTCGTGCACTCCCGAACAGGAAAGAGCAAATATCATCCTGGTCATGGCCGATGATATGGGCTATTCAGACCTGGGCTGTTACGGGGGAGAGATAGAGACCCCTAACCTGGACAGGCTGGCAGCCAAGGGCCTTCGCTTCACACAGTTTTATAATGCGGCAAGATGCTGTCCGTCCCGTGCAAGCCTGCTCACCGGACTGTATGCCCATCAAACAGGCCTTGGCTACATGACCGGAAGCGATTACGGTCTGCCGGGATACCGGGCCGACCTGAATGAACATTGCGTAACAATCGCACAGCTCCTGAAGCAGGGAGGATATCAGACTTTCATGTCTGGCAAATGGCATGTAACCAGGAGTATCCTTGAAGATGGAAAGGGGGAAAACTGGCCTCTGCAAAGAGGATTTGACAGGTTCTACGGTACCCTGATTGCTGCAGGAAGTTTCTGGGACCCCATAACGCTCATGCGGGATAATGAATTTATAAAGCCGGAGGGTGATTATTATTATACGGAGGCCATCACCGATAATGCGGTTGAATTCATAGAGGAATCGGAAAACGATGAGCCTTTCTTTTTGTATGTGGCTTATACGGCACCCCACTGGCCGATCCATGCCAGGGAGGAAGTAATTTCGAAATACCGGGGCCGCTATTCAGAAGGATGGGATTCCCTTCGGGTAATGCGGTACAGGCGAATGTGCGAGATGGAGATCCTTGACCCCAAATGGGCCCTTTCGCCCGGGGATACTCTCAAATCCGGTCCCTGGAAAGCAGCATCTGAAAAAGAGTGGGAACAGCGCCGGATGGAAGTATATGCAGCCATGATAGATCATATGGACCAGGGAATTGGTAAGATTATTTCGACCCTGGAGAAAAAAGGAGAACTGGATAATACATTGATACTTTTCCTTTCAGATAATGGTGGAGAGGATCTGGAACACCGCAACGGAGAAATAGGAAATACCGGGAAACCCTGGAACATCATGGTCTACGTCCCCTTAAAAACAAGGGATGGTCGTGA
>CAYWGP010000036.1:0-19842 GCA_964458155.1 uncultured Bacteroides sp.
AGCTCCATACCGTCGTGTTTAAAAGACTCGGTGTTTTCCGGCATAGACAGGTAAAGCTTTTCACCCTTACTCAGGCCCATATCCACAACAATATGGTTTTCATTGGATTCACCCAGGACCACCACCTGCTTCTTACCATCACGGGTATAGACAAAGGTAAGGCTATCGTTTGCATGTACGGCTTCCAGTGGAACATATAATACGCTGTCCAGTATCTGGGTAATCACATGGTTGCTGGTGGTCATGGAAGGCCTTAATATGGTGTCACGCTCATTCAATTCAATTTTCACCTCAAATACCTTGGCATCGGTATTGGGGAGTTGCTGGCCGATATTGGCCACTTCGGTTACCGCCCCTGTAAACTTCTTCTCGGGAAAGGCATCCACCCCGATATCTACCTTCTGCCCTTTCTTTAGTTTGCTGATATCTATTTCATTCACATAGGTCATGGAGATCATGGTGGAGAGATCGGGCAGGGTGGCCACGGCCAGGTCCCAGGTATTGATCTCTGTTCCCGCAGTCCTTTTTTGTCCGTTCCAGTCCTTCTTATAGATCACCATCCCCGATGATGGAGCATAAATATCAAATTTCTGCATCACGGCTTCCATCTCCTCCTTGCTCCTTTGATCGCGGGCCATATTAATCTCAGCCTCACGCATTTCTGCTTTGGCCTGCTGAACCTTCAATCCATAGTTCTTTTCAGCCTGGTTATATGCTCTATTGGCTTTTTCAAGTTCAATTTGAGCCTGGCGAATGGCAGCAGGTGGCTCAAACTGAGATTGCTCCAGGGTAATCTCTGCCTCTTCCATGGCAAATTTCAGATTGAACAACTGGTCGCGTAACTCTCTGAGTGACATGGTTGTATCCAGTTTGGTTCGCATATACTCCGACTCCTTCTGTTCAAGGTTATCCAGGATATCCTTCAGGGAGTTATCTGCTTCCGACCGGTCAAGGGTAGCTACCCATTGTCCCGAATCCACAACGGTGCCTTCAGGAACCAGGTCCTGTATCTTTACGCTGCGGATTCTCAGACTCCTGCTCCTCAGCTGCGAGGGTGCTTTGATTTCGGTCTCACGAATGGCCTGCAGCTCTCCGGTTACCATGACGGAAATCTCAAAAGTTCCCTGTGCCACCTCGGTTTCAAGTACCACCTCTTTCTCCTTTCCCGAGAGAGCCGAGTAAAGTACCAGCGCAACGATAAGCGCAACCGGAATAGCAATAGCAAGTATGGTTCTTCTTTTCATGCTTTTTAATAAAAAATGTCTAATTAATCAATTCATTTATAGTTTGCATGGCCTCCCCGGCAATGCGCTCAGCCTCTTCACTGCTTCCAGCTTCGGCATATAGTCTGATAATTGGTTCCGTATTGGACTTACGCAGATGAACCCATCCTGTGGGAAAATCCACTTTAACCCCATCCACCGTATTGATGTCATCTTCGGCATGTACTTTCTCAAAGGCAGTCAGCAGTTGATCCGCATCGGCACTCTCCGGCAAAGTGATCTTATTCTTGGAGATAAAGTAATCCGGATAACATTTTCGCAATACGCTGCAATCCATTCCACTTTCGGCCAGGTGGGTCAGAAACAGGGCGATCCCAACCAGGGCATCCCTTCCGTAATGAAGTTCCGGGTAGATGACCCCGCCATTGCCCTCACCACCAATTACACAGTCGTGAGCCTTCATGGCATTTACCACATTCACCTCTCCCACAGCAGCTGGGAAATAGGATTGACCGTGGCCTTCGGTCACATCCCTCAGAGCCCTTGTTGAGCTCAGGTTAGATGCGGTATTTCCCGGGGTCCTGGACAGAATATAATCGGCGATGGCTACCAGGGTATATTCCTCCCCAAACATGGAGCCATCTTCACAAACAATGGCCAGGCGGTCCACATCAGGATCCACCACAAAGCCCACATGAGCCCTTTCACGTACCATCACCCCGGATATTTCGGTGAGGTTTTCAGGCAGTGGCTCGGGGTTATGTGGAAAATCGCCCGTGGGATCGCAGTAAAGTTCAATAACCTCCTGCACCCCCAGCGCCTTTAAGAGCTGTGGTATAATGATGCCTCCAACAGAATTTACACAATCAATAACCACGCGAAATTTTTTCAGTTTGATTTTTTCAGCTTTGACCAGGTCCAGCTTCAGTACCTGATCGATGTGTTTGACGTCCATTCCTTCAAGAGGTTTAACGGAGCCCAGGTTTTTTACATCTGCATAAGTGTAATCGTTGGCCCTGGCCATCTTCAGAATCACTTCACCATCCTCACCAGAGAGAAATTCCCCCCTGCTGTTGAGCAGTTTCAGGGCATTCCAATTCGCAGGGTTATGACTGGCAGTCAGTATAATACCCCCGTCAGTGCCCAGATCGGTGACTGCCATCTCCACTGTTGGAGTTGTGGCAAATCCCATCAGGTATACATCCACACCCATGGCCGTAAGTGTGGCACTTACCAGCTGCTCCACCATGGGTCCGGAAATTCTTGCATCCCTGCCCAGGGCCACCGATGGCCTGGCCTTCCCCGAATCCTGAATCAACCATGAAGCGTAAGCAGATGTAAACTGTACGGTATCTATGGGTGTTAAGCCTTCTGAGGGCCTGCCTCCGATGGTACCGCGAATGCCTGAAATTGAGATTACTAAACTCATTTTTTCCTGGTTTTTTAAACGCTATCAAAGTTAGAATTATTATTCCAAGAATGTAACTTATAAGCTGTATCTTTGTAGCCTTTAACACTATTTAATAATCAGGCCATTGAGCAAAGCAGGACCACCAAAAAAAGGGAGCAGAAGCAGTTCTTCATCTCCGCGAAAAAGAACAGAATCGTCCCGTCCCGATCAGGATGGAAAGAAAGGCCCGGGGAGCCGGGGAAACGCTGCCGGGAAACGGCCCTTTCTTACAGGAGAAAGTGGCTCCCGGACACTGGAAGAGAGGCGTGGGGGTTCAAAGGGGCCCGGACGTACTAAATCGTCCCCGCCTGGCGGCCGGCCGGCAACTAAGAAAGATGCAGGAGGCCTGGTGCGGCTTAATAAATATATTGCTGCTGCCGGCATCTGTTCCAGACGGGAAGCCGATGAGCTGATTTCGGCCGGACTGATCACGGTGAACGGGAAATCAGTTACGGAGCTGGGGAGCAAGGTGAATCCCGATGATGAAGTGAAATACAATGGTGAGCGGATCCGTACAGAACGTAAGGTATACCTGGTGCTGAACAAGCCCAAGGATTATGTGACCACCACCGATGATCCAAAGGAAAGGAAAACGGTTATGTTATTGATCAAGGATGCCTGCAGCGAACGGGTCTACCCGGTGGGCCGCCTGGACCGCAACACAACAGGAGTACTGCTCTTTACCAACGACGGGGAGCTGGCTAAAAAGATGACCCATCCGTCCAGTAACAAAAAAAAGATCTACCATGTTTTCCTGAATAAGGCCATATCCGCAGGGGATATGAAAAAGCTGGCCGAAGGGGTGACTCTGGAGGATGGCTTTATTCAACCCGATGCCATCAGTTATGCCAGCACAGAGAATAAAAAGGAAGTTGGACTGGAGATCCATTCAGGGAAAAACCGCATCGTACGCAGGATGTTTGAAGCAGTGGGTTACAGGGTTGATAAGCTGGACAGGGTCTATTTCGGGGGCCTGACAAAAAAGAACCTTCCCCGTGGAAAGTGGAGGCTCCTTACCGAGAAAGAGATAAACATGTTAAAAATGAATGCCTACGAATAAGATGAA
Source organism: uncultured Bacteroides sp. (assembly GCA_964458155.1). Classification (GTDB taxonomy): domain Bacteria; phylum Bacteroidota; class Bacteroidia; order Bacteroidales. The sequence goes on from CAYWGP010000036.1 coordinate 3,740, forward strand.
GCACAAAGCGGGATATGTGAATATAATCGGTAAGCCCAATGTGGGCAAATCGACCCTGATGAATGCCATGGTTGGAGAAAAACTTTCCATTATCACCTCCAGGGCCCAGACTACCAGGCACAGGATACACGGGATTCTGAACTCCCCCGACTACCAGATAATCTTTTCTGATACACCAGGGATCCTCGACCCCAGTTATAAACTGCAGGAGAACATGCTCAAGGCAGCCCGGTCGGCCCTGGTGGATGCCGATGTACTCATCTACCTGACAGAGATTGATGAAGTACCCGATCCGGAAGATCCGTTTCTACAGAAGGTGGCCAGAGCCAAAGTTCCTGTACTGCTGGTAATCAATAAGATAGATCTTAGCAAGCAGGAAAAAGTAAGAAACTGTATGGAGCAGTGGGATGAGATTCTCCCCAGGGCTGAGAAGATTCCAATCTCTGCCCTGAAAAAATTCAATGTGGATTCGATTTTTAACAGGATCCTGGAACACCTGCCCGAATCGCCCCCCTATTATGACAAAGACGCTCTCACTGATAAATCGGAAAGGTTTTTTGTGGGAGAAATGATCAGGGAAAAGATCCTGCTCTATTACAAACAGGAGATTCCTTATGCGGTGGAAGTGGAAGTTGAATCCTTCAAAGAGGATGTTAAGCTGATCCGCATCAGTGCGCTGATCTATGTGGAACGGGATAGTCAGAAGGGGATCCTCATCGGAAACGAAGGGAAAGCCCTTAAAAAAGTGGGGAGGGAGTCAAGACTGGATATGGAGGCCTTCTTTCAGAAAAAAGTATTTCTTGAACTCCGGGTGAAAGTGAAAAAGGATTGGCGGAACAATGAACGTTTCATAAAGAACTTTGGTTACCATTAAGTTTGCAGTAGTATGGGAAGTATAGTTGCCGTTGTAGGGAGGCCCAATGTGGGTAAGTCCACCTTTTTTAACCGTCTGACCGAAACTCGCCAGGCCATTGTGGATGAGGTGAGTGGAGTGACGCGTGACCGGCACTATGGAAAGGTAGTATGGAACGGGCAGGAGTTCAGCATCATTGATACCGGAGGATATGTTACAAACTCCGATGATATTTTCGAGGAGGAGATCCGTAAACAGGTCATGCTTGCCATTGATGAGGCCGATGTGGTGATATTCCTGGTGGATGTCATTTCGGGGATCACCGATCTGGACCAGACCATTGCCGAATTGCTACGGAAAATAGACAAGCCTGTGCTGCTGGTGGTTAACAAAGTAGATAATGCAACCCGCTTATACGATGCCAGTGTTTTCTATGGATTGGGACTGGGCGATTATTTTGCACTCTCCTCCATCAACGGAAGCGGAACGGGCGATATGCTGGATCAACTTACCTCCATGTTAGAAAAGAAGAATGAAGAGGAGGATGAAGATGAAATACCGAAAATAGCCGTGGTAGGGCGCCCAAACGTGGGAAAATCCTCCCTGGTCAATGCCCTTATCGGAGAAGAACGAAACATTGTGACTCCGGTTTCAGGAACCACACGCGACTCCATCCATACCAGATACAGCAAGTTCAATCATGATTTCTATCTGGTGGATACGGCCGGGTTGCGGAAGAAAGGGAAGGTGAAAGAGGATCTGGAGTTCTATTCGGTTATGCGCTCGGTACGAGCCATTGAATATTCCGATGTGTGCCTGCTCATGATTGATGCCACCATCGGGATCGAGGCTCAGGATGTAAATATTTTTCACCTGATAGAACGCAACTGGAAAGGGGTGGTGGTACTGGTCAACAAATGGGACCTGGTAGACAAAGAAACGCAGACCCTGAAACAATTCGAAGAAGCTATTAAAAAACGGCTGGAACCCTTTGTTGATGTCCCCGTGCTTTTTATCTCTGCTCTGACCAAACAGCGAATCCACAAGGCACTTGAGCTGGCCATTGAGGTCTTTGAAAACCGCCAGGTCAGGATCCCGACGCCGAAGCTGAACGAAGTGATGCTGCAAGCCATTGAAGAGGTCCGTCCCCCGGCAGTGAAGGGTAAGTTTGTCAAGATTAAGTACGTCACCCAGTTACCCACCCATGCCCCGGCATTTGCGTTCTACTGCAATCTTCCCCAGTACATCAGGGAACCCTATAAACGCTACCTGGAAAACCAGATAAGAAAGCATTTCAATTTTACCGGAGTTCCCATCCGGATTTTTATGCGAAAAAAATAGGCAAGATTTTTGTAGTATTGTAGTCTGATGAGAACAATCACCTCCATACTGTTCAGCGTAATGCTCCTGATGATCTCCTGTAACGAGATTGATCCGGTCTACCCGGATGAGCCCGTAATAGATTATCAGGGATTCGGACTTTTTATTTCAATTGATCCTCTTGGCAACACCACACTGATAGGTCAGCTCAGCTTTGAATTTACCGATGGTGACGGGAACCTTGGTTTGCTTCCCCTGATTGATACTACCGACTTAAATGTCCCTGATACAATCAAGTATAATTTTTTCCTTCAGCTTTATGACCTGCAGGGTTTTGATTTTGTGGAGATTCCGGAGGAAGACGGAGGAGTGCTTAAATACAGGATTCCCTACATGAACAAACAGCCATTAAGCGGAAGGCTGGACCTGGAGATAAGCTATCCTGTCATCGTATACGATACCATATACTACACCTTCTATATTTTTGACAGGGATTTCAATCGCAGCAACACCGACACGACCGATGTCATTGTATTAAGCGGTATTGATCTGGATGCTGATTGATCAGATTCTGATTCCCATAAACAGAACATCATCTACCTGCTCGAGATCCTCCTTCCAGAGGAAGAAATTGCTCTTGATGTAGTTGTACTGTTCGTCCATGGGCTTGTCGTGAATATCCCTGAGCAGGTTCTTCAGCCTGACCATCTTGAACTTCCTGCCAAGTGGTCCGCCAAACTGATCGGGATAACCATCGGAGAACATATAGACTATATCTCCCTTTTTCAGCAGGAATTCCTGATCGATAAAGTCCTTATTTACCCTGTCTTCGTCCAGCTGTCCACCGATGGAACTCCTGCTTCCCTTCACGTAAATCTGCTCTCCGCCAGAATAGATGATCACCGGTCGCATGGCCGAGCTTATGGTAATCTTATTGGTCCTCATATCAACCTCTGCCACGATAATATCCATTCCGTCGTTGGATCCGCTTGTTTCCACGTTCTGGTTCAGGGCTTCTCTGACCTCATTATCCAGGGTGGTGAGTACCTCCGAGGGCCTTGTGATCCCGGCGCGCAGGCATATATCTTTTATAAGTGTTGTTCCGATCATGGACATAAAGGCTCCGGGAACGCCATGACCGGTGGAGTCGGCACAGACAATGATAAACCTGTTCTCATCTACCTGCTCGTACCAGTAGAAATCGCCCGAAACTATATCTCGTGGCTGGTAAAACACGAAACTACCTGTGAAGGCATCATGCAGTTTTTTAATGGGAGGAAGGATACTTGCCTGTATCCGTTGAGCATAGTTAAGAGAATCGGTAATATCCCTGTTCTTAACTTCAATTTCTTCTTTCTGCTGAACTACCTCACGTGTTCGTTCATCAAGCTGCCTCTGGAGGTACTCCTGTATGGCTTTCTGATTCCGTTCCCTGATCTTAAATACCGCAAAAATGATAGTCAGTACCAGAATGACATTACCCAAAATAAACCACCATGCCTTCCAGATGGGAATCTTAACGGAAATATCCAGAGTCAGCGGCTCAACGGAACAGTTGCCGTTCCCATCACATGCCCGTACCATAAAGGTAAAGTCCCCATCTTCCACACGCATGGTGGCAAAGTTAAGATGAGAATCAGGGGACCACTCCTCATCATAATTATCCAGTTTATACTGGTAGCTTACCTGCTCCGGATTATTGAAGTTAATCCCTATAAAATCGATCCGGATCCTGTATTTTCCATATTTAAGGCTTATGGCCTCTTCGGGATTATGGGCTACGCCGGAAATATCAACAGCCTTGATACTCAACCTTGGAGCCATGGTATCTTCCCTGGCCTGGTAGGAATCATACTGGATCACACCTCCTGAAGAGCCAATCAGCATCTGGCCCCCGAATGTGAGATCCACTGCATTCTCACGCACATCCGAATTAAAACCCGATTCCAGGCCATAAACCCTGACCGATCCACGGACCGGATTGATAGCACTTATTCCCATTCTGTGGCCGGCCCAGATGGTCCCCCCGGGATCGGAAGCAAGAGCGTAGATAAAGTCCGATTTAAGCCCCTTATCTGTGCCAAAGTGGATCAGAGTATCTCTGTTCAGATCAAATTCAAATACCCCCCTGTCACTTCCGGCCCATATAACTCCATCCCTGCCCTCCACAAGGGTTTTAAACTCAATTTTTGGTTTCCCGCTGATAAGAAATTGCTTGTCAGAATTAATACTCATCAGTCCTGACGTAATCGTGGCAATCCAGACCACACCACTCCGGTCAACCAGTATATCATTTACCTTGTTGTGGGGAAGACCATTGGCAGTTGTATGGAAGGTCCTTTCCCTTGTTACAGGATTGAGGGTATAGACCCCATTGTTGGTGGCCACATAAAGAAGTTTACCATCCCCATCGATGGCATGTACACTATTCTCCAGGGAATTTCCTGATACCAAAAGGGGTGCTATCCATGAACTGCCGGCCTTTTTTATATACAGCCCTTTTGTTTTAGTCCCAATATAAAGATCGTGGTTCTCATCGGCAAAGAGTGCGCTGATTTCATCATCAGGGAGGCCGTTGGCCCTTCCCAGGTAGCTAATATCTTTTCTTCTGTCTTCCCTGACAGCGGCGAGTCTGCCTTTGCCCCCGAACCAGCGGGTTTCGCCATCCACCAGAATTGCCGTTACATCGGTATAAGCCTCATTCTCCCATATGTTGTAAAAGGTGAAAGCCTGGTTCCTCAACACAGCAAGACCATTTCCCGGTGTGGAGAACCACTGGTTCCCCTCTTCGTCCACGAAAATCTGGTTGACATACGAGTCCGGAAGTCCATTGTCCGTGTTGAACAAAAGAGAAGCCCCCAGATTTCCGCTCTCGTCCAGGTCGAAACGGTAAATCCCTTCGCTTGAGTTGTTCACCCAGACCCTTCTCTTTCCATCAAAAACGATGGAATTAACATTAGCGTATTCAATGCCGGTTCCCTGTCCGATTTTCTTTACCTGGTAAGCCCCAGGGTCATACCCACTACCTGTGATCCTGAAAATTCCTTCATCCTGGGTTCCCGCCCAGTATTCGTTTTCCTTAATGGAACTCACCAGCTCTTCAACACCCAGATACTGTATGCCGGATAGTACACCGGTCTGGATAAAACTCCCCAGATTCTCATCGTGCCTGAAAATACTGACCCCCAGATTAGTAGCTACAAGCAGATTATTATCCGGTGTAATCTGGAAATCGTAAAGCAACATATCTGCAAAGGGATCTTCCGGATCTTCCGGATCCCTTTCACGAATAATATTCATATCCCTGTCAATCACCAGCAATCCACTCTGCTGGCAGAGGACCAGGATGTTTCCGGATTTATCCTCCCTGATGGCTGTGATTCTTGAACGGTGATTATCGCTGGGTGAAATAAGGCGAAAGGCACCATCGTGGTATACCGATATCAGACCATTCTCATGACCAAACCACAAACGTCCCCTGGAATCGAGCAGACTGACGTGGGCAATGCTGGTCGTAATGGAATCCCCTTTGAATTCATTCTCAAATACCATTCCGTCGAACCTGCATAAACCATCCCCTGTCCCTATCCACAGGAAGCCCTGCTGATCCTGGTTAATGGTGTAGGTATACTTGTTGAACATCCCTTCATCCAATCCGTATCTGGAAAATTGATAGGTCTGGCTCAACCCGGAAATGGGAAGTAAGAAGATTAAAATGAGAACCGGAAAGCTTTTCACATAAAAATGATTAGTTCATATTATTCAATGGGAATAAACTCTACTTCACCCTTGTATTTGGGTACACCTCCAATGGGAATGGTAAAAAACCGCAGGGCATCACCAAACTGGTTCCTTACATTGACTACCACATTGTTATTCTTCACGAGGGACTTGGATTTTACAAACCTGAAATCCATGGAGGTTTTTACTTCCTCATCCTGTACCCTCAGTTCATCCCTGGCCCAGTGATCTTCACCGGAGATCTGTATCTCCCTGCCCTGCCTGGCCACTGAGATAACAACGATATTCCCATCCCAGTCCCAGTCAAAATTCTGAATCTGAACAGATACAGTTCCATCCTCAATATAGGGATAAATATGTGCAACTTCCTCCACGTCGTTATGCATTCTGAAGGAGTATTCATAGGCAAAAGCGTTAGCATCCTCAATGGGACGGTTCTCGGTATCGCTGGTACTCAGAAAGTAACGGTACATATTACCATCATCTCCGGAGATTCCCTCGCAGATTACTTTGAAAATATAACTGTCGAATTCCTCCGCGTACTCGCCCTGGGCCGGATTGATTGGACCAAAGGAGAACCACTGATTATCATACCTGGGGTTTTCACCAAAGGCCCGGGTGAATAGAAGAGTCCCGCTTTTATAGTTGCCTACAGGGGTGGTCTCCCGGGCGGCGGGATCCGACCAGTTTCTCGCACCTCCATACACCTCGAATACACAACGGGTATTAAAGGGCCCCTGGTATTCATCAATTGCCCCTCCTGTATCCGGGTCAAAAACACGAATAAAAAAGGGCTGATCATATCCTTTTGGAATCTGGAAAAAAAATACCTGGGAAAAATCATCATCCCCCCAATCGGTCTCTCCATCCTTTCCGAAAGTCATCAGATAGGGGATGTTCTCCTCCACGTTAGGAACTGGTTGAGCGTAAGCTAATGTACTTATTATTAGTAGTATAAATATATATACTGAGCGATTCAATGTCCTCATTTTTCAATATTTATTAAAAATATGCAAAATCCGTGCAACTTTGACCAAGAGTTATCAAACATAGTTGTACGAGAAAACGAATAGGAAAGTTTACTATTGTTCGGACTTGAGTACAATGACATGCCTGAAGTTCGATCGCATCTCCGGAATATCCTTGCGATTTTTCTTTCGCTCCTGCACACCAAGCGTTACCCGGAACCTTCCCGGATACATAAAAGTGTATATGGTCTGCTTGCCCTGCCCGAAGCCACCATCACCAAAGTCCCAGATATAACTGTAGTCATCAAAACCAGGCAGATAGGTCTGGGTTCCGTCAAACTCCACCGGTACACCCACCGTGACAGTATCGGGACATATAATGACCGCCTGCTCATTCAGTTCGATGGGCAGCCTTAATCTATCCTGTACAGCCAGCGTGTCCAGCTGAATATCATATACCATAAGTTTGCAATCGTAGTACCCGGGTTCCGGGAACTTGTATATTACTTCATGTCCTTGCAACTCGAGCGTGTCATTTATGACCCAGTAGTAATAGAAAAGACTAGTATCTACGGCATCAAGTTTCCTGTCCCGAAGCATAAACTTGTAGTGGGTCTTCTTAATGGGCTCAGGCGATTCAAACTCGGGAATATCTGTTCTGATCTCGAAAATATCTTTGGACTGGCTCCTGCGGTTGCTGGTCAGATAGCCCTCCTTAAAATCTTCACTGAACCAGATATGGTAGTCATCAGACAGGCTGTTGATGGGAGTGCTCAGTTTGATGGCCTCAAACCACTCCCCGCCCACAAGTGCCGTCACAAAAATATCAAAGCCGGCCTTGTCATCATCTCTTCCGTCACTGGAAAAGTAAAGCTTTCCGCGAGGATGAATAAAGGGGTACAGCTCGTTGCCCTTGCTGTTGACCATTGGCCCCAGATTTTCAGGAGTGGACCAGGCCCCGCCCCTGAGCCTCGAACGGTAGATATCATAACCTCCAAGTCCGTCCTTATAATTAGCTGCAAAATAGAGGGTTCTGCCATCCTCCGACAGGGTAGGTGCAAAGAGCCAGGCATCCGGACTATTAAATTCAAAGGCCCGTTCGTCGACCCAATCTCCGGCTTCATTCCGTGATGCAAAAAAAAGCCCCAGCGGATCCACCCTGCTGCCCGCCTGGGGGCGTTGCTGACTAAAAACCATGGTGCTGAAGTCGCCCGAGAAGGATACCGGCCCCTCATGTTCCTGGCTTACCAGCTCCTCCCTGAAAGGCTTTTTCTGTCCGTTCTTTCCCATATAAAAAATAGTATAGAGTCTGCGACCCTGTGGATCTGTTGGACTGCTTGCACCCACACTTGTGGATTCTGTGATATAAACCACGCCCTCATCCTGAAAGGGAACAACGGCAGCCTCATTCAGCCCGGTGGAGATCCGGTTTTGCTTCACTACCTTGTAGTAATCCTGTCCGGCCGCCGGCAGCAGCAGGATCATCAGGGTCCATATGGCAAGAATCGTTTTCTTCATCTTCTAATAATAGAATGGGTCGTCGGGGATGGTACGAATCACCGGTCTCAGTTCCCATCGCAGCACCACTTCATGACTTCCGCCAAGATAGGTATGAACCGGTCCCGTATTAAAAGCATATGCGTAACCAATGAGCCACTGTGGATTTATCTGGAAATTCAGCAGTGCAATGGCAAAGTTCGGATAGTCGTAGGCTCCTCCAATATAAATCCTGGAGTCCAGAAGTCCGGCAGTCAGGCTCGCCTTAAAAGTAGTGGAAGACCGGTTGTAGTCCACCAGGACTGAAGGCTTCAAACGAAATGCCTCACTGAAATTAAACTGGTATGCGCCAGTCAGAATAAACCTGTAGTTATTAAAGTCGAAGGCCCCTATACTTTGATTCTCTGTAGGTATGGAAAGCAGCTCAGGGGCAGAGATACCGATAAAATAATTCTCTGCATAGTATAGAACGCCGGTCCCGAAGTTAGGGAACCATTGCTGGTAAGGATCCGCCGGAAAAGCCGGATCGCCAATATCACGCAGATCAATCTTACTCAGATCACTGTTCATTCCATAAATACCTGCCGAGAGTCCGAAAGAAAGTCTGCCGCTGCCCAGGTAGAGCCGGTAGGCATAGGTACTCATAAAGGCATAAAGATTCTGTACATCAGGAATATTGTCGTAGGCCACCACACCTCCAATGGCTACCTTGGATCCTCCAACCGGACTGTGAACATTCAGCTGCATATCGGAGGGGCCCACTTCGCCGTAAAGGGCCGAACGGTAGAGGGAGCTGATGCTTATGGCATCCCTGAAACCGGTAAAGGCCGGATTAATGGTGGTCCAGGTGAGATGATAATTGCTCACAGAAGGGATCAGTGTGTTCTGGGAATAAGCAGCCACAACGACCATCAGCAATAATCCTATAAGCCATTTTCTCTTCATTCTATTCTCTTTCAACTACAACATAACCTGTAATATCGAATGTAGAGGGCCCGTCTATTTCGTAAGTAGTATAACTTACTACAAAATAATACGTGCCCGAGGGAACCGGGTTTCCGTTGCTTGACAGGCCATCCCAAACCACCATCTCATCTTCCCTCAGACCGTTATAGATCAGACCAGGATCAACGTCAAGCTCATCCACATTCTCATTGTTTATGGTTCTGACGGTGCTTCCCAGGGAATTGAAGAAGGAGATGGAGAATTCATCGGCATAGGGCAGTCCCTGCATAATGAAATACTCATTGCTCATATCCCCGTTGGGTGAAAATCCATCGTAATTTTTCACCTCGTATCGACGTACAATAGTTACATAATCAGATGTGGAGCAGGTTCCTTCGTCCTCCCCGTTGGTCACGGTCCATCTGAATTCATTTTCATCTCCCAGGCCCAGTTCAGTGACTAAGGTATTGGGATCATGAATATCTTCAATCTCCCCGCTTCCATTAATCCTGTACCAGGTCCCAATTCCTGCCGTGGGCGGATCGGCCTTCAGCTGAACCGAGCTGGCCAGCCATAATGTTGTATCCGGCCTGGCATTTGCAGGTGCCGGTTGCTCAAAAAAGTACAGGTCGATGGAGTCCATTCCGGCACAATCGCCTGCATCACTTCGCATAAAAATTCTGTACTCGCCATAATCATTTTGGCTGTCCGGTATGGAAACATTCACCTCATTGGCCCCTCCCCCCGCTGAGAAGAAGACCGACCCTGCCGGCTCGCTCCAGTAGCTCAGGGTCCCGTTGTCGGGATTCATCACCAGCAACGCCGTATCATTGCAAACCTTGTAGCTAGGCCTGTCATCCCCATCCGCCAGGATAAAGGGATCGGGTTTGCGGAAGACATTCACCGCCACCGGGTTGCCGGTCAGATTGGCAGCCGGCGAGATACAGGCATAGTCATCCACTTCTGGGTAATATTGTATCGATTCGATCTCGTAATTATAGCTTACCTGGGGGGCCCCCTCGGTGCTCATGACAACGCCCATTGTATCGTTATCCTGGTCCAGGGATCCCGGTCCGATTCCCGTATGGACGCCATCCTTCAGGTAGACCTCCCAGGGAGTAATATAATGTCCGACGCTAAGGTCGCCCATATTCAGATCCACCTGTAAAAAGGTATCCGTTTCACAAACATCAAAGCCTGGATCGGTGAGTGCACCACCCGGAAGCTGCATGATGGTCACCAGCATGGCATTGGAGGTGTCACGGCAGGCTCCGATCTCCACCATGCGATCGTAATTATAAATCAGGGTCCCCGGATCCGTATAAGGTCCGCTCATATACTGCAGTGCATCTGAACCAGGAATATCCACAGCATCGTTGGAGCTTTCACCCTCCAGCCAGCCACGCCAGGTATAAACCGGAGTGCTTCCGGCTTCACCACCGGTAAGAGTCATATTTCTCAATTCCCTGCTGTCATTAAAACAGATGGCCTGGGCGACATCAATGAGATTGGCAGTAATCTCCGAATGAACTTCCAGGTGCATGGTATCGGAGATGGATACACATTCTCCTCCAGAACCACTGGTCACAACCCTTCGATACCAGCGATCCACATCCGTGGATAGTACATTCGGATCCAGATAATCCTGTGCCGTTGCGCCCGAAGAAGGATGAGACCAATCGCCGGAGCCGGGTTCCCCTTCTGTTTGTGCCAGCTCCCAGCGATAGACCCGGGTGGGATCATTGCCGGCCACGGTAGCTCCTCCTGCCGGGAGGGATGCGAAGATGATTTCAGGCATCTCCATCTGGCAAAGGGAATCGAGCGTGTTTAAAATATAATTGTTGGTGATGGAAGGGATTACATTAATCACAATAAATGCACTGGTATCCTTACAGGCCTGTTGCTGTCCGCCCGACCCCACCACACGGCGGTACCAGGTCGTATCGCCGTTCATTAACCCGGGATCAAAGCCGGTCCTCACAGTATCGTTCCCCCCTGCGGGTACCCAGCTGCTCTGATCGGTACTGGAGATCCAGGTATAATCGTACAGCCCCATATATCCACCCCCGGGGGAAGATCCGTTCAGCAGAGCTGCCTGATCCTCCTGGCAGAGGGTCTGTGATGAACTGATGATATTGCCGTTGATATCGGGCACATTCAGGATCTCCACATAGGCACTGGTATCCCTGCAGGCATCGTCATTGCCCGAGAGAACAACCCTGCGGATATAAGTGGTCTGGCTCAGGGCCGGCGATTGGTAGCTTAGGGCGGTTTCGCCGGAGATGAGTGAACCCATTTCCCCGGGAGCCGTGGAACTAAGCCACTGGTAGCGGAGATCTCCCTGGTCTCCCCCCGAAGGAGCGGGACCACTGATAAGGTCAGGAATCGTATTGATGCATATGGTATCGTAAGGAGTAATATCATTTCCTGTGAGGGTCTCCAGTACCAGGACACGCTCCTCGTTGGAGGTGCTGACACAGACTCCGGCATAGGCAATTCTCCGGTAGTTGGTAGATGTGATTAGGGCCGGGGCCTGGTAGGTGGGCTCAGTCGTAGTGCCTGTAATATCGGAATAAGAACTTGAGTCATCGGGCATAGACTGCCATTTATAGTTATACGTTACACCCGGGTATCCGCCCGAAATGGTGGCTGCAGACTCAAAGAGCTCCGGTGCAAATCCTGAGCAGACCGTATCGTTGGCTGCAATGGTATTCCCGGCAATGGCCTCATGGATATAGACAGATATCACGAAGCTGGTATCAACCAGTCCATTATTGGACGTTAAAATTCTTCTGTAATATGTGGTATCTGAAAGCATTGATGGATCATAGTCCTTTTGATTGTTCACCCCGGGTGCATTAGCCCAGGAGCCCTGAATTCTTGTACTGTCAATCCACCGGTAAGTATAGGGCTCTTCTCCCCCTTTGGGATCAGATGTAATAATGGGATCCGGATCCACATCTGAACAATAGGTGTACTCGGAGGGTACGGGGTTAAAAATGAAACCCCTCAATGGTGCTTCCAATTCATCTCGCTGAAAGGGAGGATTGGGAGAATCCAGTGGATCAATGGGAATCGGAGACATGAAGACTCCATTGGTCCCGGTTGAAAAACTGGCTGAAATTTCGGTATGATTATCTCCGGCAAGCCAGTAAATCCCCCCACCACCAGCACCTCCCATACCGGTAGTATCGCTTCCAGAGCTGTTACCTCCATCTCCTCCTATCGCTGAGAGATTCAGTGTACTCTGATATCCGGAGACCTCCAGGATAATGGCTCCGCCACCACCGCCACCTGCTCCGGCACCACCATCTACAGCGGTCCCTGAAACATCCCCTCCATCTGCCCGGATATAGTGCCCGTTTCCCTCTATGGTATCTGCCACAATGACCACGATCCCGCCTCCATTACCACCATCGGTACTGGCAAAAGCAATTGTCTGGGTACCGCTTCCACCACCTCCACCAAAGAAAACACGGTTACTCCTGTCCACATTATTATTTATATAGTACCAGCCATTGCGGCCCAGGTCAAATCCACCGGCCCCACCGGTCACGGATACTCCCGGGCTGCAGAAAGTAGATTCCGCTCCTCCACGAACACCTGCCGTAAAATTGGAGCCTCCGCCTCCGCCGGCATGGAGGCCATTGCCTCCGCCTCCGCCATTAATATTGGAAGCCTTACCCCTGTTATAGTAAAACATGGTATCTGTAATCCCTTCTCCCTTAAGCCCTGCACGCAAACTGTCATTCAGATAAAAGGGTTCATAAAATTTCAGCGTATCCAATGAAGAGCAGCCGGCTGTATACAGGTTATCCGTGCTGCCTGCCGCCCCGTTAAAACCGTCCCCGCTAACATCAATATCACCGTCCAGTCTGAGCACCCCATGTACAAAGAGGGCCACAACCCCTCCGGTTCCGGTGGCAGGGTCCCATGGATCAGCACCCAGTCCCGCTGAGGTGACATTGGCATAGCGGTAGGACCGGACCCTTATCAACTGAGCCACTTCTCCTGCTCCCATGGGCTTGATTTCCTCATTGATGGTGACATTGAACACCAGCGTATTACCGATCTTTTCTGTAATTCTCAATAATGCATATCTTCCTGTATTCCTCGGGGCCTGGGCTTCATCTCCAGGTGGATATGGCCAGGCGCCCGGCAGGTAGGTACTATCAGCATTGGTTCCAATGGTTGCCCCTTTCACACAGTAGAGCATCACGGTATCGTTCACAAAAAAATCAGCCGAGTTAGTTACGACCACCGAGTCCACATTGTTATCATCATCACTCAGAATGGCTGTAACAGATGTGTATTTGTTGATAACCCCGCTAAGGGGTGTATAGGTTTGAGCCCGGGCATGCTGTACAGCAATACCCATGACCAATATAACCAGGTATATGGTTCTTCTCAGGTTCAATTCGGGGTACTTATGGCAATCAATTCGTAATATAGCAAAAAAAAAATATGATTTTTATCTTTTCTCAATGGATTCGGGGAGTTCCACATGGAAGGTGGTTCCCTCATGCAAAACAGTATCGTACCAGATTTGTCCACCCAGGGACCTTATTATATTATAGGTGATGGCCAGTCCCATACCCATTCCTCCCGACTTGGTCGTAAAATTGGGCTGAAACAGTTTATCATGTATTTCCTCGGGTATGCCTTTCCCGTTATCGGCAAAAGTGATCCTCACCAGCTTGTCTTTTCCAGTCTCCAAACCTATGCGGATGATCCCCTTCCTTCCTTCCGGGATGGACTGGATCCCGTTCTTTACCAGGTTGATAAAGACCCGCATCAGCTGCTCCTTATCGGCAACCACATATACATTTTTATGTTTACCCAGATCAATCTGGATCTTTGTCGTATCACTGGTTTCAAATAGTTGTTGCAGGCTGTTCAGTTTGGGAACCAGATTGATTCTCGTGTTGTTTGCCCTCGGCATTTTGGCAAAATCCGAAAACTCGCGGGCAATGGCCGACAGGGAATCAATCTGTTCGATCAGGGTGGCAGAGATCCGGTTCACCATCTCGGGGTCGTCCTTACCCTCGGCAATGGTACGCTGAAGATGCTGTACATTAAGTTTCATAGGAGTCAGGGGATTCTTGATCTCATGGGCAATCTGCTTGGCCATTTCCCGCCAGGCGGACTCCCGTTCCGATTGTGCCAGTAAGCCGGCACTCCGTTCCAGTTCCTGTACCATATAATTATACTCTTCAACCAGTCCCCTGATTTCATCGTTCCTGTCATACTGGATCATCTCATTTTTCTCACTCAGACTTAAGCGGGCAATGCGGTTCTGGATCATCCTTAAAGGCTGGGTAATCCGCTCGGCCAGGAATACACTGATCAGCAAAATGAGCAGCATCAGGATCATATATACGTTGATTACCGCAATCACCAGGTTGGTCACATCCCTGGCCAGGTCGCCCGATTGGGTAAAATAGGGCAGGTTCAGGTAGGCCAGAAACTTGTTTTCACTGTTCATAAGGGGGACATAGGCCGAAATATATTTCAACTTCCCAATCTGCTCTTCATGAATATACTCCGATGCATCTTCAATGGAAAGATTCTCATATACCAGCCTGTTCATCCGGTAGCTCAACAACTGCCTGTCAAAAATCTCTGAGCGGGAAGTGGCCAGCAACATGCCCTCCCGGGTATAGAGGTTAATATCTGTATAGAAGACATTGGAAAACTTCCTTAACAGCTCATCCAGGTTGTAGTAAGAATCTGAGGACCAGTTTGCCAGATCCTCCTCAAATTCCACTTTATGCATCAGCTCAATATAGACCGAGCGCATGGTGTTCTTCAGGTTGTCATTTTGTTCAACCCGGTACTGTTGAATTACAAAATAGATGGTTCCTGAACAAATCAGGATAAAGGTGATAAAAAGGATGCCCACCAGCGAGTTCTGTATCCTGTTCTTAAAGCTCCAGTTGAAAGAGGGAAAGGTGCGCGCTGCAATATAGAGATAGCCCAGGGCCGCAAGAAGGAAGTTAAATGCGAAAATATAGGAAAAGAAGATCAGATAGTCGATCAGAGTAATGGAGGGACTCCCCACAATGATGGTATTCCGCTGGTCCACATTGTAGACGCTGTGGTCATAGCCCTCGCTTGTGACAGTCTCAAACACATGCTCCTTGCTGGAATAGTGAGAACAGGTGGTTCTGTAAGGGAATTCCCCTTCCTTGCTGATAAGTTCTCCGCCATTGTACCTTGCAAAGGAGAACCTGGAACTGGTAACTTTGCTGAAGTTGTCATCCAGCAGCAATTCGGGATAGCCCAGCTCTTCAGAGAAAATCTTTGAATCGAGCTCGATATAGACCCTGTTTTCCCTGCCAGCTGCGTAATAAGGAATCGCAGCCAGGTAAGATATCCTGCCGTTCAGGTTATCCAGAAAATAAAAATCACTCCCGGGGACCTCCATACCATTTTCCTGGATCATCCCGTCAAAAAAGCTGTAGCAGTGGAGATATTCGTCATCGGGAGGCTCCAGGTAAACCTGGTCATCAGGCCTGCAAACGGTAACCTGCATGTCATACTTGGTCCAGTAGCCCGACAGGTAATTCCGTCGCAACCTGTCATATACCTGTTCGATGGGGATAAAATCCTGATTCAGGTAGCTTGCAAAAACCGAGTCGTTTCTTATGGCCATGGACATTTCGCTAAAGAGCATTTCAGCAACCGGGTCATGCTCCGAAGAGAGCTTCACCAGCTCCACCTCCCTTTTGCGTTCCACGTTGATCCTGTTGCTCTCCTGGAGCCGGAGGGTCATAAAG
>CAYWGP010000037.1:0-7986 GCA_964458155.1 uncultured Bacteroides sp.
GCCTCAATCATCGGTACTTAAACACCCCCGGTTACATACAACATTATAGCAGGAGAGGAATACATTTATGGGTAATCTAATGGACATTCATTCGGTTGTACAGAACGAGCTGCGTAAGCGGTTAATCCTTGAGCCAGTAAAACTAAAGCATCCCTTTCCTGAACGCCCACTGCGGACACTGGGACTCATGAAAATCAATGGAGAGGTGTTTTCTACCGATAAGTTGATGCGAATAGTGTTCATCAGACCGCAGCTGCCAGTTTACTTTGCCGTTCGATCCATGTTCATTCGTCCCCGTGTTGAGCTTGACATTCCCGTCTTTGCAGGAGAGGTCATGAAAACAGGCAATAAGAAGATGGTGATCGTTGACATCCACCGTACCGGCAAAACCCACCATGATGACTCAGAACTCTTTCAGCAGATGATAGAAATCCGCAACAGGTATTCAGAGCTGAACAACTACGCTATCAAACAGAAGGGAGAGATCCAGGAAGTTTTCTCCGAAGCTGCATGCCAGGTAAAGATACCTGATGGACTTGACGATCAGGCTATCAGCATCTTTAAAGAATACCTGAATCTTTTCTGTGACCTGGTGGAAAAGGCAAAACCGGTTTCAGGAGAAGAACTGGAGAAAACCCAGAGTGTATTTGAAGACTACCTCAAAAGTCTTATTGACCATGACCCCGGGGTCGGAATCTGGAAGATGCTCTTTGGAGAAAAAGGAGGGATTGAACGTTCTATGGATATGCACTTTGGAAGATAAATTGGGATGATTAAGATTTAATTACTTTGGAGATATCAGATGAAAGCGATAATTATCTACTGGTCAAAAACCGGAAATACCGAGAAGGTTGCGTTTGCTATCCAGGAGAGCCTGCAGGAAACAGGGATGAACGTTTCAATCAAAAAAGTAGAAGATGCTGGAGAGATTGACTTTTTTGCTTACGACCTGATATGCCTCGGTTTTCCTTCTTACAGGTGGAGACCTCCCAAACCCGTGGATGAGTTTCTGAACAGTACCTTCAGAACACACCGCAAGGAAGGACGAGTGAAAGTTAGTGCTCCAAAATTATCGGATAAGAATGCCTTAATATTCTGCACCTACTCAGGGCCCCACTCGGGCATTCGCGAGGCCATACCGGCAGGGCTGTATGCCGGGCAGTTCTTCGAACACGTGGGATTTACGGTACTGGATGAACTGTACGTAGTGGGCGAGTTCCATGGATCGTTGGAAGAGAGCACCAAAGGCAAACTGGGGGATATTCGCGGCCGGCCCAATGCAGAAGATCTCAGTAAGGTAAAAGCGGATATAAAAAAGCTTGTAAACAGGATGACTTGACAAAAAGGGGGATGGTGCTATTTTTCACACCAATAAATAGAACCGTTCCTTTTTTTATAGTACGGTCTGTAACATCCAGACAATAATTGCACCCCTCAGGGTCCAGGCAACAGTTCTTATCCAATTGCTGGAAACCAGTATATTTTGAATCTTCGGGTCGAAGCCCCGGGCGAGTTTCGTGTGATTGGGCACCTGAAGGGTGGCAGTTGAAATCCAGGTGATACCGATCAGAATGAGGTTTGTCCACACCTGGACAGGAAGCAGTCCCAGGGGAACCTTCCACACCAGAAGCAGTGCAGTGAAAAGTTCAAGCATTTGCAGCGGGATGACCACTAGTACGGTTCGCTTCAGATTGGCATCCTGATAGTCAGTGAAGCTCTCCCTTCCCACCTTGCTGAAGAGGGGATAATGAACAATCTGAGCAAACCAGATTATACCGAACATTGCCCAGGTAGAAGCTACATACGTGTAAAAAACATATCTCATTAACTCGTTCATGGAATCCTCCTTTGGCACAGGTTAATGAAGTGGTTGAGCCTGTTATAATCACCCCGCCTTAATTGAATCCACGAGGTGTGCCCCGAGCCGATAGGCTTCTTCAAGCCTCTCAGAAAACCTTTGTTCAGTTATGTTTTCAACACCACCAACATACATCTCATGGGAGGTATCAACCTGTTCCAGCATCAGGTGTGCCTCTATTGCCTCGAAACACGGGTCCGCCATTACCTCCTTGTATTCATCCACGGCACTGCCGGTAACAATAAAGGCTGCCTTCTTTGCAAAATTTGATGGACAGCGTGATTCCGGAATTTTCCCATAGGCATCCGGTGCCTTGTAGGAAAGCATAATCTTTCGCTCAAGAAAGGTCTTCATAAGAGCCGTAACATTTGCATCATAGACGGGGGATGCAAAAACATACCCATCAGCTTTTACATACTCTTCCAATATGGATGCCATATCATCTTTGAGGGGGCACTTGCCTATTGTTAATTCCGGGTTATTTCTATAGCAGGTATTGCATCCCATACAATACTTGATATTAAGCTTGATTAAATCATAACGTTTTGTTTCAGCCCCTCTGCTTTCTGCCCCTTCAAGTGCTTTTGTAAGCAGCTTGGCAGAATGGCCCTTTACCTTTGGACTTCCCAAAAACCCCAAAATCTTCATACCCTTTCTCCTTTCCAGCAGTACTTACGTAAACCTGCCCATACAAAAAAATTTCTATTACACTATGTTATCTCATTTGAGTTTTGTGCCTTTCCCACTCTCTTTCCGCTCAACCTCCTTCAGGTAGTAACCAACTTGTGGAATATTGCCCTCATATCTCTGCCATTTCTTTCCATCCCATGTATAGTAATTTCCCTGTTGGGGGATATCATTCTTATACTCCTGCAGCTTATCTCCTTTCTGCTGAGGATACTTTCCTATTTTTTGTGGTTTGCCATCACCCGCAAAAGCCGTCAGGGATAGTAATAGAAATACAGCTAAAGAAAAAACCGTTAGACCTTTCATTATAACACCTCCTCATTATATTTTCCGTTTTAGCGCTTCTATCTTCTCCCTGGCAGGCTGCTGTTTAATGAAATGTTCAAGCCTTAAGGCATCGCTCCTTGATAATGCTGCGCTGACCGCCACTAGTTCAACCGGCAGGCGTGATTGTGTATATTTTGCTCCTTTGCCGGCATTATGTCTTTCAATACGGCTGTTCACATCATTTGTACTTCCGCAGTACAAAGAATTGTCAGCACATTTCACCAAATAAACTTTCCACCCCATAGTTCACAGCTTCTCCGTTAAGCGTGTCTAGACTTTCTGATAACTTTTTATTAATTAACACATAAAGGCCTGTGGGTAAAGAAGAGAACAAAATATAAGTAGCGTACCATTAACCCGTAAAATCCCTGACATGATGGATAGATTCAGGGGTTTTTTCATGCAACTCAAGACTTCTGAGGGTAGATAATGGCAGGAAATTAAAAGAGGAATGATGCCAAAGCACCATTCCTCACCCTACTTGGAGAAGAAGAAATGAAAGTTTTTCGCGTTTAGTTATATCAACGACCATACCGCCAAAAGGTTTTAACAGCATAAAAAAAGAAGGAACGCTGTGGAGGGGCATTCCTTCTTTAAAAGGAGAGGCTCATAATGAGCCTGCATAGAGAAAACTATATCATAACAGATGATAAAGTCAACAAAAAAGTACACTAATCTAAAATTTAACCAATAAATCGATAAAAAAATCTTTCCATTCTTTAATTATCACCTGCTACTATATAATTTTCATATAGAATAAAATTGAGGAGCCAGGCCATGCCATAAGAGTAAAATCGGATACAGTTTGAATGTAACCATTGTTTTGTATGCTAATACCTCGATTTCCAGTGGAAAAATGGACACTATGCATAATCCTACTTTCCCCCTCATTTAGGTCTCTCTCTATATGGTAGTCAATCTACCAATCTAAGGAATTTCGAAGCAAAAAATCAGAATTTGCCCTATTGTTTTTATGGATATATACACTATATTGAGAAGAAGAGAAATATTGATATACAACTGATAAACCAACTTTCCAGTAACAGATGAACAGAAAACCAAACTTATAATAATAATACTATTTTTGATACGAGGGGAAAATGACTAAAAAAAATATTGTACATAAGAAGTGGGTCTTGTTTGCAGGTATAGTAATGCTAGCACTATTTGCGACATCTAATATCTTTGCAGCTAGTTACTTTGTTTCTTCTACTCATCCAGATAGAGATGATAACGGGCCAGGAACAGAAGCACAACCGTGGGCTACTATCCAAAGGGTGAATCAGCAAGCATTTGAGCCAGGTGACACTATCAAATTTAAAAGGGGAGATACCTGGAACTTGTATGAAGATGAAGGGCTCAAGGTTTGGTACAGTGGTTCTGAAACTGCTAAAATAGAATATACCTGTTATGGGGAGGCAAGCAACCCCCCTCCACTTTTTAATGGGGGAAAGGAATTTAGGTCGGCCTCCTATCAATGGACTCCATCCAATGGTGCTTCCAGTGAATATTATCTTGAAGCTGCCGGTGGAGGTCCTCCTGATTTGAGTAATCTTGAAGAGAGAGCAACTGTTGCTGTAAAACCCTCAAATCAATCTTTCTATCCAGCCATCTATGATGAGGATGAAGAATACTACCTTCTTTACAATCCCTATCAGCCTGCTGAAAAATTTTTTCAAAGTGATAAAGCCCCTGGCACTCTTCTAGATGACATGTGGGGATGGGGGGAACATGCAAGTGATCCCATTAATTTTAAAACTATATATCTCAGATGTGACGATGGAGATCCTGACCATATCTTCTCATCAATAATAATAAGCCAACATTACAGCCCTGCTGTATCAATTAATGGCTGGGGATCTATTGAACATATTACGATTAATGGAATAGAGTTACGACATATTGGCAATTGGGCGCTCCGGGTTCTCAGAGCTGCTCGAAATATTGAAATAAATAATGTTATCTGCAAATTTAATCACAATGGAATAGATGCCTGGGCCTCTGATTCCGAATCATGCATCATTGAGAATGACCAGTGGGGTAATAAAGTTCATAATTGTTATCTCACACAAAATACCATGTTTGGCATTGCAGCATTTGGGTGTGGTAGTTTTGATACTATTTCTAATAATGAATGCCGTTATAATCATAAACATGGTATTTTCGTTGATTCCATAAACAAGACTTATGTTGTTGAGAGGAATGACATTCACCATAATAGCATAGAACATAAGGGAGTTAATCCCCAATACGCTTATTGGGGTCTTGCAGTTGTTCAAAATGCTGAAAATCACTATCCCATAGTAAGGTATAATACTCTCCATCACAATGCTAAAGTTGACAAGTGGTGTGGAGATGGTGGAGGGATCAATATTAGAGCTGACAATGCAGAGGTTTATTATAATCTTTCGTACCTAAACGATGGGCCGGGTATCGGAGGGGACCATATGGACGTTGACGATATCCATTTTGGTGCAAAGATATATAATAATGTCTCTTATAACAATTGCCAGGGTAGCTATCCCTTGTGTGCTGAACTGAAATTCAAAGATATTAATGAATGTACCTTCAGGAATAATATTGTGCAAAGAGATCCTGACAGTCCTTCTTCTTTGTTAGTGCGAATTGATAATCCCTCCACTATGGTGTTGAGTAATAACTGCTACTATTCTCCAGATGGTGCATACAACTTCTGGTGGGGTTCTGGTGGTCCAGGCAGTTGCGATGCATGGCTGTCAGCAACTGGCGAAGGCAGTACCTCTTTTTGTGCAGATCCTCAGTTCGCAAATGCCCAAAATAACGATTTCCGTATCACCCCTGATGCTCCTGGGAAAGATGCGGGGTATGATGCAGGGCTCACGGAGGACCATGGAGGCAATCCTGTACCTTATAACACGATTCCTGATATTGGGGCATACGAGTTTTTCGCAGGACCACGGATATCGGATCCAAATCCAGAAGATGGGACAACCAGCGTGAGTACTGAATTGACTGAACTTCGCTTCACCGTGTATGATCCTGATGGCGACCTTATGGATTATACGGTCACCACTAACCCTGATATTGGTTTTGCTGACGTGACCGGAGTCACAGATGGAACCTATAGCCTGGCGGTTTCGGGATTGGACTATGCGACAACCTATCAGTGGGAAATCAGTGTAAACGACGGGAATGAGGTAACCAGTCAAAGCTTTAGTTTCACCACAGGGCAGGCACTGGATTCATGGTGGAACAGTGATTGGAGCTCCCGGAAAGTAATTACCGTTGATGCCGATCGCGTGGATGCCCCTCTCACCGACTTTCCTCTGTTAATAGATTTCACTGATGACGACCTGGCTGCAGAGGCACGGTCTGATGGAGACGATATTATATTTATCGGGGATGATGATACGACCATACTTAATTATGAGATAGAAAGTTATTCTGATGTAACGGGTAGCCTTGTTGCCTGGGTACAGGTGCCCAGTCTTTCTGCAACTACCGACACTGTGGTGTATATGTACTATGGAAATCCTGATGGGACCAGCCAGGCAAATCCACCAGATGTGTGGGACGACAACTACGTGATGGTACAGCACTTGGATGAAACGGATGGCACCCACTATGATTCTACCGCATATGCTAACCATGGAGTACCTTTAGTGGCCACACAGGGATCAGCCCCCGGCCCGATTGATGGTGCAGATGAGCTTGACGGCGCTGCTGATCACATTAATTGCGGCAGTACTGACAGCCTGGATATAACAGGGTCCCTGACTGTTGAAGCATGGGTTTATTCCGATAATGGTACCGCAGTACGAAACAGGATCGCCTCCAAAGATATGACAGGTGTTGTCGGTAAATTCATACTGTGGGAAAATTACGCGGGAGACCTTGCATTTATAGTGGCTGATCCCGGATCCACCTGGTACAGGGCACAGGGAAACAGTGTTACTAATGGAATGTGGATGCATGTTGTTGGCGTATATGATGCTGATAATGAGGAAGTCATATTATACCAGGACGGGAGTGAGATTGCTGCAGTGGATGGCCCTGCCTCACTCAAATCGAATACTGAATCGTTTACCATAGGGGCATCAGATAATAATGACCACAACTGGAAGGGGATACTGGATGAGGTAAGAATTTCTGATGTGGCGAGGAGTCCTGAGTGGATTTCAGCAAGCTATCAGAATGTTACTCATCCCGGTTCATTTTACCGGATCAGAAGTGAAGGGATAGCAACCTGCACCAGTGATGAAGAATGTGGCCTCTGTGAAAAGTGTGAAGCAGAGTCGTGTGTAGCTCAATCAGCATCAGAAGATTTAAAAGAGGAATGCACGGATGGAATATGCATGACAGGTCTTTGTGATGGAGGCGGAAACTGTGGATTTAAAACCAGCAGCACCATATGCAGGACATCGGAGGGAAACTGTGATGTAGCTGAGTACTGTACCGGAACCTCAGCAAGTTGTCCGGAAGATGTGTTTGAGCCTGAGGGAACTACCTGTGATGATGAAATATATTGCAATGGCGACGACACCTGTGCTGGAGGCATGTGTGCGGAACATACTGGTGACCCATGCACTGACGATGGCCTGTTCTGTAACGGAACTGAAAGCTGTAATGAGTCAGGAAAAGAGTGCCTCAGCAGTGGTGATCCCTGTAGTGCTCCCCAGATATGTGATGAGGGGAGTGATGACTGTGTGACAGCTGGTTCTGGAGACTGGTGGAACAGTGATTGGGATTATAGGAAACCGATCACCGTTGATGCCAGTCAAGTGGATGTCCCTCTCACCAACTTCCCCCTGCTGGTAGATGTCACCGATGATGACCTTGCCCCAGAGGCACAGCCTGATGGCGATGACATTGCATTTACCGACATAAACGGGAACACCCTGAGTCATGAGATAGAGCTCTATGATTATCTTAACGGACACCTGATCGCGTGGGTCAATATTCCCAGCTTATCTTCTGTTGAAGATACCACCGTCTACCTGTATTTTGGAAACAGTGAAGCAGACAGCCAGGAAAGCCCGGAAGATACCTGGGACAACAACTACGTAATGGTACAACACTTAGAAGAGACCGGTGGCTCCCACCTTGACAGTACCTCCAATGGCAATGATGGAACG
>CAYWGP010000038.1:0-18045 GCA_964458155.1 uncultured Bacteroides sp.
ATCTCATTGGAAAAGTGGGAGTCCAGGATCTGTATCATTAAATCCGCACTATCTTTCCGACGGGAATGATTCAGAAAGCTAATGGAATTGATCGCCATGGACCGGTTATTTTCCATAAGACAGATGGTTTGAATATTTGAATCCAGGTCAACCTTCAAATGTGCCCCACTTAGTTTCCATGACAATCTTAAATGATGCGTACTGTCGGCATATGCCCTGTTTGGATAATTGGGTCTCTCCATGTTCACAGCGTACACAAATGCGTTTTCGGATGAACCTGATGCTTGAATTTCGTTGAAGAATATACTCCCGATGGTGTATTTTTCACAGGTCATTAATAATTGAATGTTCCCCGAATCCGATTCCGGAAGTTGAAGTGTCCATTCGTTTCCTGGAGATTCCGGTCCAAGAGTCAGCTGATGTTGAAGCAAGGTCGCTTTTGGTTCACAACCAATGATGACAACAAGCATAGAGATCATGATGGATTTTCTAAATATCTTCATTGAGATTTCCGGCTCCATTTGTACTGTGACGGTTCAAATGACAGATCCCTGGTTTTGTGCAGGCCATCCTCTGCATTTACCCTGGGGATCCTGCCTTTCAAATCAGATATAATTTCATTAAAAGTATCCTCATTTGCAAGGTTTTCCCATTCATTGGGATCGCTTCGGTGATCGTATAGCTCTTCAGTGCCATCTGCATAACGTATATACCTGAAGTGCTTGCTCCGGACAGCGTGGTTATTTTTACCGTGGGTGGTAAGTGCAACATGCTCCCAGGGGGCTTCAGGATCCAACAACAGGGGCAGGAGGCTGTGCCCCTCTAATTCAGGGTTTGCAGGAAGTCCACAAAGATCAACCAGGGTAGGATATAAGTCCAGCAGGCTCACAGGGGCATCGCATACGGAGCCAGGTTTCGTTAAACCGGGAGCAACGATGATCAGAGGAACATGGGTGGATCGCTCCCATAATGTGAACTTGTGCCAATGGTCCTTTTCCCCAAGGTGGTAACCATGGTCGCTCCAGAGTACAATGATCGTATTCTCCGAATAGGAGCTTGATAATAGTCCATCAAGAATTCTTCCAACCTGCCTGTCACTGTGCGTAATGGAAGCATAATATGCCCGGATGGCTTCTTCCCAAAGATTCATTTCCATCACTTCCTGGTGTTTTGAACCAGCATCCTTTGCCCATTTTACACCTGTCGCCGGTACATCCTCCAGGTCACTCTCCAGGTATGGAGGAAGCTGGATATGCTCAAGCGGATAGAGATCAAAATATTCACCCGGCACAAACCAGGGAACGTGAGGTTTAAATATTCCTGGCGCCAGGAAGAACGGCTTTTCATGATCCCTGGAAAGGAAATACCTGGCCCAGCTGGCAACTTTGTAATCTGGCATCCATGAATCCGGAATGTCGAGTGGGGCCCAGTCAAAATTTCTTTTAGTCAGGGATGTGATAGCCTGAACAGGTCTATGGTCGGGCTGGGGTGCGGGTGGATAGGAATACTTTCCCCACCATCCGTTTTCCCTGTTACTCTCGTCCCACAGGAAATAGTAGTCCCAATCATCCGGATTATTGAAACCTATTTGTTCGTGATAGGTTTTACCACCCCCTTCAACCCGGTATCCGTTCTTCCTGAAGTGCCTGGGAAGTGATACGATATCCGGGTGAGTGGCAAACAGGGGCTGTGCATTATTGTAGATCCCTGTGCTTGAGGGCAGAAGTCCTGAATATATGGAGGCACGCGACGGATTGCATATGGGTGCTGAGCAGTGCGCATTTGTGAAAAGTGTACCCATGGCAGCAAGTCGATCCAGATTTGGAGTAATTACCTGCTTATCACCCATGCAGCCCACCTGGTCATTCCAGTCATCAACTGCAATGAAAAGTACATTATAAGCTCTGGTACCCAGATCCTTCTCCTTTGAACCAGAGCTATTCTGACATGATGGCAGAAAAGAAATCATAAGAAGGGAAAATCCTCCAATAGCTGAAAACAAACTGCTTGTCATAACTGGATTATTCAGATTATCAGGTTACCGGGTAAATATAAGACCATTGAACCAGGGGTCCCCGAATATACAAGGGTTTTTAGGAAAAAAAGGGAGAGACAATATGTCCATCCCTTCTTTCACTAAACTACTCATTATGGGCATTATTCTGTGATCTCCACATCTTGCCAGGGAATAGCAACATTCGTGTTTCCCTGTGCTGAGCTTAGGGTCAAGCGCAGCATGGCTGTCTCTCCAACCGCTATATTGGAAAATACGTCCGCTGTAGTGAGCGTTCCAGAAATAGTAGCATTGGGCTGTTCTCCGGAAATATCTTCAGAAAGAATTTCTGTGGATCCTGTAACCCAATTATTTGCATCTGTTTGAAGGACAGAAATAGAATAATTCTGAGGTTCAAACGTAGTGAGTTTAAACTCAAAAGTAAATGTAGGATTAGCGGCAGCAATGGTTCCAAAGGTCCAGCTTGCTGGTTGGATGGCCACATACTCCGGCAGGGGCAGAATATCTTGATCTTCACAGGAGTAAAAAGTGAAGAATATTCCAAAACCGATTAGCATTAATAATATCTTTTTCATCTTGAATTGATTTTAGCGATTCATATTAATATCCTGGTGTTTGATCAAGCAGATCATTCTGGGCTATGATATCCTTATCAATGGGCCAGTAGATATACCTAATGTCATCGCCACGTTGTGCATTGTAACTTGGCATTTCAGTTACCTTACCAGAACGGATCAGATCTTCCCACCGCTTGTTCTCCATGAACAATTCCCGGGCACGTTCCTTCAGGATCTCGTCCTCAAGAGAAGCCTGATCGGATGCTCCGGTGTAATCACCAATACCTGCTCTGTTTCTTACCAGGTTCAGGTCAGCAAGTGCAGCTCCTTCGTTTCGCGCGCCCAATGAATTATTTGCTTCAGCCCTGAGTAGAAGCATGTCTGCCCAGCGGTACTGAATGAGGTCATTTTCATATGTTCGGTTTACACCATCCCAGGTACCTATGAATTTTACTATTAGATTAGTCCTCCAGACGCTGTCTATAACGCTTCGAACTTCCATTGTGTTAGCATCTTTACGAACATCTCCCGGATTCTCATCATAGAGACTGATGAGATATGCAGAAAAATAGGCCTGGTTCAATCCTGTATTTCCGCTGTGAGGTACATCAGGATAATTGATGGCTATGTTATCCACGCCTCCAAGGTAGTCCTGCCTCACTCCAAAATCGTTCATAGTGTTGCTGCCTGTCTCATCTATTTCCCAGTAAGTTGAAAAAAGAATCTCTTCATTCTTTTCATTGGAAACAGGGAACACATCTGCATAATTGCCAAGCAGTGTTGCGGCCCCGGATGTCTCGATGGCGTTAATCGCACTGATTGCAACATTGATATCTGCATCCCCACCGCCCAGAAAGCGGCCACTCCACATGTAAATGTCAGCCTGGGCAGCAAGTGCAGCAGGTTTGGAAATGGTGTTTCTGTTTCCAATGGCGTCTGTACTGAAGAGGCCAACTGCATCATCAATGTCAGACTGTATCTGTGTCATGACCTGTAATACTGGAGTTCGTGGCAGCATTTCATCCGGCACACCCAAGGTTGGCTCCAGGTTCAGAGGCACATCTCCAAAGGCCTTGATAAGCCCGAAATAGGTCAATGCCCGCAAAGCCAGGGTTTGCGCCCTGAGATCATTGTTCCCAATGTCAAGTTCGTCCATTTTGCTTAGCAAAAGATTACAGTGGTGGATCACTGTATAGAAGGATCTCCAGTTTCGCCCGTTTACGTCCACATTCAGCGTATGATTATACTCATTTGCCAGAAGCGGTGCCTGCGGACCATTCTCCAGGAGGTCGGCCCGCCTTTCAGAATAAAGATGTGTGTTGGTAAGGCTTCTGTAATTAGCATAGATCCCGGTGAGATAGGATGCAGCATCATTTTCACCCTGCCAGTAGGAGGCTGAGGTAATACTGCTCACAGGAGGTTTATCCAGTTGTTCCTCGCAGCTCACCAGGAACATGGTGACTGCAATAAACATTCCTATAAATATCTTATTATTCTTCATATCTCTAAATTTTCTATCAGTTAAAAAGTTAGTTTGACTCCGCCACTGATGGTAAATGGTACGGGATACATGTAGCGGTCCACTCCATCAACCTCTTCGGGATTCCTCACATTTTCATTTTTCAGCCAACCCAGATTTCTCGCCGCCAGATTAAGTCTAATCCCTTTAACACCCGGGATCTTGGTGGTGATCCCCTCTCCAAAGTTATATGCCAGCCCAATTTCTCTGATGGATAAGTAATCTCCAGGATAATAGTAGGAAGCATTCAAGGCACCTGTTTTCTGGGTATTGCCAGGTCCGTTTTGATCACCTCGGGTAGTACGTGGATAGGTGGTAACATCACCTTCGTGCATCCACTGGTTCTGGACGTTTAGAGAAGCTCTGTCCTCTCCCTGGCTGTTAGCATATATACGGAGTTCTTCATAGGCCCAGACGGTATGCCCGAGGGCCCAGTCCATAGAGAAGAAAAAGTCAATTCCTTGGTACGTTAAAAGACTTGACAGACCGCCTCTGTGCTTGGGTAATTTATAGCCGGTGACGAGCCTGTCATAACCGTCAATCACCCCGTTACCATCCCTGTCAGACCATTTCGTATCGCCAGCCATCTTGTAAGGAAATGCTGCTTTGTTGTATGTGTCCAGTACGTGCCAGGCATCGGCCTCTTCCTGTGTGGAAAATACCCCTTCATTGGGAAGACCTAACATAGCATCGGGTCTCTCTCCTTCTGCATATCCACCAACCCATGTATACTCCCCTGATGCTTCATCATAGACCTCCCAGCCTCCGTCACGGTTCTTATCCTTGCCATTAAATGGAAGTTCTCCAACAACACTCTTATTATAGCTCCAGTTTAAGGAGATGTTCCAGGTGATTCTCCCAGAAATTGGGGTTGCATTTACCTCGAATTCCACCCCCTCGTTTATATAAGATCCATAATTGGTTGTAATGGAAGCAAATCCTGTAAACGAAGGAAGGTCTTTATTATACAACCTGTCATGCGAGTCTTTATGATAGTAGTCGAAGAGCAGGTTTATCTTATTTCCCATCAGACCCAGGTCAAATCCAATATCATAAGATGTGGTAGTTTCCCAGACCAGATCCAGGTTGGCCAGCTGGGTATTAAGAATACCAACATCTCCTCCATAGAGCACTCCGGCATATTGACCCTGGGTATCAAATATATTTATGTTCCTGATTTTACCGGTCTGTCCCCAGCTTGCTCTAATTTTTAGAGCACTGATGGCATCCACTGTCCAGAATTCTTCGTTATGCAAGTTCCACCCTGCCGAAATACCCGGAAAAGTAGCCCATTTGTTTTCTTCGGTGAACAAACTTGCCCCATCCCATCTGATACTTCCTGTGATCAGGTACCTGTCCTTGAAGGTATAATTCACACGCCCAAACCAGCTTTGAACGGAGGAATCGTCCAGGACGGAAGTGATATCATCATTCTCCAGCGCTCCGGCATTCATCGTATATATTAAGTCTGTCGCTGCCCCGTAGGTGCTACCTCCCACATAATATCTGTACCTGGTAATAA
The DNA here is from genome assembly GCA_964458155.1 of uncultured Bacteroides sp. Lineage (GTDB taxonomy): Bacteria > Bacteroidota > Bacteroidia > Bacteroidales. Next base: position 5,613 of record CAYWGP010000038.1, read on the forward strand.
AGGATGTTCCGGCTAATGCATCTACATAATGATTTTCACCTAGCTCCTTCCTGTAGTTAAGTGTTCCGTCGAACTGGGTGGTCGTGTTATTTTCATTAAAGCCATTGGATGCCCGCCGGCCATTATATGCGCTTGCCTCCTGATACCTGCCATAGGACCTGTCATTCATGTAAATTGACACAAATGGTTTGAAAGTCAGGCCATCTATGATTTCCCATTCAAGGTAGGTGGCCACGGTTGTTTTATTTTGCACATTCTTTATATTATTGACATCCAACCAGTAATCAGGATTCGGTTTACCCGAGTTACCAGGCACATATTCACCTGTAATCTCATCTTTATAACGAATAGTGGAGGGCAGGCGTGCGCTTCGTTCAAACCAGCGATATCCACTGCCGTCCCATCCTCCCATTCCATCGTCCATCAGGCTGAAATTCAGGTTGGCCCCAGCTTTTAGATTATCCAGGATTTTATAATCGGCATTCGTTGTGAAAGCCAGCCTGTCATAAGATGTCCCGGGTGCCGTTCCTGTATTGGTATAATAGTTTACAGAAGAATAGTAAGTACCGCGCTCATTTCCCCCGCTGAAATCAAGGTTGTAGTTGTTGGCCATCCCATTCTGGAAAACCTCATCCTGCCAGTCCCATGGATACCATGCTATTTCATCACCGTAAACCGGGTCGGTAATAGAAATGAACCCATCAGGCAGCGCTCCTCCATTTCCAGCCCTGAGTGGGTCCGCAAACTGAAGGGATGTGCGAGTTCCTTCACCTCCTCCGGTGCCAATATAAGTAGAAGTTCCAAGCATGCCGTAATATTGAGCACTCCAACCCGGATTGACTGAACGGGCTGTTGAAATCCTGTGGAAGTATATTTCTTCTTCAAAGGGAAGGAAATCCTGCTTGTAACGCTCAATGGAAGTCCATTGGTAATCGTAACTGAAATTGATCGTCGTCCTTCCAACTTTTCCGGTCTTGGTAGTGATCAGGATTACACCGTTGGCAGCAGTCGCACCGTAAATAGCAGTAGATGCGGCATCTTTTAGAATAGTGAATGACTCGATGTCTGCCATATTAAGATCGGCCATATCTGCTTTTACTACCCCGTCAATTACGTAAAGCGGTGTATCATTGGTCGGTCCAAAATCGGTTCCGCCTCGTATCCAGATGGTTGGGGATGCTTGAGGACGTCCATCTGTTTCTACAACAGTCAATCCTGCTACTTTCCCGATCAGGGCTGTTGCAGCATTTGACGTAACTGGAATATCCTGAAGTTCATCTGCATTTACTTTTGAAACAGAAGTTGTCACCTTGGCCCTTGACATTGTCCCGTATCCGGTTACCACAATCTCATCAATGACTGTTGTACTAATCAAGAGTGTTGGACTAATATTGGTTTGATTACCAACCACCACTTCCTGTGTCTCATAACCGATGAAAGAAAAGACCAATACAGATTCGCTGCCGGACACGGTGATGGAATAATTTCCATCTGTGTCAGATACTGTCCCGTTTGTAGTTCCCATTTCTACAATAGATGCAGCTAGCAGGGGTCCTTCAGCTAAAGAAAGTACCGTACCAGTCACCGTAATGTCCTGCGCCATTGCCGCAAGAAGAATGAAATTTAATAGGATCGTTCCAAGAAGACCTCTCCTGGACCATAACCCTAAACCATTGTACTTTTTCATAAGCATAGTTTTAGGTAATGTTTGAACAATTAACAAGATTATTTTGAGTTTAGTTACTTTCATAAAAAAAGGCAGAGAAGAGGTGGCAACCAACCTGTCTTGCTAACCTTAAACCAAATCTATGGAGCCAACTACTTGCAGCCATTTTCACGGTAAATATTAGAACCTCTTTTCTGCCTTAATGCTTTATTTTAATCAGCCAGGTTTGTACCCGGTTGTTATGGTCACTACCAGGAGGATTAAAAGCAATACTATTATATATAGTACCACCTCCCAGATCTTCATCTTCAAGAGATGCTTCTTCTTCTTCCTATGGTCGGTATTTGTTCTCAATCATCGTGATTACAGAAATATCAGTTTACCAAAGTACCGGAATCAATACTTAAAAAGACGGCTCCAATGTTTCAGATGAAGATACAAATGCAACAGAATAGGTAGAAATGCTACAAAAGTAGATACATATGCACTTATACCCTTTGGGATTGCTGATATTTGAGGGGAGAAGTATCGTAAACCTGTCGGAAGGAACGGTTAAAATATGACCTGTTTGAGAATCCAACTTTATACATGACCTCGCCAACTGTTATTCCTTCTTGAACAAGTATTTCTGCAGCTCTTTTTATACGAATATTTCGGACAAACTCATTGGGCGATAAACCGGTCAGTCCCTTTAATTTGCGATATAGCTGAACCCGACTCTCAAACATCTCCTTTGCAAACTGCTCAACAGTAAATGTATCATCAGCGATGAAGGTTTCCACAATGTAAATGGCCTTTTCGAGGTATTTCTGGTCAATTGATTTTACTGTAATTTTCTCAGGTTGAATGTTGACTTCACTGAGAATCTTCTTACGTAGCAGTTTCCTTGAATTTAGTAGGTTTTCGATCTGTGCTACCAGTGCATCGAGATGGAAGGGTTTTGATATATAAGCGTCAGCCCCCGATTCAAGCCCCTCAAGTCTGTGCTCCAATGCACTCTTTGAGGTTAAAAGAATAACCGGAATGTGACTGATCCGGATATCGGTCTTTATTTCCCTTATTAGCTCAACTCCATCCATTATGGGCATCATGATATCTGAAATAACCACCTCAGGATGATTTGTAATGATTGATTTAAGGGCCTGGCGGCCATCTCCTGCAGTATGGATACGGTATTTCAACTTCAGGCTGTCTTTCAAGAAATCAAGAAGGTCGAAGTCATCCTCCACTATCAACAATAAGGGCAACTGCACTCTGCTTACGGAATCAGTATCATTATCTAAATCCTGGTCAACTTCATTTGCCGGGGATTCATTATCCACAATTACAATATCCTGGAGCGATGGTAATTTCTTTGCTGAGGGATGCCTGGCTGCTTCGTCCACTTCGACAGGGGAGAGGTATTCCTTCCCAAATGGTATAAAAACGCTGAACGTACTGCCTTTTGATAATTTGCTCTCAACCCGGATCTTACCATGGTGCATTTCCACAAGTTTTTTGACCATAGCTAATCCGATACCTGCACCTCCCTGATCTGGCTGATCTGAATCCTCAACCCTATAAAACCTTTCAAAAATCAGCCCAAGGTCTTTCTTTGAAATTCCTTTACCAGAATCTGAAACACTGATCTCAATATAATCTTCAGGTCTACCGGCTTCATCTTCTAATGCAATCAATTCAGCCAGCACAGAATGCGTGCCACTATTGATCTGATTCACTTTGACCGAAATACTGTCGCCAGGGGAAGTAAATTTAAAGGCATTGGATAGCAGATTTATTAAGATCTTTTCAATTTTGTCCGGGTCATACCAGCTTACTATTTTCTCTTCAGTAATTGTAAATTGATATTTGATCCCTTTCTGTGAAGCAACCTCCTCAAACATAGAAATCACATCCTTTATTGTCATGGCCAAATTGCCTTCGATGGCCATAAATTCCAGGGCCCCGTGCTCCATCTTTCTGAAATCCAGCAACTGGTTTACCAGCCTCAGCATTCGGTTCACACTTTTTTCCATGATTCCGATCTGTTTTTGGCAATCTGCCGGAGACGGATTATGCATAAGTTTTTGCAAGGGTCCGTACAATAGGGTCAAAGGGGTTCTGAACTCGTGGGAAATATTTGTAAAGAACCTTAGCTTCATTTGATCTACTTCCATTCTTCTCTGGTACTCAGTCCGCTCTTTTTCAATCTCCATTTTCAAGCGCATCCTGTTTCTGGCAATTCGACGGGCATAAATAATGCCAAGCAAGATCAGAGAAATGTATATGAGCAATGCCACTCTGGTTTTGTAAATGGCTGGACGAATATGCATTGATATTGATGTGGGATCTTCATATGTAAAAAAGCCAGTGCTGTTAGAAGCAACTACCTGGAATTCATATTTACCTGGTTTCAGATTGGAGTATGTAGTGGACCTGCCTCTGAAGTCAGTCTCGATCCATTGCCTGTGCAATCCTACAAGCCTGTAAGCATACTTGATCTTTTCCTGATTTGTAAAGACCAGAGAGGAGAACTCAAATGAGATGACCTTTAATGTATGAGAGAGTTCAATTTTTTCAGTCCTTGAAATGGACTTATGTAAAACCACTTTCTTTCGGAATTTTTCACCGACAGCAACTGAGTTATTGGATATTTTCAGGTCAGTTAGAATTACGGATGGAGGAATGGTATCCTCTGTAATCTCATCGGGTGAAAACATGGTGAATCCGTTCACTCCGCCAAATATTAATTCTCCATGACTGGTTTTAAAGCAGGCCCCCAGGTTGAAAACATTGCTTTGCAATCCATCACTTTCGGAATAATTAACAAAAGTATTAGTAACTAAATCTAGTTTTGAAAGTCCGTTGGTAGTGCTTATCCACAGATTCCCACTATCATCCTCCAGAATTCCTTTTACAACGTCATTGGCAAGGCCTTCATTCTTGCGATAGTGGCTAAAAGATGGATTTTCAGCGTACTTATTATTCTGGTCGATCATGTTCAAACCGCCTCCCAAAGTTCCTATCCATAGATTTCCGGACCGGTCTTCAAATATTGAATAGATGCTGTTGTTGCTTAAACTGGCTGAGTCAGCCGGATCGTGCCTGTAATGATAAAACTTTTGTGTTTTTATATCCAGCCGATCGAGGCCTCCACCACCGGTGCCAATCCACAGGTTTTCTTCACTATCTTCATACAGTGACCGGATCTCATTAAAAGAGATCGATTGCTCATTTTCCGGATCATTCACAAAACGAGTGACCTGGCCCGTTGTGATATCATACATATTTAGTCCTTCGTAAGTTCCGATCCAGATTATTTCACCCGAACGGCCTGGATACATGCTCCATATATCATTTGAAAAAATCTGCGAACCTGATGCAGTCGGCCAGGGTTTCTTAATAAACTCCTCTGTTTCCGGATTGAACTGATACAAGCCCATGCCCTGTGTCCCTATCCAGAGCATGCCGGTTTTATCCTTTATAATGACTTGTATGATGTCGCTGCCCAACCAGTTGGGCCTGTCCTGGTCCGGGATGTATGTCTTAAATTGGGATGATGAAGGGGAATACTTTGTCAGGCCTCCTCCCCAGGTACCGATCCACAGATTCTCAGACATGTCTTCAATGATCGTCTTAACAACATTGTTGCTGAGGCTGTTTGGATTGTTTGGATTGTAACGATATGTATGGAACTTTTTTTCCCGGGTTTTTACCTGACCAATTCCCCTGTTGTTGGTAGCGAACCACAGGTCTCCTGATCTAGTGATGGCAAGTGAGTTTAAGGCATTAGCACTTATGCTTTTCGGATTCTGAACATTGTGAATAAAACTACTAATAACAATGTCCGACTCCCCATTCAATTGTGGATTTGAAATCACACTTAGTCCTCCTCCCATTGTGGCGATCCAGAGGTTTCCCATTAAATCCTGCTCCAGGTCATACACCGCATTGGCAGCAACATTTGATAATTGTTCAGGTGAGATCAGGATATGGCGGGATTTCGAAGGAAATCCATCCGAGTCTCTTTCTGATAACCTGGTAATCCCTCGAGCGGTGGCAACCCAGAGAGCCCCCCATTGGTCCTCAAATAATGAATTGATACTGTTATTTGTCAGGCTGAGTCCAAAGCGCTTTTCAGTATTTATTTGAACCATGGCGGCTAGGTCCTTATCCTTTTCATCCTTTTTTAAGACATTAATTCCATTGGTGGAAGTGCCAATCCATAGATTATCATAATCATCGACCAGCAGGCAGGAGACCCGGTTGTCACTAAGACTCCTCGGATCGGATTTTTGGGAAGAGAATCGCCTGAATCTGCAGGTAAAAGGTTTACTGTATTGTTCCTTCGGATCGGCATCCAATATAATACTCATTCGATTCAATCCTTCAGAAGTGCCTATCCACAGCACATTTTGCTTATCCTCAGCTATGGCAGTAATATGATTGGAGGACAGGCTGCTTTCGTCATTTGGCTCATGGAAAAAATTCCAGAACATTTCTGTTTCGGGATCATAACAGTTCAATCCCCCTCCTTCTGTTCCTATCCAGATGTATCCCTGACTATCCTCAAAAATTGTTTTAATCCCGGAATGGCTGATGTATTTTCCACCTTCTGGACCAACCCCATAGATCTTAAAATTATATCCATCAAACCTGTTCAGTCCATCCTGGGTACCGATCCAGATAAAACCTCGTTTGTCTTCGATAAGGGCATAGGCCACATTCGAACTAAGACCGTCTTTGGTGTCATATTTCTCAAATTCAAAATCAGAGGAATATCCGTTTTCCGGAATGGTATTATGCAAATCCTGAGAAGAAAGGCTTTGTAATGCAACAATACAAATGCCAATCAGAAATAGAAGACATTTTATATTGTGTACAGGGTTCATGGAAAACTTGTCTATATGTTTATAATGTACTCCTTCCGAATCTTATACAAATAATACAGACCTGACAGATCATCCGCTTACTCCTCCACTCCGAACCTGAAGATGGTCTGGGAGACAAAGACCTCTCCCGGACGCAGGACGGTGCCCGGGAAATCCGGCTGGTTGGGCGAGTCTGGAAAATGCTGGGTCTCCAGGCAAAATCCCGAATGCTGATCGAAGGTGGTTTTCCCTGATGACAGAGTTCCATCCAGGAAATTCCCTGTATAGAACTGCACCCCGGGTTCGGTGGTACTTACCTCCACAAAGCGCCCTGTCTTTGGGTCCATCACCTTGGCAGCCAGCTTCTTTTCACCCGCAGGCCCGTCCAGAACAAAGTTGTGATCATAGCCCAGTGGTTCGCCTTCAAGCTCATCAAAACGCTCCCCGATTACCTTTGGTTTCCGGAAGTCGAAGGGAGTCCCTTCCACATTTGTCAGTTCTCCGGTAGGGATCAGCTCCTCATTCACGGGAGTAAATTTCGACGCATTAATATATAGTATATGGTCCGTGATGCTTCCTTCACCTGCCAGGTTGAAGTAGGTGTGGTTGGTCAGGTTAAGCACGGTGGCTTTATCTGTTTCAGCTTCATAGGTGATAAAAAGCTGGTCCATAAGCAACTCGTATATTACAGTAACATTCAGGTTCCCGGGATAACCTTCCTCGCCATCAGGACTCATATAAGTAAGTTTAAGTACGGAACGCTCATCACATCCAATTACCTCGGCTCCCCAGAGTTTCTTATCAAAACCCACTAATCCTCCATGAAGGGCATTATTCCCGTTATTGACAGCCAGTGTATAGGTCTCTCCATCCAGAGCGAACTGAGCACCGGCAATACGGTTGCCATATCTGCCCACCAGGGCTCCAAAGTACGGATGTCCCGCCAGGTACTGTTCCAGATTATCAAAGCCAAGGGTAATATTTGTTGTTTTCCCATTCTTGTCAGGAGTATGGATTCCGGTAATTATCCCTCCGTAATTGGTGATGCTAACAGTGATATCCTTTTCATTTGATAGGGTATAGAGCATGACTGAATCCCCCTCCGGCATCAGGCCAAAGAAGGATTTCTCAACCTTGCACTTGGGATTCTTCTTTTCGGTCTCGTCGGCCGTTTTTCCTGACTTACAGCCGGTCAGGATCAGGATAAGCGCAACAATCAATGAAAGTCCCGTAATCAGGGGAAACTTTGATAATTGATAAATTCTCTTGTCCATGTGAGTTGCTTATTGGTTATTTTCAAATTCGAGCCTTTCGCCCCGGACCATTTCATTAAAGAGACCTTCCTTATAGGCCAGCTGTCCGTTTACCCAGGTGTGGCTCACTTTTGAATGGAATGTTTCACCTTCGAGGGGCGACCAGCCACATTTGTAATGAATGTTTTTATGTGCCACGGTCCATTCCTGATCCATATCCACCAGCACCAGGTCGGCTTTTAACCCGGGTTCAATAAAACCACGGTCCTTTATTCCAAACAGTCTGGCAGGGGCATGACACATCTTTTCCACTACCTTCTCTATGCTGATTTTCCCCAGGTGAACCAGTTCAAGCATAGCTGTCAGTGCATGCTGAACCATGGGACCGCCGGAAGGTGACTCGAAATACTTGCTCTGCTTTTCCTCAATGGTGTGAGGTGCATGGTCAGTGGCAATCACATCCAGCTTATCATTCAGAACGGCAGCAAGCAAGGAATCGCGGTCATGCAGAGTCTTAATGGAAGGATTCCATTTAATCAGGGTGCCCTTACGTTCATAATCTTCTTCATTGAACCAGAGGTGATGGATGCAGACTTCCGAGGTGATCCGCTTCTTTCTAAAATCTGTACCCTGCTGAAATAACTCCAGCTCTCTTGCAGTTGAGATATGCAGAACATGCAGGCGGGCATTGTGTTTTTTTGCAAGTTCCACGGCCAGTGAGCTTGATAAATAGCATGCTTCCTCGCTACGGATCAGGGCATGCTGATTTACCGGGACGTCTTCACCAAATTCTTCCCGTGCCTTAACGGTATTACTTATGATGGTGGCCTCATCTTCACAGTGGGTGGCAATGAGTGCAGGTGATCCGGCAAATATACGCTCAAGGGATTTCCTGTCATCCACCAGCATGTTCCCGGTGGAAGAACCCATAAATACTTTCACTCCGCAGATCCTGGTTGGATCAAGCTTTTTTATCTCTTCCAGATTATCGTTTGTGGCTCCCAGGTAGAAAGAGTAGTTGGCCATCGAAACTTCCCTGGCCCGTTCATATTTCTTTTCCAGTTCTGCAATGCTGGTGGCCTGTGGTTTAGTATTGGGCATCTCCATATAGGAAGTGATCCCTCCGGCCACCGCAGCCTTCGATTCGGTGGCGATTTCCCCCTTATGGGTCAGTCCAGGTTCCCTGAAATGAACCTGGTCATCAATAATTCCTGGCAGCAAGTACTTTCCACCGGCATCAACTACCTCTGCCAGCTCCTGCTCGGCACCGGGTTCCCCTGTCCCAACAGCACGAATAATCCCTCCCCTTATGAGCACAAAACCTTTGCTTATAAGACCCTTGTTTACAATCCTGGCATTCTTAATCAGGTAGTTATTCATGCCTATGCTCTTTTATAGCTTTTAAATAAACTGGACAGCTTTAATCCTATTACTCCAAATATGGCTTCACTTACAATTCTGCCCGACATTTTAGAGGTTCCTTCTTTTCGGTCTGTGAAAATAATGGGTAACTCTGCGATATTGAAGCCATATTTCCAGGCCTTGAATTTCATCTCAATCTGGAAAGCATATCCTTTGAATTTTATATGATCCAGTTTGATCACTTCCAATACATTCCTGCGGTAGCAGACAAAGCCAGCGGTTGCATCGCGTACTTTCATGCCGGTAATCATCCTCACATAGACCGAAGCAAAGTAGGAGATCAGGACCCTGCTCATGGGCCAATTCACAACATTTACACCCGAAATATACCTGGAGCCAATGGCTATATCGGCCGATGCATTTTCGCAGGCATCGAAAAGCCTGGGGAGGTCGTGGGGATCGTGAGAAAAATCGGCATCCATTTCACATATATATTTATACCCCCGGTCCAGGGCCCAGAAAAATCCTTTGATATAGGCGGTTCCCAATCCCAGTTTCCCGCTTCGTTCCAGGAGGTGAAGAGAGTTGCTGTGCTCCGATTGAAGCTCCTTGATACGTTGGCCGGTTCCATCAGGAGAGTTGTCGTCCACAATCAGAAGATGAACCTTAACAGGAAGCCCCAGGACCACTTCCACAATCCTGTCGATATTCTCAATTTCATTATATGTGGGTACGATGACCAGCTTTTCACTCATATGGCAATACGCTAAGAAACAAAATTACACCATTTTTCGAAGTTTTTATTAGGCAGCTAAAAGTTAAACCGTATATTTGCAGCCCGCTTCGAGAAGCGGAGTTCTTTCAAAAGCATACTGCGCACATCTGATTACCAGTCAAATAGAATTTTTTATTAAAAAAATCAAAGAAAGATTTGGAGAATCAAATTTAAAGCGCTTATCTTTGCATCCGCTTTTGACAAGCACTTGTTCTAAAAAAGGTTGAACTGAGCTCACGAACAAAGTGAGTAAATTGTGAAGAAGGTTTTTTGAGGATTCGGATAATGTTATTATCTTTGCAATCCGCAAAAACGAAAGTGAAACGGAACAAAGTTCTTTGAAAATATTGAAGTAAGAAATAGGTAAAGAAGTCACCTAAAATTCCAAATGAATTTTCAGGAGTGAAGAATCCTTGAGCATATTAATATTCTTTTACAATGAAGAGTTTGATCCTGGCTCAGGATGAACGCTAGCGGCAGGCCTAACACATGCAAGTCGAGGGGTAACGATGTCTTCGGACAGGCGACGACCGGCGCACGGGTGAGTATCGCGTTTGTAACCTACCTTTAACTGGAGAATAGCCCGAAGAAATTCGGATTAATACTCCATAATACTATGATCTGGCATCTTTTTATAGTTAAAGCTCCGGCGGTTAAAGATGGACATGCGTAACATTAGTTTGTTGGTGAGGTAACGGCTCACCAAGACTACGATGTTTAGGGGGTCTGAGAGGATGGTCCCCCACACTGGTACTGAGACACGGACCAGACTCCTACGGGAGGCAGCAGTGAGGAATATTGGTCAATGGGCGCAAGCCTGAACCAGCCATGCCGCGTGAAGGATGACAGCGCTATGCGTTGTAAACTTCTTTTGTACAGGAAGAAACACTTCTACGTGTAGAAGCTTGACGGTACTGTACGAATAAGCATCGGCTAACTCCGTGCCAGCAGCCGCGGTAATACGGAGGATGCAAGCGTTATCCGGATTTATTGGGTTTAAAGGGTACGTAGGCGGAAAATTAAGTCAGTAGTGAAATCCTGCAGCTTAACTGTAGAACTGTTATTGATACTGGTTTTCTTGAATATAGTTGAGGTAGGCGGAATGTGTAATGTAGCGGTGAAATGCTTAGATATTACACAGAACACCGATTGCGAAGGCAGCTTACTAAGCTATGATTGACGCTGAGGTACGAAAGCGTGGGGAGCGAACAGGATTAGATACCCTGGTAGTCCACGCCGTAAACGATGATCACTCGTTGTTGGCAATACATCGTCAGCGACTGAGCGAAAGCATTAAGTGATCCACCTGGGGAGTACGCTCGCAAGAGTGAAACTCAAAGGAATTGACGGGGGCCCGCACAAGCGGAGGAACATGTGGTTTAATTCGATGATACGCGAGGAACCTTACCTGGGCTTAAATGTAAAACGACGGATCGGGAAACTGATCTTTCTTAGGACGCTTTGCAAGGTGCTGCATGGCTGTCGTCAGCTCGTGCCGTGAGGTGTCGGGTTAAGTCCCATAACGAGCGCAACCCTCATCATTAGTTGCCAGCGGATAATGCCGGGGACTCTAATGAAACTGCCGGTGTAAACCGAGAGGAAGGTGGGGATGACGTCAAGTCAGCACGGCCCTTATGTCCAGGGCTACACACGTGTTACAATGGTCGGTACAAAGGGCAGCTACCTGGTGACAGGATGCTAATCTCTAAAACCGATCTCAGTTCGGATCGAAGTCTGCAACTCGACTTCGTGAAGCTGGATTCGCTAGTAATCGCGCATCAGCCATGGCGCGGTGAATACGTTCCCGGGCCTTGTACACACCGCCCGTCAAGCCATGGAAGCTGGGGGTACCTGAAGTCCGTAACCGTAAGGAGCGGCCTAGGGTAAAACTAGTAACTGGGGCTAAGTCGTAACAAGGTAGCCGTACCGGAAGGTGCGGCTGGAACACCTCCTTTCTAGAGAGGTTCTTTACGATGACTTCTTTCCTATCTTACTTCATTATTTATATATCCTTTTTAAACGCATTTTAACGTTTTAACTGGAATATCCCGATGCTCAGTGTGTTGCAGGCATGTAACATCCGGGATGACGGGATACTGAGTGGGAAATAACAGTCCCGTAGCTCAGGTGGTTAGAGCGCTACACTGATAATGTAGAGGTCCCCAGTTCAAGTCTGGGCGGGACTACTTAAAATGCGGGGGATTAGCTCAGTTGGCTAGAGCGCCTGCCTTGCACGCAGGAGGTCATCGGTTCGACTCCGATATTCTCCACAAAGTTTCTCATTCTCATATGAGAAACCGACCTGAAAAATTTGGTCGAGGTTCTTTGACATATTGGAAAGAAGATTTTTTAAATAACCGTATTTGAAAAAAGTAAGTAAGAGCGTATGGTGGATGCCTAGGCTCTCAGAGGCGATGAAGGACGTGACAAGCTGCGATAAGCTACGATTAGATGCAAATAATCTTTAAGTCGTAGATTTCCGAATGGGGCAACCCAACTGATTGAAGATCAGTTATCCCGAAAGGGA
>CAYWGP010000039.1:0-27127 GCA_964458155.1 uncultured Bacteroides sp.
TGCCATTTCTGCATTTAAGACTAATGTGGAGCGCTACCCCGAATCGGCCAATGTCTATGATAGTCTGGGTGAAGCCTATGAAAACCATGGGGATAAGGAAAAGGCTGCAAAAAACTATGAGAAGGCGGTCATCCTGGGTGAAAAAAACGGCGATGCCAATCTCCCGGTGTACAAGACCAACCTGGAAAGGGTTAGCAGGGAATAGGCTTCAAAAAAATATATTTGATCCCACCTATTTGCCAGTTGAGGCAGCTGAAGAAAAAAGAGCCATTATTGAGCACTCCCCTCTGATGAGCGTTGAGCAAGGCGGACCACCTGGGAGCTACTGCTGCCCTTCTTGCTTAGCAGAAGCTCCACCGTGTCGCATATTCCCTGGTTAAACGTTATGGTTCCCTCCCAGTAATACCCCAGGTTTGATTCGGCCGTCAGCAAATAAGACCCGTCTGAACGGGATACATTCAATGCCAGGGGCCGATCACACTCGAGTCCATCCGGCCAGTAGTTGGAAATAGTTCCCACGTATTCACCATCTATTTCTACTTCAGTATTACCAATATCTCCGGTTGCTCCGATAGTCAGGATTCCCTGATCCCCGCCATAGGGATTTTGAGGATTGTATCCGTATCCATCCTCGAGAACGGAGCCATCCGGCTGCGGAATGTAATAGCCTACCAGTTCTATTTCACCGCTCCCTCCGTAAACCGGACAGGTAAAACAATCCCGGTAATTGACATAGCGAGAAGTGATCCTTCCCAGGAGCCCGATTTCCGGATTCAGAAACTCTTCATGTTTGATATCGTAATGTTCAGAAGCATAATTATCATCGAAATTTTTCTTTTGATAATACACGTGGAAGGCTTCGAATGTTCCCAGGTCGATTCTTACGCTTGCAGATGAAAGATACACCGGTTCATTTATACGGCGTGTGAAGAACATAGCAAAGTATGTCCAGGAAGACTGACTGAGATCAATCATATATTGATAATCCTGCTCCATATAGTGTTTCACCCGAAGGTCCTTCCCTGCTGTATGAGCCAGGAAGATGAAATCTCCCAGGGAGTTACCGGTGTAGTATTTCTTGCCCGTGACCCGGAGTGTCATATAGTCCACACCGTCCACATCAAGGTCCAGCTCTTTAACGGTTAGGTAAGTGTAGCCCTCATCATAATCGCTTTCAACTCCATTTTGGGTATCAGTAGATTTCACAAAATAGACCCATTGTGCGTTTTTTGTCATGGGAAACAAGTCCGGCTGTGGCGGAGGCTCGTTCACACGTATACTGGCCTGATCTGAGTCAGACATACCTTCCGGATCGGTGACCGTAAGTTTGGCGATAAAAGAACCCTCTTCATTGTAAGTATGGGAGGGAGCAACATCGTTTGAGCCTGATCCATCTCCGAAATCCCAGAGATAGCTTAGTACTCCTTCTTCAGGATCACTTGACAATCCCGCATCAAAAGCAACGACCAGCGGGGCATCGCCCTCAAGCGGCAAAGCCGTAAGATTGGCGCTTGGTGCTTTGTTTGCATTCTCTGGTTCTTTTTCCTCACACCCGGTACAAATAGCAAGTAAACCGGGCATTAGAAGGAGAAGTGAAACTCTTTTCATAACAATTCAGGCTTAGGGTTACTATGCAATTTAGTGAATAGAAGATCTCGGGTCAATTATATGAATACATTAATCCATGTTTTCTACATCATTCATTTCATGAATTTCAATTGACCGCCCAGATGCATTGATGATATTGGTTTTACATTGAGTAGTTTCTTTCAAATACCGTGCAATAAGAGATGGTTTGCTGGCCTTCTGGGCATTTATTGCCGATCTGCAGGAATACTGCTATCCGGTAGCTGAAGGGATTCAGATCTTCGCATTATTCTATTCTCTGCTATGGCAATTTTTCTGTAGCCCATGTTAGCTGCAATGTAATAAATGGGCATCCGTAAATTTCCCATGATCCTAACTGCGATACTAAATAGTTTACTGAAGGATGTCTTAGCCTTGATATTGATAGAGGCCATACTGATACGATTCTTTTTTAGGAATTTTATAGTTTGCCTGAATGTATCATGTGTATCGTCATCGAAGCCAAAAATCACCGGGGCCTGGATCAGTATTGTAGACTCCAGTGCTTGGGAACACCTCATGTCCGGGCAATATGAATTTTCATTGGATTTAGAAATTGTCTGCTCTCTGAGAGCCGACCAAGTGTGCTCGGTCTGTCCGGAATTTTCAGCTGGGTGTGTTCCTGGAATAAGAACTTTTAGAAAATCAGATACCGGGTAATCTTAGCACTCATCCTGAGCAAAATGCGAGGTCATGGTATAAAATATCAACTCTTTTAACAAGTGATATGAAATAATCCGATCCATCTCCCCTCGGTTTTATTCCATTCCTGTATTGCATCCGGCGTGGGTATTAGCAATATCTTGCAGTGTTTATTATTAAGAAATTCACTGGCTTCATTTGATAGTTTGGCTACTCCATACTGACCGCTTCCAATAACAATGCCTTGTGACTTTTCCTGATAAGTGTATGTGATCTCGTCCAGGGAGATCGTATGTGATGTACCGTAGACTATCTTCGAAAGTTTCTTTTTTCGCTTCCTGACTTTTCCATCAAGGTTAATAATAATGTCATGATCATATCTTTCCTCATCAACTGTTATGAATCCAAATTCTGTATTATTAATCACCGGAGTCATTGGTTAAAATTTTAATGCAAGCATGACAATTTGCTATATCTGCATCTTAAGTCATTTAAAAAAATGCATTCGTTTTTGCTATTCCACGATTGGTCTTAGTTCTAAACCCAGTTGAACCATCAAGCCCAATTCATCTTCCACAATCCAGAGATTTGTCACTTTACCATTAGAAATCTGAAATATCTGAACACCATTATATCTAAACTTTTCCCCACTTGGATTCATTTCCATAAACGAGTTTGTAAATGTGCCTGAAAAAGAAATCCTGAAAACAACTTTATCTTCCTCTGCAATTATATCTTGAATTTCATGCTTATAATCCGGGAATGAGGTATAAAACATTTCTATAAAAGGTGCCATATCACTGAAGGATGCAGGTTCCCCAGACTCGTAATAGATTTGAATATCGGGAGCACATAGTGCTTTCATTGAATCCAGTTGAACGGCGTCAAGGTGCCTGTAGAACTTTTTGGCCAACTCAATATTAGTAGCCTTTAATGTTTCAGCCTGTTTAAAATTGGCCAATTCATCCTTGGTTTGGGTGTCCTGGCAGCTAACCACCAAGCAGAACACCGCAGCTAAAAGCAATGGTAATTTCTTCATGATTTTGGGTTTAGGGATTAGGCTATAATCAAGACACATGAGCATATTTTAGGTGCTTGTAGTTTTCATTTAGTTTCAAACAAAACCCGGGTAAAATGATCAGAGCAAGAAAGAAACTGTGGATTTCATAACAGTATTTTTTAACTGATGATAGTAACAGTATCTACAGCCTGAAAGAAATGGGTCATCTTTCCGTTTTTTGCTGTCCACACATGGGTTGCATTGGCCTTAAAAGGATTACCTGTTGCTTTATTTATACCGCGGTAATATCCAACCATTACCACTTTATCATCTGCTCCAAATATTTCATTTACTTCAATATTGAATCCATCGAAAAAAACCGGGAGATTCATGATAACATTTGTCATTACTGCCTCATGCCCTATGTAAGTTCCATCGCCTTTCACAAAAGGCATACCGGGGCATTCGTGCCATTCAATTTCGGGATCCCAAACGGCTAAAACTGCCTCCACGTTACCAGTGGCAAAATCAGCATAGCCTTGCTTAACTATTTCTACATTTGTCATAACGATAAGATTTTAGGTGAAATAAAACAAGCTTCTATTCAATAAGACAAGCTTGTGATCTTAAAGTTTTGAATGCATACCTGGGAAAAACGAACCCTCTGACCATATCGGGCCAATTCTGGCTGACCAGGTGAATGCTTTGGTATTCTGAAGTTTACCTAATAAATCTCATTCCGGCAATTAAGCCTTAAAGCAGAGGTAATGGCCTATTCAATTTCTCCTTTCTGCAGAAGAATAATCGGTTTATGAGTTTTACATTAGATGCTGTGATCCGGCGCTAGGTGGTATATGCTTCGTTTTTTTTCCAATTCAATAGAGGTTCAATTGAAAATCCAACAAAAATTTCATAAGGCTGTTATTTGTATAGATAAAAGATTAATTATGGATAAAGCAACTCAATCAATGATTGAAAACCTGTCGAAGAATACAGGTAAAACACTTGAGCAATGGATTACCATTGTCCGAATAGAAAGCTTTTTAAAACATGGGGAAATTATACAGTTTCTTAAAGACAAGCATGGTTTAACACATGGTTATGCAAACTTTATTGCACACAAATCAAGAGGTTCTGATTCAGGTTCAGCAGACAATCAAGATGATTTAATTACCAGGCAATATCAAGGCAAAGAGCATTTTAAACCTGTCTACGACAAACTTATTTCGGAAATAAACAGTCTCGGTAGTGATATTGAAATTGCACCGAAAAATGCTTACGTAAGCCTCAGGAGAAAGAAACAATTTGCGACTTTGCAAGCTGCAACGAAAACCAGATATGAGATCGGAATAAATCTTAAAGGGCAGGAACCAGAAGGAAAACTGGAAGCAGAAAAACCGAATTCGATGTGTTCGCACAAAATCAAGATCGCTGAAATCGGCGACATCGATAAGGAAGTGCTGGACTGGATCAAGTCAGCCTATGATAACGCAGGCTAAATGATTTAACATCAAATCATTACATAAGTATGTATTAATTTTTTTGCCACTTGCCATCAATCAAGTGCACAATACTCGAATAAAAAAGTCAGGTCAAAATACAAATACCTCCTATACCATAAATGTACGCCCTGATCCGTATATATTCCCCTATCTGAATGCCGACGTAATTTTGGAATATGGCCATTCACGAACTGAGATAAACATAAGCTATCCAATAGAATTTAATACAGTGGTTGAGCAGGGGAAGCAAAAGTGGAATGGCATTGTAAGCGTTCAATTCCATCTGAACAAGCAATGGATGCTGAGGTCAGAAGGCGGAATCATAGGAGATCGCAAATCACTTCTCATATCGGCTAACTACAGGTTTCTGATATAGAAGAGATTCCAGTCGCATTGAGACAGTTTGTGCATCCAAATGCCCTGGTGCTATCTGTCTAAAAGTAGAAAGCCCATAGAGAAATTTAAAATGTTAATTTTGAATATCACCCATATCCTAATAACATGAACCGAAAAGCATTTATCAATCGATCTGTCATGGCCATCAGCGGGTTATCATTCATGCCTAACATGAAAGTATATCCCCAGGCGTCTTCCAGCTCCCGGGGTAGCAGACCCAGGGTCATCTCCACATGGCAGCATGGTATGGCAGCAAATGAGGCAGCATGGGATGTGCTGACTCAGGGTGGGCGGGCACTCGATGCAGTGGAAAAGGGAGTCAATGTTGCCGAACTGGATCCGGAAGTCACCTCAGTTGGCTATGGAGGATACCCCGACAGGGACGGGATTGTAACACTGGATGCCTGTATTATGGACGAACAGGGTGATGCTGGATCCGTGACTTTCCTTCAGCATATAAAGACACCCGTTTCAGTGGCAAGACTGGTGATGGAGAATACACCACATGTGATGCTTTCCGGAGAGGGAGCCCTGCAATTTGCATTGGCAAAGGGATTTGAAAAGGAAGAACTCCTCACGGATTTCTCCAGACAGAGCTGGGAAGATTGGAAAAAAAGTAACACGAATATGCCGGTGGATCTGCATAACCACGATACGATCAGCATGCTTGCCATCGATAAACAAGGCGATCTTTCAGGTGCGTGCACCACCAGTGGTATGGCCTTTAAGTATCATGGTCGTGTGGGCGACTCTCCGATCATCGGAGCGGGCTTGTATGTGGATAACGAGATCGGGGCTGCCGGGGCAACCGGTGTCGGAGAGGTCATTATGAAAATCCTGGGCTCACATTCCATCGTGGAAAACATGAGGCACGGCTATTCCCCCCAGGAAGCATGTGAAGAGACAGTGCAAAGGGCCCTGAAGAAAGTGCCTGATGCCAGGAACCAGCCCATCTATTTCATCGCTATGAACAAAGAAGGTGAATTCGGGGCATACGGAACGAATGCAGTGTTTAACTACGCATTATATACTGAAGAGAAAGGAAACAGACTTATTCAGGCCGGCAGTGCGTATTGATACCCTCCAGCCTTGAAGCAAGCCTTTGTGCTTTACCTATTGAGGCTGATAAACCATTACGTCATCTTCACGGGAAGCAGGTTCGATGGACCATTCCAGTAATTTTCCGTCTTTTACTTCACCGCTTATGACTGTTTGCTGCGGCAGGTGCAATTTAAAACGGGTATCCCAGCTGGCGGGCCAGGCCGGAAGCAGCAGTATTTTTCCATCCACTTCCTGTACCAGCATTCTCTGAAGAGCAGTGCTTCCCGAGCCAAAATGGTCAAAATCGGGGCATGAATCCGGCCCCTGGCTTCCGTAGATCGGGAAGCGGCACTGTGTGGATGCATGACGAAAACGATGTATCAGGCCGTCCTGTGCTTCTTTTGCATTTCCAGCATAAGCCCAGTGAATCTGATCCTGGGTCCAGCATTTGTAATCAAAGCTGTTTTTGGAAGTCCGGTTATCCATGGTCACCAGCACGATATCTTCGGTTCCATGGCCAAGTCCGAATAAGCGGAAAGGGAATACCGGGTACAGTTCCCCGTTCTCTGCGTTTTGTTTTTTCTCGAAGACTTCTGCCGGAGCTATGGCCTCACTGCCATTTATTTCATGAAGGCTTACCTGCGGCACCTCGCTGATAAACCTTTGCCATTCATCGCGGTCCTCATCGCTTCCTGCCCCCATCTGTATCAGCCCGTCCAGACAGTACAACAGTCCGGCTACATCCGGGGCGGGATTTATGGCAATCCACCAGGTTTCCAGTACCATGGCCGGATCCAAACGGATCTTTCCATTTTCATCTCGTAAATAATGCTGATCAAAAAACTTCAAAACCTCTCTCGCAAAGGGCACCAGCATATCATCCCTGAATTTTTTATCCCCGGTAAAATTCACATAGTCAATCATCATCGCCGCGGTTTCCAGTCCGGAAGTAAAGTAGTAACTGTGATAATATCCATCACCCTTGTTTTCACCTGGTTTGGTCTTCGGGGGTTTGCCGTCGCGGCCACAGTCACGTTCTCCCCCGGTAGGCTCAATATTCTCCCTGTAATAAGCTCCTTCATGTCCGAACCATGCCTTTGTAATGGCCTTACGTACCGGAAGCAGATTAAAATAATAATCAAAGAAAGGATTCATCAGATCAAAATCTCCGCTCATAATCAGAGGCCAGTAGAGCAATCGCTGGTTCTGATAAGTAAAACGCCTGCCCCAGTCCCGGTCGTCTTCGTGGCTCAGGTAGGTGCCATCCGCCTGTGGGCTTACCACTTTGTTCCATTTGTCCTCATCCGTACATTTTAAGGGCTGGGTAAACAATCCGCCATTAAACTTGGCTTGCACCCTTCCCCTGCTCTGACAGGCCATCATATATCTGAATACATTGTAACTCTGCGCAACCAGCGCGCCACCATCACTATCCTTGCGGGTGGTGATATAACCTTCATGAATGAACTTTTCCCTTTCCGATTCTGGCAAGGTGTTATCGGATACCGTAATCCAGCTTCTGTCCCAGAAATCAGACCACCAGAGGCGATGTGCCTTCCAGTCTTTTTCAATATCAACTGGTACCGAGGCCTGCCCTTCCAGGGTAGCAATCCAATCTGATATGTCAGAAGTTTGTTTTGTAAGGGAATGGATACGGAGGTCAAAACGTTTTCCTTTGCCGGACAGTGCACCGTTCTCCAGCTCCAGATCGGGGCTCTCCATCAGGTTTCCGAAGGTATTGTAACGATAGGGATCGTGGAAATTTTCTGCTTTATCCTCCACCTGGTAATAGCTCATATCAGCATCAAAATCACTATGGTCACCCACGGCATAATACCACAAAATATTTCCCTTGTGTTCCAGCCTTACATCCTGAGCGGGAGTGGTGCTTACCTGATCCTGTGTTCCCGGAGTCACATCAAAATTATTGAAGGCACAGCTCTCAAAACGCTCCCAGAATTCCGGTTCTGCCGTGACTGAAATATCTTTATCTGTCTCCACCTCTACATGATAGACCGGACGGTTGGCATCTGCCCAGATACGGACGCGGACCTCATCCGCCTCAATGGTTACAGAACCGGTTTCCAGGTCCAGTACCTGCCGGAAAGGTTTGCCCCTGCCAAAAGGGTTAGGCGACAGAGATATCCGCACCCTTCCAGTCTTGAATAAATCTCCGTGCCGCGTATAGGCGTCATTTTTTGACAGCAACAGGTACAGGTCGCCATCTTCTACGGCATACACACCTGCTGCAATATCGCCGTTGCCCAGTGGCATCTGACCTGATGCATCGCTGGACGGTTTTTCCCAGACTACATTGTATGTATTTACATAGCATGGATCCGATGGCTCCCTGCTCAGAGTACAATCCATTAAGAGGATGGGTAATACGAAGCTCAGAAACTTAAGAATTTTCATGGGGAATATGTTTATTAGAGATCGCTCATTCCATGTCGCATCTTTAAAATTATAATTAATTCTCTCAATGAGTTTCCTATCTATTGAAATTTCGGGGTAAATAGATTTGAAAACCACGATGAGCCCCAAAAATCCCAGCAGAATGACCACCTCGATCAGGATGGTGATAATAAATTTAAAACAAAGCGCACCGATTGCGGCTGCAGGAAGTATGTTGCAAATCATTATACTCTATACATGGTAAGGCTTCAAAAAGGATAAGGTTTCACTTCGTGTATCCCCATTCTTTCATTTGTTAAAAAAAGCATCTATTCGTCAATAAACCAGTATGTTCCAAGAAATTTTCGTAACTTATGGTATCGTTCAAAGGCTAATGACATGTTTTACCGGTCCCACATTGCAGTTCCTGGTAGGAGAATTCTATTCCCTGCACTGTTGTTTACAGCCTTCTTCTCACTGTTTAGCCTTAAAGCTCATGCACAGGATCCCTGGTATTTTATTATCGAAGCTGAAGCCAAGGACGGGGGAATCATCAATCCCTCAGGGGATGTTTATGTATTGAATAACAGCAATATAACCTTTGAAATTATTCCCGATTCGGCACATCAGATCAAGGAAGTGGAGGTGGACGGAGAAAAAATCGGACCGGTATCCTCCTACACGTTCGAAAACGTTACCGAAAATCATGAAATAACTGTCGATTTTGAAGACAGGGAGTATATTATCACCGCCAGCGCCGGTGCAGGAGGGACTATCGATCCGGAAGGGGAAGTGATTATAAAGGGTGGAGATGATGAGGATTTTAGATTTAGAGCCGACCGGGATAATGAAGTTGTGGATGTGCGGGTAGATAATATCAGCATGGGCCCTTTAGACAGGTACAGGTTTGATGATATTTATTCAGACCACACCATTCATGTGGTATTCAGTTCGTCTCTGGAAATCCTTAGCCTTTCCATTCCCGATGTGCCCATGAGAATAGGTGATGTGGTTATGGCCACCCTGACTGCAAGTCCCCTGTCTGAAATTCCCTATACCATGATATCCGGGAATGTGGGTGGGTATCCCCTGCAAGATTTTCAATCTATTTCTGAAAATACCTATGTGGCAAGTTTTACCATAGAGGAAGGAGGTAACAGCTATACAGCCTCCCAGAATATCCCGGTTGCTGACCTGGTTATTACAGATGGAGAAAATACCAGCACGCCTTACAATCTCCCCATTATTCAGGGAAATGATCCCATTGACACCCATGCACCGGTGGTTACGCGCCTGGAGGTGCTTTCAATGGAAGTGGGAGTCGGTGGGATTGTAAGCATGCAGGTGTTGGCAGATGGAACAGGAAATACTGCAGGAACAGGATCCTTCATTAACGGGATTCCACTGAGCTCCGACCGGGTATCATTTACAGAGCTTGGGAATAATATGTATGAGCTCTCCTACATGGTGGCAAGTGAAGATGCGGCTGTGGCTCCGGGTATGCTGGAAGCAACAGTGGTGCTGGTGGATGCTGCAGGCAATGATGGGATTCCTTATTCATCCATTGAACCGAATAACCTGGAGATATACACCGATTTACCCACAGCAACACTTGACGGCCCGCTGCAGGTCTGTGAAGGGGAAGCAGTTGCACTCAGTGTTTCCCTTACAGGAAGATCGCCCTGGAGTTTTGATCTCTATGATGGTACGGGCACCAGTTCCTATACCGGCATATCCACGGAAAGTTACATAATCGAGCTTACCCCGGTTCAAACAACAAGTTACCAGATCACTTCCCTGACCGATGTAAATGGAGTTGTAAATACAAACTCCACCAGTCATACGATAACGGTGAATGAGCAGGCCGAGGTGGAGATTATGAACCTGGCACAGGGGTATTCCCGGGAAGATGATCCTGTTTTGATTGAAGCGAATATTCCCGGCGGAGTCTTCTCAGGCCCCGGAGTGAATAGTTCAACGGGCTACTTTGACCCCGGACTTGCCGACACGCTGAATTCTCCTCATACTATTTATTATACCTATGAGAATGAATCAGGCTGTACCAGCACTACCAGCAGGCAGGTGTATGTGTGGGGCTCAGAAAGGAGAATTTTTATCCCGGGAAACAGGGTATGCCTCAACAGCGCACCTTTTAGTGCCACCGTACTGAATATTCCGGAAATAACCGGATCATTCAGCTTGCTGGATTCCGATGATCAGCCCGTTGCCGGGATCACCGATCACGGTGATAATACAGCAACCATTGATCCGGTTCTGCTAAGCATAGATACCTTTACTATCGTATTTCAGTACGAAAACATAAGCACTCAGTATCTCAGGGAATCATTCACGGTTGAATCTTCGGTCCAGCCTTTGATCCTTAATCTGGATCAATCAGCCTATTGCCAGAATATCATCCCGTTTTTCCTCCAGTCAAATCTGGAAAATGTCCTGTTTGAAGGCCCGGGTGTTACCGGAACAATAAACGATGGTTTTACATTCAATCCGCAGGATGTTCCACCGGGAAGCATCGAAATCAGCTGCACCTACATCTCGGATTTAGGGTGTTCGGCAAGCACCCGGAGAAACGTGGATATTCTGGATGCACCTGATGTGATGTTTACCTTTAGTACCACCTGCACACCCGACGGAGGAGAGATCGCCATCTTTGATAACCAGACCACATCTGCTTCAAGCATTGAATCATGGAACTGGAATTTCGGAGATCCGGCCAGCGGAGCCAATAATCAGAGTAATCTTGGGAATCCCGCACACTATTACCAGATACCGGGGCTGTTTACCATCGGGCTTACTGCCACCACACAAGAGGGATGCATAGCCTCTTATGAACTGGATACCTTAATCGACAGTCAACCTGTTGCAGATTTCACATGGATCAGTGATTGTTTTGACCAGGAAGCAGCTGTGAGGTTTATTAACCGATCGGGCGGCTCAGCCTCGATCGATACCATCCTGTGGACATTTAAGACCAGGGATGAGGATATTCTGGGTGAGATCCTGGCAGATCCAGGCAACGATACTGTTTCATTTGTGTTTGCTACGCCTGATAGCTACCTGGTGGATCTATACGAGGTAAGCCAGGGGGGATGTTCCAGCAGTATTACCAAAGAGATCATCCTGAGCCCTACTATCCACCTGGACCGCGCGGGTTATGTGGAGGATTTCAATAATTCCGATGGAATGTGGAATATCTATTCTGAGGACCAGGCAATGAGTTGGATTTGGGGCAGTCCTGACTTTAACGGATACACCCAGGAAGAAGGGGATCAAGCGTGGTATACAGATTTACCCGCCGGGATAAGCGGATACCAGGAAAATTCCTGGATCCAGAGCCCATGTCTGGACCTGTCGGACATGCACCGGCCCATGATCAAACTGGACCTGATGAAAAGTTTTGTGCCGTATATGGATGGTGCCGTACTTCAGTACAGGGATGTCATAGAGGAGGGATGGAAAACTGTGGGCGAGGGCGCTACGGGTATTGCATGGTACAATATGGAGAATATCCTGCAACTACCCGGTGGCAGTTCTACTGGTTGGGGATTGACCGAGTTTACTCCGGACACGGGATGGATACGTGCAGTGCATGACCTGGAGCAGGTGGCCGGGAAACCCAATGTGGCCATCAGGGTTGCCATTGCAACCAGCAGCGAATATAGTATGGGCAACCAGGGTTTTGCTTTTGATAATGTAGCAATCATACCTCGGACAAAGATTACCCTTCTGGAGCACTTTACAAATTGCAATGATGATACTTCCGCCTGGGCAGATGATATTATTGATACGCTGGTAAACATGAATTACGAGAATGTGATCGACCTGCAATATCACATGGAATATGGGGGTCCGGATCCCATGAACATGAATAATCCGGATCCTCCATCAACAAGATCTTTCTATTATGGGATTCCCAAAGTGCCCCATACAGTGCTCGAAGGTGGCTCCTTTTTATATCACAGGTATAATTATCCGGATCTTAATATGGAGATTATGGAGGAACAGTTGCGATTGCTTACCCTTGCTAATCAGGCATTTGATATTGACCTGTCTGTCGAATGGCTGGCAAACGGGCTGGAGGCTTCCGCAACTATTACCTGCCTGACGGATGGTTTTGATGACTACCTGCAGCTATACCTGGTGGTATTTGAAACTGAAGTAACCGCCTACACAGGAAACAATGGGGACAGTCATTTCCGAAACGTCGTACTTGATATGTTGCCCACGGCAGCTGGCGAATTGCTTGATAACAGCTGGAATGAAGGAATAAGCGAAGTACGAAGCTACTCATGGACCTATAAGCCTTATGTGGAAGACATCGATGACTTAGCAGTTGCAGCGTTTATTCAGGAACGCAGCACGAAGAAGATCCTCCAGGCTGCAGTGACATATCAGGATCTGAGGGTTGGTAGATCCGATCCATTATCCGAAAGTGGCAATCTCCATATTTATCCCAATCCGGCTCACCGATTTATCCATGTGAACCTGGGTTATAGGAGTGAAAACAAGGGCAGGCTTGAACTGTTTGATATACATGGTAAGCATGTCCTTGAAGTAGCAATCCCGCCTGGCTACCAGGTAATCCAGGTCAATCTTGACCAGGTAGAAAATGGGATGTATATCTTACGCTGGAGTGACTCCGGAATGGTCAAAGGCATGAACAAACTTGTAGTGAACCATTAAATCCTTTCAGTAAAATCAGTTTACCGGAAAAGATGCTCATTCATTACATCCAGCAGGTATTCCTTGGGATCGCTAGCATATTGCCAGAACATCATTCCTGCCATGTTATTATCCAGCACGTATTCACATTTAAGACTTACGGATTCCTCATCATCATAGGCGACCAGCTGATTGGTTTCGCTGTTGAACAGATAAGGGGCCTGAGCGTTTTCATCCCAGTACCTGACCAGGCCCTTCTGATTCACCAGGCTGTCTTTGATAAAAGTATATCCTCCACCCCTGGCCCTTGCTTCAACCGGCATATTGATGCCGTGTTTTTCTGCGCTTTTCATGATCCAGCTCCTTCCGTAAAAAGGAACTCCCATGACCAGCTTTTCAGCAGGCACTCCAGCCTCCAGGAATAAACGAACCGACTTATGTGCAGAGGCATCCTTTTCGTAATCTTCAGGTGGACAAAGATTTGAATGATGACCCGCCGAATCCCCCGATGTATAAAAGTCATAGGTCATGAGATTTACATAATCAAGGTATTTTACAGCCTTGTCCATTTCAGTATGCTCGATGTATTTGTCATTCGCCCCGACCGCTGTGGTCAGTTCATAATACTTCCCTGTGATTTCTGAGAGCTCATCCAGTTCTTTACGGAGCGCTTCGAACATAAGGGTGTAATTCTGCTTGTCTTCCGGCCGGAATACATTGTTGTCCCCTATTTGACCCGGGTACTCCCAGTCAATGTCCACCCCGTCCAATTCATAGTCTGCCACAATTTGCACACTGCTTTTCGCAAATTTCGTTCTTGATTCAGGGGTCAGCATGGCGTCTGAGAAATTACCGCTCCAGGACCAGCCACCGATGGAGATCAAAACCTTAAGATCCGGATTTACCTCTTTCAGCTTGTTCAGGACCCTGAAGTTGACCGTATCGGTCTCCATATTGGTAAGCCAGGCCATGCTGTCCTGCACATCGACAAAAGCATAATTGATATGCGTGAGTTTACTGGCGTCAATGGACAACTGATCCAGCACACCGCGAAAACCAGGGACGTAACCAACAATGATCTTTTTATCTGATGAAGGGGGTTCCTTTGGTTTTTCTGAACAGGATAATGGTACAATGAAAAGTAACAACAAGATTAATTGGATGGGGTTCCTCATGATTTCAGCTCTGGGTTTTGCAAATATTGAATTCCTGCAGGACTGGGAAAATTTGTTGGGCATGGGAAAGGGTTTGCTTGCTGCAAGATACGATCTAAGCAGATGTGAGTCAAACACTAAAACATTAACTGGTTTTGTGGAACCCCGGTATTGTTCCACAGATGTACGACTTACAACACGAAGATCTTTGATTTTACACAAAAAATTGAGTATAGCTTCCATGATCCCATTAATGAAGTATTCGTTTTCTTCATCCGGACTATCATTTCTGAATGGCAAGACGGCAATAGATTTATCCATGCCTGTAAATTCGCTTGGAGACGTGACCCAAGGAATGATATTTAGTATTATCAACCCGATTATTATGACAAAACTGACATAGCTGGAGAAAAAGATGGCACATAATCCTGAAAAAGAACAGGACCACACCAATAAGGTATATGATTGGCAAATAGGATTACCCCTGTGTATTCATTAACTCACTCTATTAATCCTACTTTTTTTTGAAGTTCGATGAATCCCGGATCATGTTGGGCATATTCACGGGGATATCTGCGAAAGTATACCGGATCAAATATGTTATCATCAAAGGTTTTATTTAATATCTCAAGAGCCGCTTCTGTTTCATCTATGCCTAAATAAATCCAGACACGCGTTCTTGGGGAAATATAATATCCTTTGGTTGACAGCATATCCAACTCATCCAGGTGTTCCAGGGCCCTGGCCTTCTGGCCCAATTTTCCATATGCATATCCCCGGAGTCCGATTTCATCGCTGATATTATTCTCCCCCATAAGTTCAATCTGGATGTTCAACATTGAAATAGCCTCCTCGTACCTGCCCAGCTGGGAATAATAAACGGCACGTTTTGAAAAACCGCCAGGATTATTGGGATGTGAATCCGTGAATTTCTCAATGGCCTCCAGTGCTTCACTTATATTACCTGCAAAATACAGAATATTAATTTTCCGCTCTTCGGCAAGCGTTGAAAAGGGATCAATCTCTATAGCAAGATTTATATGAGCCAAGGCTTCATCATGCCTTCCCATCATGGTTAAAAACACGGAGTAATATAAGTGAGCCTCGAAACTCCTGGAATCAATTTCGAGGGCACGCATAAATTCCTCTTCCGCTGCGTCAAAATCATACTCAAAATATACCTTGGTTAAAGCCAGCATGCAATGAGGATTTGCTAATCCATTATCCAGCGAAAGAGCCTTTAATGCGGAGGCTTTTGCTATGCGGTATGCCTCTTCAGGTGGTGCGATCGCCAGGGTTGTCAATCTCATGTACACCTCGGCTAATCCCGAATGCGCCAGGGCAAAAGAGGGGTCTTCCGATAATGCTCCTTGATAATATTCAACAGCCTGCCAGAGTTCCGCATCACGCTCTTTCCCATATAGCTGGCTTTTGCCCAGCATATAATATTGATATGCCTCCAGGTTTTCGGTAGGTATTGTTTCAATCCGCTGCTGCTCATCTTCGCTGATAAATGCTTTCAGATGGTTCGCAATCTGTAAAGCTATTTCTGGGGGAATACCAATAACCTCATGATATGGCAGGTCATAATCCTCCAACCAGATAGGATTATCGCTTTTCGTTTCAATAAGTTGGGCAGTTATTCTCAGGTCATCTCCCATTCTCTTAAAGGTTCCAGCAAGTATATAGTTCACATGGAGTTTCTGGGCGATCTCTTTAATGCTCTCCTGAGATTCAATGAAAGGCTGGACAGAGGTAAAAGATCGTACTTCCTCGAAGGATCTCACCTTAAACAAATGACTGATAATTTCATCTGTAATCCCCATACAAATGTGATCCTGAGTATCATCCCCACTCAGGTTATGAATGGGCAGTACAGCGATAGACTTTTCGAGGGATTCATCGATCTCGACATGTTTTTTCCCACCGAACAAATTTATGGCGATTAAGCCCGCAATCACGATAAAACTGATGTAGGTGGCTATCTTCCAGCTGTTTGAGCTTTTTGAGGAGTCCGATGCCTCAAGCTTATCATCGGGCTCAGTCTTTACAACACCTCGCTGGGGATGGATGTCATAGATCCAGGATACAATCACTAATATGACAAATCCAACAGACAGGATGACTGCGGCCAGTATTAATGTCCAAACAGGTAATCCAAACGGCTCTGTGATTATGTCCACCAATTCAAGGATCACAAAGGCTGCTCCTGCATAGACCGTGATCACACGAACTACATTCCTTCGCTTTAGTTCTTTCCAGAATTCAAATATCCTGCTGTTATGAGTGGGCATAGAATGGTCCTTATTTACCACAAAATACAGTGTATAGGGATGTGAAGCAAATAACAGTCCAGGTGGGTAAAGCAGGAGAGTTGTACTCATTGCTGGCCAAAACACCCCAAGAGGAGATCCCTGCCTTGCATCGTCGCATAAATGGTCAAATCCGTAAGCTGGTGGACCATATATCGGTCTATTCGCATCAAAAGAAGAGTCCACGTGATAGGTCGATTGACAAGTTCCGTATTAAATTCAACAAAGGCTATTCCCGGTCACTTGTCGTGAGTTGGTTAGATGTTGAGGCTTGAATCTTTTTTGCAGTATTGTATCAGCAAATAAGAAAACCCCCGGCGTGAACCGGGGGCTTGGAATAGAAATCGAAAAGTTTCCGCGACAATGATTTATTAAAAATCACCTTTCTATTTTACCAGAGTAATTTTCCCTTTCCAATGGTGGTGAGAATTATCATCTTTAGAACTATTGTAATCATTGGTCATGCCGCCGCCAGTTGCTCCTTCGAAGCGACCAGTGCCTCCTACAATTTCAAAAGGATCCTTGAAATATGAAGTTGCAAAATTTGGCATACCTGGTACTCTTCCGGGTAAAACATTGCCGGCTAATAAAACATATAGCCTATCTCCGTTTTTATCTTCAAAATAGCCAACCCAATGATTATTTGGGTAAGAGCTATCTGTAATATCTACACAAAAGTCAAAATAATGAGTAAGCTTACCAAAATGAGTACCGGTGCCTTCTCCTGTGTTTATTACGCGAACCATTGGTGGAAATTCGCCACAAATATCAGATGGACCATTAAAATCGTAATTGCCAGTAGATACAATATTAAAACCCATGGTAATGTTTTTTGTTTTTGCACTTTTTAAAGCACTTTCATCACTTGAGCTAAGAGGGTCGGGTTGAATCTCTAATTTTGAACAACCAGCAATTAGAATCAGTAAGAAGCCAAACAAAAAGACACGATTCAATTTTTTCATAAATCAAGTTTTAACGAGTTAGACAATAAATGAGAGTATAAGTCAACTATTTTGTTGATAATAAGAGGATTAATAGAATTGTCTATTCAAATACCTACGTTGAATAGAGTATCTTCTAATAGATTAAAATAGTTGGGGAGATGATTCTTACACTAAGATATAATATTAATATCAACTAAGCAAAGTGTAGTTCACATATTACCATTTTACGCCAAATAGGGGGTTATAACCTTATACAACATAATCAGATTGTGGGAGCCCGAATCCGGCCTTAGTGATTTGTTAGGTGGCATATTGGGTTTCAGCTCCGATCTGAAAATGGGGTTGACTTTCTAGGCTATCTATTGTAAATTTATTTTGCTTTAATATTTTCAATACTAACTACTTAAAATTATTTATCATGAAAAAATCACCCCTTCTATTAGCTTTTCTTTTCATTTTCATATCCTGCCAGCAAACGGCAGAAACTGGACAAACAACAGAGGAATATAAGATGGAAGTAAAAGAGGCAATTGCAAAATTCAATACACTATTTTATGAAGCCTGGGAAAACAAAGATCTTGACTCAACCCTGTTTTTTTACGATGAAGGCGCTATTAACATGTTCTATTTTGGAATGGCATTAACAAAAGAAGAATACAGGGAAGCATTTCAAGAAGTTTTCGATACGTACTCAATAGAAGGAATTGAATTTGAAAGTATTGATTTAGTTGTAGATAATGATTATGCGATCGAAACCGCAATGTTTAAACAGAAATGGATTTCCAATGACATGCAGGATACTACTCTTTTCGATATGAGAACAATGTTTGTTTTCAAAAGACAGGATGATGGTAGTTGGAAGGTCTTCAGGTTAATCGGTCAGCATAATCAATAATCCTATCATTATAGCGCTGCTGTTTTTTCACAGTGGTAATACTGAAATTCTTAAATCGTACATCATAGCCACCTACGGGTGGAACTGAGCTTTCTTGGATTTTATTACAGATGAAAGCATGGCCACACCTTGTTCGGTAAATGCAATTGGAAATACCCTCGAATGTTTGAGGAATGATGTCCTGCATCATTCAGGATCAAATTGGCTTAAATTCAATTTGGGGTCGAGTCTTAGAGAGGATTGACGAAGGTTGTCCCACATGACTTTTTCCCCCGACATGGCAGCCTCTCTTCCCATAATGGCAGCCAGGGTCGAATTTACTCCGGAGAAGGTATCGTTCAGGTAATCTCCGGTTTCAATGCTTTTTATAAAAGCTGTTCCCTTATTCTGATCAGCATCGTACAGGGACGATAAGAACGCTCCGGTTCTCCTCTGCTCTTCCGTGGGCTCACTATCAGCGCAGCGTACAATTCCCGAGTCCCATTCGTTCTTTCCAGAAATAAATACACCTCCTGTATAATAGGCTTCAGCCGTACCTTCTGTTCCGATAAATCTTGCACATACGCCTCCCCACTCGGTACCATACTGGGTGGCCTGAACCATCACATTGGTGGATGGATACTCGTAAGCAACCTGGAAATGCTTCCACGTATCCCCCACTGTTTGCGACTCATCAATCCCGCCCGTTCCAATGGCCGATATGGGATGTTCCCTCAGAGCCCAATTACATACATCAAGCATATGTATCGATTGATCCAGCAGGGTGCCACCCGATAGTGCATGAAACAGATACTGGTTCCTGATCCGCAACTCGTCGTAAGATTTTCCCGGTGTATCACGTACCCTGGTCTGGCCGGCCAAATAATACAATTGTGCACTGAGGACTTTTCCGATATCTCCTCGATGAATACGTTCGACCATCCGGGCATAAGGAGTGGCATAACGAATCTGAAAACCTATGGTCATACTGAGTTTTTTGTTATATCGCTCACCCACTTTTTCCATCTTCCGACAGCCTGCCACATCCGGTGATACGGGCTTTTCGCAATATACATGCTTGCCGGCGGAAGCTGTGGCTTCCATAAAATCGGCATGTGTATACGCCGGAGAGGATATCAGTACGGCATCCACATCCTTGTTATCCAGAAGCTGCAAATACGCCTGCGATCCCACATAGGTGGATGATTCAGCAATTTCAGGAAATCCCCTTTCCTTGTTTTGAGCATCAAGCCGGATTTTTGATGCATCCAGTTTATCCCTGAACAGATCGGCCATGGCCACAATGTGTATATTGGCATTCCGCGACATCGAAGAGATGACTCCTGTTCCCCTTCCCCCACATCCAATGATGCCCATTCTGATGGCCGAATTTGCTTTGCTCCCAAATGCAACACTCGGGCTTACAATGGTTAGGGTGGAAATGGCTGCTGTGCTTTTAATAAATTTCCTGCGGTTGAGATGTGTCATAATGCTTATTTTTAATATTCTTCCATTATTTTTCTGGCAAAACGAAAGCCCAATTCAATGATCCCATAGGTATTGAAATGGACACTATCATGGGGATAGGGTGAATCTGGTTCGTCACAGCGCAGTGGCAGGTCGTCGGTTTCAACTACAAACGCACCTTTAAGCGCCATCGGATGTCCCGATCCCTGGTCCAGGTTCTTTTGAGAAGTACGCACTTCCTCCCTTCCCGTAAACCTCTTCAATGGAACTGGAATTACGTAGCCGTAAACAAACAGCATATCCGGTGCATTGAATTGCGCTCTCACCCGCTGAATAAAGTGCCTGAGATTCTTCCCATAATTATTTGAATTTTCCATCCCGGCAATATCACGGGCATCGCCTTCGCCCTGTTGCCAGACCATGGCACGGATTGTTGGCACATATCCGGAAGCGCGCAATCCTTTCAGTGCTTCATCAACTGTATGAACGAATATGCTATATTCCCGTCCGAAATTAAGCTCATCCTTGTTATTAAACCCGGGGTTCCATTGGGAATAAAGGTTCGATCCCGAAAGTGCATGTTTAATTAAAGCAATATCCTGGTTGGGGTATTGTTTTTTCAGCGCACTGCCCATGCTCAACTCCACTCCAAACTTATCAGGCGTTTCTGAAGCCTGGCAGAGTGGCCCCCATTGCATGGATGCACCACCACCGCCTAAT
Source organism: uncultured Bacteroides sp. (assembly GCA_964458155.1). Lineage (GTDB taxonomy): Bacteria > Bacteroidota > Bacteroidia > Bacteroidales. The sequence continues at coordinate 20,753 of CAYWGP010000039.1, forward strand.
CCTTCGGAATAAAAAAACATGACCGTTCTGTCAATAGTAAAATCCAGCGGAATATTGACCATGTATCCTTGCCCTGTGGCATTGGACTGACCACCGATGAGGTACACATCTACGGGCTTCTCCTGGGCACTTAATTGACATACAATAGAAAAAGTAATCAGAATTGTGGCTGATCTCATTGCTTTATTCTTGGTATAAATACTCTTTAAAAGTACAACTTTGCAGAAAAGTGTCCTGTCCGATTTTCAGGTAAGTCTACATAACTACTTTTATCAAAAAAAGATGGTGCCATACAAGCACCCTCTCAATTAGGCGCAGAACTTTGAGATTAATGTTTTAGTATTATCTCCCTTGTTAAAAGATCTCCATTATCGGTTCTGATTCGTAACATGTAGAATCCAGGCGTCATTGTTGGCTAAATGCAAGCTAAGCCATGCTGCAACAGAGTTCAAATTAGGCAATATCCAAGGGTGATTGGGATTACTAAGTTCATTCCTTAAGTTACTTCGTGTTGTTATGTCGCTCAATCTAAACAAGATGCGGGGACTTTACGTCTTACCAATAACTAAATATTCCTAAAAATCATTTATTATGAAAAGAATCTTTCCCAAAGCAGTTGCAATTCTGGTCATCTTGTCGATCTATGGACTCGGAACCTTAGCCCAGGAAGAAAGCAGGGGACAACTCTGGTTTTGCTGGGAAGCCACAGTGAATCCGTCACAACTTGACGAGTTTATGGACCTCCAGCTTGACATAAGAAAATCGCATTTACAGGAGGCCGGCTTATCTTATCCCATCAGTGCATGGACCGATGGCCTGTTTACTTATTATTTCTTCTACCCGGTGGATTCCTACAATGATAAGGATGACGTCTACAATGAACTGGGAAAGGCTATTGAGCTCCAGGGGAACGACTGGCTCAACCGGATGTTTTCCACCCTTTATAATCACACGACGTGGTTCATCAGATGGGACCCGGAACTCTCTTATTTACCTGAGAATCCCCGAAGGAAAAGTGATGAAGGGGTCTATTGCGTCTGGGACATGTTTTACATCGATTCCGGCAAAGAACAGGAAGTCCGGAAATTGCAAAAGCGTTTTGTGACTGCGCTGAAGGAAAAGGGCTATGATGATTCCGTGGATACTTATATTGGAGAATTGGGCATGGATGGATACTTCTATATGGGGGTGATATTTGGCAAAAGCCCTGCAGATTTATGGACGCAGAATGAAGTGATGTGGGAGTTACTGGGCGAAGAGGGGAGCCAGGTGTTCAATGAGATGCGTAAATACACTAAGAAAAGAGATTTCAAGCAATTCTGGTATATGAAGGAATTATCCTATGAGCCAGAGAAATAATCTTACTGGTAATAGAATTATTTCCGGGTTTGTCGGAATCGTTAGCCCCCGGTCCACGCTGGGGGTTTTTCATGCGCTGATATTTCCTATTGGTGGATAAGGCGTTCACTAATCAAGGGGAGTGGAGTACCACTCAGGGGTGTTGTTGCCGATATAGAATAAGCATCTGTCAACGGTTTGCCATTGTAGTAGCACCTCAAATTTAGTATATTACACATATTGCAAACACCCATCGAATTACTACATGAAGAGACAAATACTAATATTGATCGCTTTGTTAATGGCATTTGTGGCAAATGGCCAAACTGCTGCTGTTTTCTATTTTAGCGGCCTTGACAAAATGGAAAATGAAGACTACTATGGTGCAGTGGCCGACTTTTCAGAGGCAATTAATCTAGCTTCTAAGAATGATACTTTTAGAATACTCTACTATTATAACAGGGGATTGGCAAAAGGAGAGCTTGAAGATTTTAAGGGGGCAGTGGCCGATTATACTTTGGCCATCGAAATTGACCATTATCCAGAACTCTATTATTATAGAGGGCAAGCGAAATATTTCCTTGATGATTACATAGGTGCAATAGCTGATCTTAATATATACATTGAAGAATTTCCTGAGGATCCTGCAGGCTATTATTATAGAGGTAGAGCTAAATCCGGACTCGAGGATTACAAGGGCGCAATAGCTGATTTAGACAGAGCTATCGAAATATCGCCTCCGGGTTATTCCCTTAAAGGAATGTATTTGGCTCGAGGATCTGATAAGACTATCCTCCATGATTACAGAAGTGCGATATCTGACTTTAATAAAGCTATTGAAGAAGACCCAAAGTATGCGCTTGCTTTCTTTAACAGGGGGCTGGCAAGAATCGGTCTAGGTAAAACAGAGAAAGGGTGCAAGGATTTGAGCAAAGCTGCTGAATTAGGACATGAGGAAGCCTATGAGATGATTAGGGAGTTTTGTCAATGATCTACTACAATTGCAATATAGGTCAAGCACCCGGTTCATGCTGGGGGTTTTTGTTTAGATTTATCTACAGAAAATGCTAGATAGGGGTGCCTTGCGAAGATTCACCTTACTGATATTCTAACACACCCCCTCAAAGTACCATAATGATTAGTTGGATATCTCTGCCACCATTCAAGGAAGAATAGTCCCGACTATTTTAATCTAATCGGACATTTGCATGAGATTGTGCGGACCACAGTGCATAGATGCTCTCGAAAAGTATTAGAGCGCCGATTTCATAATACACTTTGCTGACGGAAAGATTGCGGAGCTTTGGGTAAGCATGAATAATCTTGGCATGTTGCAGAATTCGGATTTAACAATCCTTATAAAACTGGAAATATTTAGATTCTAACACCTATAACCAACATATCATCAATCTGAGAATTGGTACCCATCCAATCATTAATCGACTTATCCAGGATTCTTTTCTGTTCCTGCATCGGTTCCTCATGAATCTCCAGTAGAAGGTCTTTGAATTTCTTACTCATAAATTTCTTTCCCTCTTTGCCTCCCTTCTGATCAACATAGCCATCTGAGAACATATAAATAACATCACCATATTCTAGCTGAATATCATTATTTGTGAACGATTTAAATTTGCCTTGATAATAACCCAAAGGCATTCGATCTGCCTTTATTTCTGTCAACTCAGGAGTTATATTTTTATTTCGGATAAGGTACAGGGGGTTGTTTGCTCCGGCATACTGTACAGTTTTTCCTTTCTCATCGATTACACACAATGCCATATCGATGCCATCCATGGATTCATCTGGTTCACCATGTTGTCTGAGTGAATTTCGTATCTGCTTTCTAAGTTCATTTAAGATTTGGTTTGCCTGTGTAATCTCCCTTCCATGCACAATCTCATTTAAATAACTCATGCCAAGCAAGCTCATAAATGCACCCGGTATCCCATGTCCCGTGCAATCGGCCGCTGCCAGGACTACATACTGGTTAACCTGCTTGATCCAGTAAAAATCGCCACTTACAATGTCTCTTGGTTTAAACAAAATAAAGACTTCATTTAAGATCTCCTGGAAATATTGTTCAGGTGGCATTAATGCGGACTGTATTTTTTTAGCATACGTAATGCTGTCAATGATCTCTGTTTTCTGTTCGCTTAGTAGATCATGTTGATCTTTTAATTGATCACGTTGTGATTCTACCTCATCACGTTGTGCTTCTATTTCATCTCGTTGGGCTTCAATCTCATCCTTCTGATCATTGATTGTTACATTAACCTTTCTTATATACCTGATTCTTAGAAATAACATGAATGTAAAAAGAAGAAATACGATAACGGAAGGTATGGCTATGACAATCGCTTTCCGCTTTCCGACTAACATTTGCTCAATCTCAGATTGATGTTCCAGGAGGGTTATCTCATACTCTTTCTTTTCCTTCTGGTGGATAAACATCACTTCGTTATCTCTTTTTTCCGACTCAATCTTGTATATGGTATTATCAATGGTATTCTGAAGGGCGAGATACTTATAAGCATCAGGATAATCCTGCAATATGGCAAAGTTTGTTGCCAGACCCTCGTAGGCCATGGACAATTCAAAGTTCAGGCTGAGCAACTCTGCAAGGGATTCAGCTTGTTGGTAATATTCTATTGCCTTTGTATGATTTTCCATTCTTTCATAGGTTGAGCCCAGTGCCAAAAGTATCCCAGCTATCTCGTGTTGTGCATTCTCATTCCTGGCAAGCTCAAGTGCCTCCTGATGATAGTTGATGGCTGCTTGATAATCGCCTTTTTCAGAATAGATACTGCCCATGAAATTAAGCGATGATGCTATGGCTACCGGGCTATTCGCCAAGGAAAGTGAGTTCTCAAAATAGTATAACGCAGAATCGTACTCCTCCATCTCAATAAAGATCTCTCCAAGGTTAATATTCCCAATTCCCATGATATCTGTATCACCGAGCGCCTCCCCAATTTCAATGGCCCTCAGATAGTAATTTCTTGCTGTATCAAAGGTGGCTGGAATCTCAGAATAGAGAACCCCCATATTCAAATACAATGTACTGAGTCTTGAACTGTCGGATCGAGCTTCTGCTAATTTCAGGGCGCTCTGGTAATAGTCAATGGCCTCCAGACTCTGTCCAGTGAGATAGTATACCGCTCCCATGTTACTCAGTAGATTAGCAACCATATTATCATCACCCAGTTCCCGATATATTTGCAGGGAAAACTTCCAATTCGAGAGTGCTACCTCATTCTCACCCTGCATATAGTAACCCAATCCTATATTTTTACAGGCCAGGGCCTCTCCTGCGGGAAAGTTTATCTGTTCAGCCAGATTTTTTGCCTCAGTACCATATTTTATTGCCTGTTCAGGATCTGTCTGGTAAATAATTGAAGCCAAAGCATTAAGTGTATTGACCCTTGAGGTATCCTCTTCCACGCTTTCCAGTATTAACATGAGACTGTCGATCTTTGATTCCTGAGCAGCGCCATTGATTGCTGCAGAAAGTAATAATATCAGAGCTGCGAGATTAAGATATTTCTTTGTTGTTCGGATCAAGATATGATACCAGAATCGGGATAGTATACTGGGATTGCCGGTCATTAGGATAGGTAGTTGTTACTTCAAGTTTAAGTCTTTAAACCTGTGAGCCAAGGAATTGTTTGATCTTGCTGACCGCTTTTTGATCACCATCCGTGGGAATTGGGGATTAACGCACCTATTTGTTGATATTTGAAACTACCTGCTCGGCCAAAGTTTCAGGAGTGATGGTGGAATAGTTCATCCTCATCAAAATCACGCAGAGTACACAAGGGATTCAGATTTTTCGAGAATATTTGGTTTTTGCGATAAGGTTTTGTCAGGAAGCCATTCCCATATTGGCCCGAGGTCTTTTTTGACTTGTTCAATCATGAAAGCCGGTATTTGATCTGTTTCCCTGTTCATAAAAGATCGGAAGTCCGGCTTTGTTTGAAGATTCTTCAGTATGTTATGCGCATTGCGTATTTTACCTGTACCACCTAAACTTAATGACAAAAACAGCGTAAACCACCTGGCAGCTCTAAACGGGATAGCCTTATTACGACGGTACATAACGCTGGGAGAAAAACTGTATTTCAACAAATCAATATAATTAGTATAAAATTCCTCCCAGCTATAATTCCTGGGTACAATATTTAGTGTGTTCAGGCCCTGCATCATATGAAAGGGGAAAGGAATGATCCTTTTATTGATCTCGTCCTTTAGACCATACTTTGTATTTTGTCCAAATGCAGTTAACAAATTGTATGCAGGGTAAATACCTGGTGCATGGTCAATGAAACGTTTGGTTAGTGTAAATGGATCCAGACCGATTTCACTATCAAATCCATACATAATATTGGCCTGTACCTGTGGAATATAGCGCTGCACCATATTCAAATGTTCAGCTACCCGTCTGACCTTATCCAAACCGGTAACAGATTTTGCTTTTGCCTTACTTCCATAGTCAAACCATGATTCTATCCCCACCGCAATCATTATAAATCTGTTCTTTTTCAATCTTTTAACCTGGGGCTCACTTAAGGATGATAAAGTGCACTGGGCAAAAAAATTGATGCTATCCGGGGGAACGGCCGACTCGAGGGTATCCATAAATGCATTGAACTGAATTCCAAAATTCGGATCATGCCAGCCCACTACAGGACGTTTCATATTTTTAACCAGAAACTGAAGGTCTTCTTTCATCACATCCATATCTAAGGGCTGGTAGGGAATATCGGCTTCGATGCAGAAATCACACTTGTGGGGGCAACCAAAACTTCCGATCATCGGTAGAGCTCTGAAAACAAGGGGTAACTTATGTAGCTGTTCAATAAATTCCCACCTTTCACGAACCCCGGGGAGGGATTGTGGATGTGATGAAGCTGTCAGGAAGGTCCCATGTGGGGTATTCGCTTCAAAATTATGCAGCAGGTCCCGTAACAATTCCTTATCAGTTAATCCAAGCACATAGTCAAAATATAAACAGGCATCTTCCGGGTAGCTTCTGGCATG
>CAYWGP010000040.1:0-12369 GCA_964458155.1 uncultured Bacteroides sp.
AAGTCCATTGGCCTGTAATTAGTTGTAGAACGCCTTTGATACCCATCGTAGAAGTAGAGACGGAAAAGACCAAAACAGCTATTAAAAATATATTTGTCCCGATGGAGTTTTTATGTTCTCCCATAAGATCTTTACGATTGCCGAGATAAAGGATGCAAGCTATGGTAACTGGAAGGATAATTGAGTTAAAAGCCTGGGAAATGATCATCACAAAAACAGGTCGTGCATGAAAAATCGGAACGACCAGACCAAGTAGTGAAATAATCAGCACCATAATGCGATATTTTGGCAGGGTCATCTTGCGTTCTGAATTATTGTAATCACAAAGCAACCAGGGCAGCATCAGTACATTCGGGAATTGAGATGATACACCCGCAGCAATAATTCCAAAGGCAAAGATTGCAGTAGCAAATTTCCCGGCCAGTGGTTCCAAAAGGGTAATCATTTGTGAAGGTTCTGTAAGACCAAGCCCTTCCTTGAAAAGAGTCCCTGCGGCGGCGGCCATAATAGCTGCACTGATGATAAACATCATAGACACGGAAACGATGGCATCATTGCGTTGTTTTTTAATATCATTGATGGACCAACCTGCTTCCTTGACCAGTGTAGTCCTGATGATAAACAAGCCAGAAAAAACAGTGGTCCCAACCATTGAGGCAATAACAAGAAAGGGTCCTTTCCCTTGGTCGGCAGGGACTTCAGGCAGATTTGGCACCATTCCCTTCACTATATCGATGGGTGGTGGCATCAAAATGAAAAAGTTAAGCAAAAAGCAGCCCGCCATGATGGCCACAATGACTGCCAGGGCTCGTTCAAAAAACTGAGTCTTGCCATTCCAGAAAATAAAGTAAACCAGGGCAATAAAAAAGCCTGCAAAATAAACGGGTTGGATGCCACCATCAATTACCGTTTTTGACCACTCATAACTGATATCGGCTACTATCCCCATTACCCCCATTACACTGCCAGATACCCCGGCGGTTAGTGCGATAATAAAGAAGATGCCCATACCAGGGTGTATATGTTTGCGAAAGGCCTGTAATGCTGTTTCTCCGGTAGCGAGAGTGTATTTTCCATACAGGTTGATCAGGAAATAGGTGGTAAAGCAAGACGCTACAATTGTCCATAATAATGACATGCCGTATGTAGCCCCGGCCTTAGCCATGGCGGTAACACTCCCGGTACCTATATTAAAACCAAGCAGAAAAATACCGGGAAGGATCAGTGCTAAGGCTTTAGCAAATCTTTGACCTATTGTCGTTTTCATGTAATTTTTTTCAATTGATCCATGAGTGCAAAAAGCACCAAAGGTTTAGTAACTACTAATTTTGGGTTAAAGCCTCGGGCTTAGTAAATCTTTCAATAAATACATTATCACGGTGCAAATCTTCAAAAGGTGACTGCAAAGCTTTGGCATAACCTTCATCACCAGCACTCATGGCAATAATGCGAACGAATCGTGAATCCGGAAGTATTAAACTTGTTGTGCCTTCAGGAATTTCAATACGATATGCAAACAGATATCCATATTCGTAAAGTGCATCACCTGCTGGCAGGTGGCGGTGCGAAGCAGACCATGCGATACGCTGATCACGGATAAAAGCCGGATGAATGGTTCTCAGTTCATTGCGCATTGAATAAGATAATTCTGCTACATATCCTTCAAATTCGCGATTATCCCATGATCCCATATACCCTGACCATCCGCCAATTGTTAGTGGGATTTCTTTTTCGCCTGCTTCGAAAGTAACATCCGTATCCACATCGGCTGCTGCAAGAATATGTATTACCCTTGTCCCTTCCGGAAGATCAATATTTTGTCCAAGACAGGCAATGGAATTATATTCCCGCCCTTCACGGGAACCAATTGAAAAGGAAATATTCCCCAATTGAACCTTCTCACCGATCATTTCGGCTGGATATGTTCCGCCTTTACCATCAAGACTTCCCCGATGACCTTCAGACCTTGGAGTGCGATCCATGTACCCATCTTCCCGATTGCTGTTATAGCTGAATACGTCGGTATCATATTCCAGTTCTATAGTTTGAGTGAGTTCAGGTATCGCATTGGCTCCTTCTATCTTAAGCAGCATGGTTTTTAATTCATAGGGTCTGAAGTCAATGCTTAATTTTCCTCTATTTGTAGCATGGTGAATGTACTGTGCTCGCTCTGCTCCATCAAGTTCTTCAGCAGCCAGAATTGGTTTTATAGCAGAAAGCTTAACACCTTTACAAACTTTACCATGTAATTCTTGCAGTCTTATTACCACTCCGGATTTATCTTCAGCCATTTTAACAGCTTGAATATTTACCTGATCATTGTCGATCTTAAGCAGGGAGAATGAACTCTCTTTGCCTTTATATTTAGGTACTGAAAATGCGGCAGGACCTTGTTCAAAACGCATGGCTTCCCAATGGGATTTACCTTCACGCCAGTCGCCTTTGTGACCAGCCAGAGCATATGTAAACTGATGACGACCCCAGTCCTGCCATCTCATTTCACTCATACTTCCATCGTCCAGAACTTCCTGTTCGCTATCCCTGGTATCCGGACTATGAATTAATGTTAGTCGTATGGTATTATCGTCAACTTTATCACTTCCGTATTTGGCTCCTGTAAGTAAAGAAACTCCGTATCCACCCGACTTATCTGTCAAGTCTATCCATGCATGATGAGGCACCTCATATTGCTTTTCATTTCGATTTCCACGTTTGATGGTTCCCAGATCCAGGTTGTAAGTTGCCTCAGGAGCTTCGGCCGAGAGGTGAAATGCAGCCTTCAATAATGTTCCACGACTTTTCCAGTCAATCAGGTTTGACACCTCTACGCGGCTTCCGTCATCTCCTGCCGAAAGTCTTATTCTTTGTGTAATTTTTGATCCTTCGTTCTCACGTATCACCTCAACAGCAATACGCAGGGGCCCGTTTTCAACGATCCTTACTGAAATCGGATCAGCAGCAACACTCCGGGCATCCTGCTTAATATCTTTCCAGTAGATACGCCAGGCTGGCTTGACATCCGGGAAGTTTTCTCCGAATTCAAGTTGTATTGGCTTTTCGAGAAGTTCTTTTCTAATTCTCTTGTCGAAAATACTTGAGATGTCCCCGTTGGCATTTATTGTTACTTTGTAGTTGTTGTTTTCTAAATAATCTTTTCTAACAATTAATTCGGAATCAACTTTTTTTGGTTTGGCTTGACGAAAAGAGTAAACAGACACTCCAATTGGAGGGAGATCTGCCTGGAACAGAATACGACTCAGTCCATCAAACCCCACAATAATTTGCGAAGGAAGTTCTTTGCCTGAAGCATCGAATACGGCAATTGATTCTGCATTTACGAATTCATCAGGGATAAAAGCTTCAACAATATCCTTTCGCTTAATTGACAGTGGGTTAAATACTATCACGGGTACTCCGGGGACGTCGGTATGAAGTAACTTAGCTAAAGAACCAATCGCATCTTTATAAACCCCGGCAAACTGATTTAAAGCAACGATTCCATCGTTCCAGGCATACTCATATGCTTTTGGAATACTTGTTCCGGGTAGATTGTCGTGAAACTGATTTCGAAGCGCTAATCCCCAAGCATGATTAAGTGCTCCATAGGGATATTCAGCTCCGTTTAACAGGTGGGCAGCAACGGCTGCCCGTTCACTGGCATCAGCCAGTAATTCAGCATCCCGATTTAATTTCTTTGTATAGGCCTGAGAAGTAAGTACGCCAGTTGAATGTTGAATAAGCAATAAATCCTTGTTATATGTCTGAAGTTTCTCTGCTTGCTCGTCTGTAATTGCTGTAAACATCAAGTCAGCTTTTCCGGCAACTACATTCACAAAGCCTTCTGTTTCCTGTCCGGCCTTAAGTGTTTCGAGCGAAACTTTTTGAATAACTCCACCACGGTCGGCGTTGTTTTTATCCCCACCTCCCATGTAGAAGAAGTCAATGGGAAGTCCGCTTTTTTTCTTATTATCCTCCAGGCGTTGCAGTATTTCTTTATTTGTTGAATATACGTTTAGATGTGGCGAAGCATAATTCCCGGCATTAAGAGCAGCAATCACTGATTCCCCGTCTGGTCCTATCCAACGACCAACATTGAACGGTATTCCGTTAGCCGATCCCCATGTTAATTTCTGGGTCGAGAAACCACGGATCCCACAGTGATTTAAAACTGACGGCAGTGAATATGGAAAACCGAAACAATCTGGAAGCATAAATTCACGGCTTTCTTTTCCAAATTCATTTTTAAAATATTGAGTACCCATTAATATTTGACGAACCACGGCTTCTGTGGAAGGAACATTCACATCATTTTCCACCCATGAACTTCCGCTTGGGTACCAACGACCTGCAGCTATCCATTCTTTAAGTTCTTCATATTTTTCAGGATAGTACTCACGCATCATTTGATAGCGACTTGCCCCTGACCAATTAAATACATAATTCGGATATTCCTCAAAGGCCTCAAAATTCTCATCCAGGGTCCTCTTCAGAAAGTCACGAATGGTCTGAGGGTAAGACCAACGCCACATATCATCGAGATGTGAGTAAGGCACTATAAACAAGGTTGGTTCTGCGAGGTCTATCGAGGCAGGATCGATTGGCTTAACTACAGTTTTCGGCAAATTGGCCTGTTGTGCTCCGGCTGTTGTGGTCAGCAACCACATAAAAATAAAGACAAATAGGGCGATGCCTTTCTGTCTATAATTGTATTTTTTATTCTTCTCCATGTTCCTTATCTGAAGGAAGTAGTCTTTGGGCCCAGGTTCCTATTGTCCAGAAAAATCAGGCTCTTCCATAGTCGTTTTGATGACACTTCCGTATCAATACTATAATTGCAATTAAAGTCCTCAAGTGATTTAGCAAAATGGAATGTAATTGTGAAGGTTAAATTTTCTATTAATAGAAGATTAACAGGAATAAAGATTGCTGTGCAGCCTGATAGAAGCCTTTGAACTGTTGTATATTCTCATTATTCATTAAGTCCCATCAATATTGATCAGTCTGGCATATGTTTTACTATTAATAAAAAGCTGAAGCAAATAGGCACCCGGCATAATACCCTGAACCGGAACATTTACAATAGCCGGACCTGCATCCAGAATAAAGTTTTTGATGCTTTTTCTGATGATGCGGCCGCTCAAATCCATCAGTGAAATACGTATTTGAGATTCAGCCTGCAGTGTAAAGGCGATGTAAAATTCAGTAGACGCTGGATTCGGATATAACTTAATAAATTGCTCGTCAATTGGTTCGGCTACAACAGATACTGAACTTTCATAGGTGGCAGATATCACAGTTGAGCTTTCTCCCATTGTCACGCTGGTGGAAGGCGAAAATATATCTTCGATTATCGGATTACCTGATTGAATGGCCCATTGATCGAATATCATTCCTTCAGGGGGAGCAAATGCAGCAATGGCAATGTTTTCATCCCCGGGGTAATTTCCGCCCCCGCTACCTCCTTCTACCAGAAGGGTATATAATGGGCCAATATTCGGGTCAATAAGCTGTACCGCATCCAGCCGGGTGGTCATGGTTCCATTTTTGGTGTGGTAGATGCGGAACCAGTTGATAGCATGTAAGTCGGGAGAGCCCATTTTGTTTGCCTCGCTGGTCTTCAAAGTGATATAATTCCAGCCCTCAGATAGTCCTGATAGTTTCCAGCTAAACTCATCCTGGTCAGGTCTGCCAGCACTGCCAATTTCTACCTGGTTCCCGGAATCAAATTGTGTGATATCCGAAACAAAATACCAGAACCTCAATTCGGTATCAGCCACTGTACCTCTACAATTAAAGGGTGGACTGAATACTTTTTTGAATTCATCGGTACCTCCTCCGGTAAATTCAATGCAGGCTGTGCCCTGAGTATGGTCAGTTGTATTAAGCTTCAGCCCTGAAGATGAATTCCATTGACTCAATTTATCACAGTCATCCAAATAGCTCCCCGGATTTCCTGATACAAGCTGTTTGAGATCCGACTTCGCCCCAAACCATTCCTCTCCTTCCTGAACCATCTGCCATTGAAAATGAAAGATGCCCTCAGCTTCTGGAACGAAAACCTCGAAGGTGAAAGTTATTTCCTCTCCGGGTTCCACAACTTCGCCCTCATCTAGATATAAACGTTCCGGTCCCCAGATGGAATTGTCTGCAGGAGCCTGACTTCCCAGTTTGAATTGTCCGTCTCTTGTCCATATACTTGTCCCGGAATTTTTCATGGTAATGCTTACAGCCACCGTGTCGCCCGGGATCAATCCGGGGACTTCCTGTGAAATAAATTCAGCATCATTCCCTGTGGGTCTGCCGCCATTCAAAAGATCTCTCTGCGAAACGCTGTAATGGTGCACTGATTTCTTTTCAGCCAGCCATTCGAGCAAACAGGATCGCAATTCTTCGGCTTTCTCCAGGTAAAGTGCACGATTGGGATGCTTACCCAGGAGATTATTCATCTCATGGGGATCGCTGTTCAAATCGTACATGGTGTTGATTACCTGGGATTTAATGGTGTTGGGAATGATCAGTTTCCAGCCATCTTTTACCACCATGTAATTGGGGCTGTTTTCCCTGTCCCATTCGGTCACTACGTACCTGCCATGGAGGGTATCCGTGCCTTCGATCAATCCCCTGAGACTTTTCCCTTCTGAAGGGTGTTCAGGTACACCCAGGTAGTCCAGTATGGTTGGATACAGATCAATCAGGGAAACATAAGCTTCCACAGTGGTTTCCACGGGCACCTGTCCGGCGGAACTGATCAGCAAAGGAATGTGTGCCGACTCCTCGTAAAAAACATTCTTTTCGCGCATGCCATGGGCGCCGAGCATTTCGCCGTGGTCGCTTGTAAAGATGATCAGGGTATTTTCTGACAGACCCAATTCATCGAGTTTTTCCAAAATCTGCCCTATCCAGTCATCGATTTCAGTAATCAGCCCATAGTATTCTGAGATCATGTATCTGATCTTTTCCGGATCGGCATACTCGGTCCTTTGATTTCTGCCGTTGGAATTTGCATAGGGAGAGTTTTGCATGTCGTCATCAATGCTCTCCGGGGGAAGCATGTTTTCCAAAGGATACATCCCGTAGTAGGGCCGGGGTGCCAACATGGGCGAGTGCGGAAAATGGAAGGAGCAGGTAATGCTGAAGGTCGTATCCTTTAACCTCTCAATGGCCTCAAGGACCTGTCTTGCCTGGAAGGCAGTCATTGTATGTTCCTTGTCCAGCATAAGCTCCCCATGCTGATCAGGTTGAGCGTGTTCCTGGTTAGATGACTGCAGTTCCTGGTAGGACATTCCAAAGTAACGATCCAGGGGATTGGCAAAATACGGGTACTTTGATATCCCGTCGATAAACTCCCCTTCCCCGGGATGCGGTATGGAGCCAAGTCCACTTAAGTAATCACGATAGATTCGGCTTTGTCCGCCTGAACCAAAAACTGAACGACCACTGGCAGTATATTGCACAGGATTCTCATAGACATCAGCATGGGAAGATAGGGCGTGCCATTTGCCATAATACTCACAGCGATAGCCATATTCTGAAAGGACCTCATCAAAAGTGGGCATGGTCATGACTTCGCTGTCGCTGTAGGCATAGGTCTGATCGTTTGAATATACTCCCGTGCTTTCGACGGTATGGCCGGTTAGCATGGATGCCCGTGAGGGTCCGCAAACAGCACAGGGAGCATATGCATTCCTGAAGAAAACGCCCTGCTTCGCCAGACGATCCAGGTTGGGAGTTATTATTTCTGTATTCCCAGCATAAGACAGGGCATCGTAACGCTGCTGGTCAGTCACAATAAATAAGAGATTCTTCTTCGCTCCTTGTCCAGGAGATTCTTTCATACAGCACATACAGAGCAAAAAAATCATACAAGTTGCCAAAAGTCTGTTTCTCATAGCGGCAGATTTCTTATTTAATTGGACTGTTTTATACCAGCTCCACACTCCTTGCGCAAATAACTGATGCTTTTCAAAAGTTCATTTTTTTGATGTTCCCTGTCGAATGCTTTTTTATCCATCCCGTCGGGAGCCCGGGCAAGCTCAATGGGATGTCCCATCCGGACCAGCTTCAGGAAGTCAATCATGCCCTGGGCTTTCAGATCAGGAAATCCTTCCCAGTATTCATCCTTTAAATAAGGGATGGAGCGCAGGGAATTTGATATGGTCTCAATGTGAATGGGGACTCCCGGACAGTTTTCGCCTATTACCCTGGTAAAGTGCTTGAAATCCATCATGCCTTCTCCAACGGCTGTCCACTGGAATTTCGCTCCGTCCTCCGAAGGCCAGATATGCACATCTCTTGCCTGGCAGCAAAGGATGTGACTGCTCAGGGCCTCCAGGGCAATCCCTGGGTCTTCCATGGCATATATGGCATTGCCTGGATCATAAAAGGCCCCGCAGATATCACTTCCGGTCTGACCGATCAAATCCAGAAGTTCTTCCGAACGCATGTCTCCGGCATGATTCTCAAAGGCAAATTTTAAGCCTGCATCCGACACTGGTCCTCTGAAGGACCTCATGAGCTTCATTACCTCCTCCATCTTGGACTCGATTCCCCCCTGGGTATATCGATCCTCGAGATTACCGATGCGAACGCCTACGATCGGAGATTCCAGGATCCTGGCCACCCGGATGCCCGTATTCAGCAGTGCACGGGCATCCCCAAAACCATTTGAGAATGACGCCGACTGTTCACTGATGCTGCCAATCCCCACATAGATGCTGATATCATTGGTATTTGCCAGAGATTTTAAGCTTTCCAGATGCTGGATCTCAAGGCTTTCAAATGGTTTTAAGGTATTGAATTGAACCGAATCCAGCTGATGTTCAATGGCAAATTCAATCAATTCTCTCGCGCTTGGCCTTTTTCCCCTGAGTGAGTGATTCGCCACCCCCAAAGGAATGTTGAAGGAAGGCTCAGGGTGATGCCTGAAAATTCCGGCAGATGAAGTTGCCGGATACGTATGCAGTGCAAGGGCACCCAATGCCGTTATTCTGGAAAATTCTCGCCGATTCATTATTTCTAGCTATAGAAGTTATCTGGACTCTAATCCTGCATGCTCATTAGCCTTTTCAAGCAAGGCCTTATCGGGTTCAAAGCTTATTTTCTCAGCCCATCCGGTATTGATCCATGCCTTCGACATCTGATTCCTGGAAATGGGAATATCTGAGGGGCTGATTCCCTCCAGTATGGCTTTTGCCTTTTCAGCAGCTAAAATTCCCTGCTCTTCAGAATATTGTGTCAGTCCAAAAACTGCGTAAGGCATCATAAACTCCTCGCAGGTCACCACGGGAACTCTGAGGAAATCATCAATATATTTCAGGCTTTCGTCATGATCCCATCCCGTGATGGCCCCCCTGGTCTGCAAATAGATGATATCATAGGTATCATTGGCCTCTCTGAATACCGATTTCCAGCTTTCAAAATCATCAACCAGCTCCTGTTTAACCGCCAATCCCATCTTGGCTATCAGGATGTCAAGCAGTGGTTTTGTCTTCCTGGAGGTGGTCGTATTTTCATTCAGGACCAGCAGCTTCTTCATTTCAGGATAATAAGGTTTCATGGTTTGAATCAGCCCTTCAACCGGCAGTATCTCAAGTACTCCGGTAATATTGCAATCTGAAATATCGTACTGGTCCACTGTCCAGTTTACTCCGCAAAAAACAATGGGCAGGGGATTATCCTGAAAGTTCGGTACGACCAGGTATTTCATGGCGTTGTCGTCGGAAACGATCAGTAGATCGGGTTTCTTCTCCCGGATCGAATCGAGCAATTCTTCAGCTCTCTCCTTAATGAAGGCTTCTGAAGGATTATGCTTGGTGTCCATGAAGTAAGAAAAAACCTCAAAGCTATCGGCAGGCAAACCTTTCATGACCCCGTGGGTGATTTGATCACTGGGTGGGAATCCCTGGTGGTAGGAATTAATATATACGATTTTATGCTTCTTGATTTCCGGATTCTTGCATGATTGAATTCCGCAGAGCAAAGCAAGCGACATGAGCATAAGCAGTCGCCAAACTTTCATTCTATAGATGGTGAATTTGGCCATCATTCTTTAAATGTAGCTAGAAAATCCAGATATTCCTTTTCAAGCTCTGCAGAAATATCTGGGTGAGTAACTGACCTGTTTGTCATTTCGGAAACATCTTCCCGAAGGTTAAACAGGAATTTATCACCCTCCATCTTTTCCGGCTTCACACCGGGGTACATGGACGGGTCTGCTTGCTCATAGGGGGCAATAATGCTGGTGCCGTCGGGGCCCCTCCAGTCTGACCAGGTAGCCAGATCCACAGGTACGTAGAATTTGGGTTTCTTTAAAAACAGCTTCCAGTCCCCTTTCCTGATTGTCCTGATCTCATCCCCCCTCATGGTGAAAATCGCCGGGTGAATTTGCTTTTCTCCCTGGAGGACATCAACGATCTGCTCTCCGTCAATCAACAGCCCTTCAGGCATTGGGATCCCTGTCAGGGACAATAAAGTTGGAAAAATATCCGGCGACCAGCAAGGCACCTGCACCACAGAACCTGAAGGCAGGATGTCCGGATACCGGATAATGAATGGTACACGAACACCTCCTTCCCAGTTGGTGGCTTTTTTTCCTTTCAAGGGCCCATTATTTCCTCCAAAAGTGCCCCCATTATCAGACATAAAGATCACAATGGTGTGTTCCAGGATCCCCTCTTTTTTCAGTGCATCCATGATTTGGCCGGTAGACCAGTCCAGTTCCCTGATTACATCATGATAAAGATCTTCAAGGGTTTCGGGCGTGTAGAAGTCCGGCGAGGCTGCAAGGGGTTTATGAGGCATGGCATGACAGAGATGAAGAAAAAAGGGTGTGCCTGCACTCTCTTTGATGAAGCGGATGGCTTCCTTTGTGTACTTCTGGGTGAGGTAGGCCTGATCGACCGGATGCTCCACCGTATCCATGTTTTCAATGATCTGAACAGGCCTCATATCATTCGAATACAGGATGCCATAATACTCGTCGAAGCCATGTTTTACAGGAAAGTATTCTGTTTTGTGACCCAGGTGCCATTTTCCAATCAATTTTGTTCTGTAGCCCTTGCTCTGGAACACTTCGCCCAGCATAATTTCTTCCATAGCGATACCCACGTCATTGATGCCGGCATCGGGGGCTGGATTCCGGATCACTCCGTGTCTCAGCGGAAACCTCCCCGTAAGAAGAGTGGCTCTCGAGGGAGCGCAGTATGGGGTGGGCACATAAAAGTCGGTGCACAAAACCCCTTCTTCAGCCAGCATGTCAATACGAGGTGTGGAGGCAGCTTCCTTATCGTAACAGGAGATATCGCCGTATCCCATGTCATCTGTAAGGATGATCACCACATTGGGGGAAATATTGCTCTCAGGTTCAGTATGCTTGCAGCCCCATATGAGTATCAGCAACAGACAAGTAAAAAGGAAAGTCGGTAATTGGCTGTGATAAGCTTTGAATTTGTTCATGTTTTTCTGATTGTGAAAAAGACTGCTTGCCAGAACTTACATGCTTTATGGGTTTATCTTGAGAGCATGGTCTTTTAAGGTGGCTATTTTATTTAATAGAGAGTCTATTTGAAAGGTTCTTTTCATTGGTTCTGCGTGGGAATACCATGTGGAAAAGATGCCATGTTCTGCTTCAAACAGGTATTGTTGTGCATGGGTAGCTTCCTGGTAAGCCAGGTCCAGGTTCCTGATCAGGATCTCTTTGTCTTCCTGGTATTTGTAGGCCTTCACATAATGGTACAACGTCTTGCTGAGGTGGAGCATGTAGTAACTGAAAATCCTCAGATTGTCATTAAAGAAAGTCTGCCTGTCTTCTTCAAGCTTTGCCATCATCTCAGTGCATCTTTCTGCCACCCTCTCGAATTTCGGTATGGTTTCCAGCATTCCGTTCAATAGTGCATCCACCTGGTTGTCTGCATTATTGTACTTCAGATCTATTCGGAATGTACGTCCCGGAACACTTTCATATCCTATTTTATGCAGCGGATTCATATTAACTTCATCGCTAGCGGCAAAGAATTCGTCATAGATGTGGTCAAAAGCCCTGGCATACCTGAGGTCCTGGAAAACAAACTGGCGCTCAAGTCCTACAAATTCTGATTTTTTTGGGGTCCAATAGGCCTGGTAGTATTCCCTGTAAAGTTCGGCCATTTCGCTGGCATAAGTTTCTCCGAAGTACCGGGTACAATAATCGATCATGAACTGATCCGTTTCATAGGCATCATAATCCCATAACAATTTGGCATTGGCCGAGAGTTCAAGCACAAATTCCCTGAAATTGCCCACGTTCACCACCGAGAAGAAGAGAGGGGCCTTGTTATTTACATACCGGTAATTGAATTCCATTTTCCAGGGGCTTTCTGCCGGGGCTATATG
>CAYWGP010000041.1:0-8590 GCA_964458155.1 uncultured Bacteroides sp.
TTCCTCAATAAGGGAGAAGAGCTAAGCCGCGAATCCATGTGGCAGGCCATCCTCGACCGGCGTGCAGTGGGTGTTCTGGAAAAAGGAAAGATGCTTGGACCGGCCATTTACAGGAATGCTCTGCAGATGCTGCTGCTCGACAGGGTCTTCCTTGAAAACTATTTTAACGACCGTATACGCCTTGTGGCCCGTTGCGAGGGCTACGAATTAGAGGTGACCGTAACAAATACCCTGAACAAAACTGTTTCGGGACAATTGGATTTATACCTGCCCGAAGCCCTGAAAGTGAGCGGGAGTTCATCTGTGGCAGTCAAGCTCCCTCCGGGAAGTTCCGTAACGCAACATTTTACCCTGCAGCCAGGCGCAGATGCCATGGATCATACAAATCCTGTATCGCTTCATTATAAGTGGGAGGGTAAGATGAAGAGCACACTCACTATGCTGGATCTGCCACCGGTCATTTCGGTTCACCGCCTTTTGTATGGCCATGCGCCTGCTGTTAGCTACCCCGTAAGCATTCATAATTTTACAGGACAGAGTTCTTTTCCCGTTAAGGTCCAGGTAGTTGAAGCCCGTAATGAGAAGAGGGTGATATATGAAGCCAGTCAAAGCTGTAGTGCAGGAACAGGTAGCTTTGAAGATATGATCTTTGAATTAGAGCTTCCTGCCGGTCATTACAGGGTAAAGGTGTCTGCCCTGGGTGTTGATTACAGCTCTCAGCTGGGTGTTGGCCAGGCAAAAGGGGAAGCTCTTGTTTATGAGACGGATCTGAACGGCGATGGGATAAATGAGTACCGCATGGAGAACGACAGCGTGCAAATTACCCTGCTTAGAACGGGAGCCAGGGTTATTGAATACAAGGTGAGGAGCAGGAATGATAATGTCTTATTCAAATTATGGCCTGAAAAAGTTGACGATCATAAGCGGCCCTTCAGGGAAAGGGCTTTTTATCCCTACGGTGGATTTGAGGATTTTCTAGGGCAGGGGAGCATGGAGAATCATCAGGTATATGATGCCGAAATTGTAAAAAAGGAGGGTGATCATGTGAGGGTAAGAATGTGGACCGACTATTTTGGCAACCGCCTGGAAAAGATCTTCACTCTTTACGATAATACACCTCTACTGGAGGTTCGTTTTGCGCTGACATTCAAAAATCCCGAAGCCAATGTACTGGGTCCACAACCCATTCTTGCCCTTGGAGAAAAGCATTGGACAGAGGATGTCTTTACCGTTCCCGAACTGGATGGCTTAAAGGAATACAGAATGGTTACGGATGATCGTTTCGGTCAGCTGATGTTTTTACAGGAAGGCTGGAATGCAGGATATGATACCAAAGAGGATATCTCTTTTGTGGGGGCCTTCCCGGTGGATCAACCTTTGTTTCTGCATATGTGGATGAACCATCCTGCTAACAGGGACACGCATTACTACTATGCTGAATTTCAGCCCTGGGTTCCTATTTTTCAGAAGAGCACCATGTATTTTACCTATTATTTGTGGGGCTCAGGAGGAGCCTGGGAAGACGGAGTGGAAGAGTTGAGGAAGAAAAACCTGGTGACAAGTCAAAAAAACCATTCTTCTGAATGATCAAGCTATTTTTGTATTATTTTAACCGGGAATTTATCCTCCTTGGATCAGGGATGCATATCCTCATAGTATTAACGCACACATAAAGAACGACAATGAAGAACTACTTTTTATTGATTCTGATACTCTTTTCATCTTTTTACTCCTGCAATAATCCTGATACCACAGATTACTCACTGACACCTGAGGAGTACCTGGAGCTGGGTATGCCCGATTATAATAAGGTCTGGAGCCTCGACGATTATCAAATGGCTTTTCTTGTGCTAAACACACTGAAGTATAATCAACCGAAGGCCCTGCCTTCCAGGAATAGCGGAAAATCCGCTGTGGTCTTCTCCAGGATGATAAACATCGATAACCTGGCATTTCTTCAGGATGAAACACTGGCGCTGCATGATAAAGCAGAAATTATACAGTGGTACGGAACTACGCTGGTCGAGTTAACTGCTGCCTTTACCTTCCTTGGGATGGAGGAACAATATTATATCCGGGAGTTGACGGATATAGACATCTTTAGTGTAACAATTGCACAAACTATGCTTGATCTGGGCAATAAGATCAATGAGTCTGAGGATTCTGAAGATATTGCCCTGCAATCTGATTTTCCCTTAATCCAGAAGATGTACCTGGACTTGATAAGCTCTTTGTTGGAAAAGCAAGAACATCCATCCCTTTATCCCGAAGAGACTCTTGAACTCCTGTCCGATAATCTCTCCACCTCAATAAGAAGAAATATGCATTGGTTTGATGAAGATGCTTCTGAAAGAATAAAGCAAGCTTTGCTGACAGTTATTGACAGCAGCTCTTCCCGGAAACTGATTAATGATTACCAGAAGTTGGCCGGGACCTTATAGCGCTTCAACTATAAAAGCACACTCTTTTTTTTGAGAACACCGAATTTGGGTGTAAATTACCGGATCAACTGATAATAGCAAGGCCATGATCCTGAACAGAAGAAGTTTCATCCGCTCATCTGCTATCGCCGGTTCAGCGTTGGTTTTTAATCCCCTGCAAGCCCTGGATAGGAAGCTGATCAATGCAGAATCTTTGATTGGCGTGCACCCTTTCATTTTTGATAATCAGGATGCGGTGTTCATCATGAAAACGGATGTGGATGTTCTTACCAATGCAGCAGCCATAAAGCAAAGCGGGATAAGTTTTGGAAGGTCTGTTTTTGGACTTACCGACAACCCGGATAACGGAGTGCCGCTCACTCATAATTTTGTAATTAAACCAAACCTGACCTGTCGTGGCAAATGGAATCCGGATTACACCACGGAACGTTCAATGGGCGTGGTTACAGATTCGAATTTTACGGAAGGTGTGATCGAGAGCATGAAGGAGCTCAGTATAGGCGCTTCACAGATCTATATACGTGAGGTGAATTGTCCGGAGGACCTGGCTGAAGGTGGCTATACAGCTATGGCAGAGAGGACCGGAATTGATCTGAAAGGCATTGATACACCCTATTATGAATTAAACCCGGATCAGCTTCAATGGATGGATGTTGAGGATGGGATCTATTTCAACAGGATCCCTTACCTCTGGCCGGTGAATGCGCCGGACTCATGGCTTCTGAACATTTCCAAGCTGAAAACACATTCCATGGGCCTGACACTCTGTGCCAAGAACATCCAGGGAACCATTGCCATGAATTATCAGCGACATTGCTCTGTCTTTGGTAATCATCTGGATATAAGAGGGGAAGACATCCAGGCGAGTGCATTTACAACAATTCAGAGTAACTATAATCGTCATCTTGCAGATGGGATTCCGCGTTGGGACAGGCCCGGACAGGATGGGGGTATATGGATGGAGACCTGGGCTTCAAGATGCCTGGATAATAATACCACAACACTTGCTGGCCTTCATGTAATCGAGGGTGTCTATGGACGGGATGGTCACTTTATAGATGGTCCCAATGAGGGTGGACTGGCCAATGACTACATGACTAATGTGATCATATTTGGCCTCAATCCCTTTTATGTGGACATTATCGGTCACTGGATTGGGGGACATGAACCCGGTAACTTCGGGCTTTTCCATATGGCCATGGAACAGGGTAAGATTTCCACCATCAATCCATCTGATATTCCTGTATATGCATGGGACACTGAAAGCGGCGCAGAGCTGAAAGCCCTGAGCGAATTCCAGCGTCATTCATTAAAAACCAGTTATTTGCGTAAAGATTATGCGGGATCTGATGAAGAGTACTGGCATATGGTGGACGAGTACTTTGACTATTCGGCGGTATCCGGAGTCAACACTATGGTCGCCGGACTTCCCTTTAGCCTGGGAGAGAATTTCCCCAATCCTGCAAATGAACTCACCCATATTCCCTACCAGATCCGGAAAGAGGGTCATGTTTTACTGGAAGTACTGAATGAACAGGGCAGGAGGGTAGATATCCTGCTTAATAGTCAGATGACACCCGGAAATCACATGATAGCCTGGAACAGCAGCAGTCACCCGGCAGGATTATACTTATACAGAATGCATTTCGGAGGAATGCTCCAATCAGGAAAAATGCTGATAGTCCACTGAGCAAGTATCAGCGGGCCCTGAGATAGACCTGCAGGCTATCGTTATTATGTGCGAAGAGCATGATCTCTTTTCCATCTGCAAGCCGCAGTTGTGCAATATCCCTCACTTCTCCCAGGAATAAACCGCTTTCACCGGCAGGCAGGGATTCAAAGCTTCCTTCCCCGTTCCCAAGCAACACCACACCCCGGTTTGCATCCAGGTGACCGAATTTCAGCCTGGAACCCTTAAAATTTCCTGCAAGAATAAGGTCCGGATTGCCATCCCCGTTATAATCGCCCGTGGCAATACTGTATATGGGAGAGAGCTGGGCAGCTACCGGGAGATCTGACAGGCGGAACTGATTATTACCCAGGTTTTCAAGGTAGGAGGAGCTGGTATTGGTGACTTTAAGTATAAGAGCATTTTTCAGTACTTCCTCAGGAAAGATATCGGTGATGGCCTGTTTGGCATAGGACTGGTGATCTGGATATTTTTTCCCAATTATTGTCAGCTGTGCTTCCAGATCCAGTTTTGAGTAGAGAGGGGCATTCACTCCCTTGATATAATAGCACATCACACCATCCAGTGAACCATCGTTATCAAAATCGGAGGCATAAATCGTTGCCGGTTCGTCTGGTGTGGGCTTTATCTGGAAATTCCTTCCCGTATTTCCAAGCACGTAGTCTGTATCGCCATCAAGGTCAAAGTCACCTGACCCGATGGAATTCCACCACCCTTCCGAATTCTTCATCCATTCCTGCCCCAATAGCTCTTCAAAGCCTGTCCCGGTATTCATAAAGAGCCGCACTGCCATCCATTCACCTGCCAGGATCATGTCGGGCAGTTCATCCTTATTGAAATCTGTCCAGAGAGCATCAGTAAGCATCCCGGGCCTGAGAAGCTCCGGATTAGCGGCTTCAGTTACATCCCGGAAACTGCCTGTACCATCATTTTCAAGCAGGTAGCTTCTGGGTGCTAGCGGGTAGCTTCCTGGAGTGAGTCTTCCTCCCACAAAAAGATCCATATCCCCGTCCCTGTCCATATCTGCAGCTTTCACAAAGGAACCGCTGGTAAGCGCAGCAGGAAGGAGCTTGCTGGATTTATAAAAACTGCCATTGCCCATATTCAGATAAAGGCGGTCCTGGAGTTCAGCTGCACCGGGCGTGTATTCGTTTCCACCGCTCACCACATATAAGTCCTGATCCAGATCCCCGTCCACATCCACGAACAATACTCCCAGATCCTCACTCTCCTTATCGCTTTCAAAACATATATTTTCCCTGGCCTTGAATGTGCCTGCCCTTTCCTGTATAAACAGGGTCCCCGGCGATCCTTTTGCTCCACCAATAAACAAATCGTCCAGGCCGTCCCCATTCACATCCCCGGCAGTCATACAGGGTCCCTGGGTGGAGAGTTTCCAGGGCAGCAGGATCTGCCTTATAAAGTCGTTGTAGTCATTTTCCTTATGAAGGAAGTCAGGGGGCTCAGGATCATCAAGCCGGGTAAATAGCAATTTTGGCTCCGGTGGCACGGGTTCCTCTAAGAATTCGGCATCTTCATTGCGGAGAGTTATGGTCTGGTTTGCTTCTATGTTGGAGATGGTCTGAGATCTCAGATCAGGCCAGGTGATAATGAGCCGATCCACCCTGGTAGCATCCCCCAGGCCGAATATCAGGTTATGGTCAACCGAAGACATATATCCCCTGGAAGGATAGGCTTCCTGGGTAAATACCCGGTCCCCGCAGTACACATCAATCCGCGCTCCTAATCCCCTGGTGTTCCTGCCGCTACCTTCCAGCCTGATTTTCAGGAAATGATTCCCGTTAAGCTCGTTTGCATTGTTTCTGTAAACGGAGGCATATTCATTTACATTGCTGATTACCAGATCCATATCCCCGTCATTATCCAGGTCGGCATAGGTGGCTCCATTGGAAAGGGTGGGATGGGTAAAACCCCAGGCAACTCCCTCATTGCTAAAGGTGAGATCGCCCTGGTTTTTAAACATGTAGTTACTCAGCACGGTTTCAGGGATCAGGGCCAGGAAATCCATCATGTCCATAGTGGGCTCTCCTGCACGCCTTTTAAGTGTCTCTTCCACATTCATTTCGAGGACATCCATATGTGTAACGTTTTTCCCGTATCCATTGGAGATGAAGAGGTCCTTGAATCCGTCCTGATCAAAATCGCATAAAAGGGGAGACCAGCTCCAGTTGGTGGCGTAGGGACCTGCATATTGTCCGATTTCGGTAAAATGCTTACCTCCAATGTTCAGCTGCAGCATATTGCGTGTGGTCTGGTAGTAAAATCCAAGCTCTTCACGTATGGACAGTCTTTCATAATTATCGGGGCCTTCCACCAGTTTTTGTTCGTAATGATCCTCCGGGAGCATATCAAGGGTGAAAAGATCAATATGGCCATCGTTATTTATATCAGCTGCATCGCAACCCATGGATGACAGAGAAATGTATGAGAAGTAGTCCTCCATGGATTCCCGGAAAGTGCCGTCTTTTTGATTGATATAAAAGTAATCCTTCTCGTAGTAGTCATTACAGACATAGATATCGGGCCAGTGGTCGCCGTTAAAATCTGCAATGGCTACACCCAATCCAAAATTAAGGGCACTGTTGTAAATTCCGGCACTTATGGTCACCTCGGTAAATCTGGTGCTGTCGTTCCTGTAGAATTTCTGCCCGTACCACGGATCCCGGCTGGATCTGAGACCGATGAAATCCTCGGAGAACATGGCGAACTGGTCAATCGAATGGTTCAGCGAGAACAGGTCCAGGTCCCCGTCCTTGTCGTAATCCAGGAAAGCACTGTGAGTAGAATAAGCGTTATCTGCGATACCATACGCTTCTGCCTGCTCGCTAAAGGTGAGGTCCCCGTTATTCATGAACAGAAAGTTCTTTCTGAATCGCTGCCTCTTGTCAGTGGAATTGGCCACATAAATATCCAGGAAACCATCGCCATTCACATCGGCCATGGTCACACCATTGCTCCAGGCCTCCGCACCTGAAATCCCAGCTTTCTCACTGATATCCTCAAACCTGAAATTTCCCCTGTTAAGGTAGAGCCGGTTACCCACAAAGTTTCCAGTAAAGAAGAGGTCAACCAGATTGTCATTATTGATGTCTCCTGCTGCTACCCCGGCGCCATTAAACATGTAGTTGTAGCCCATGGAGTTAAAATCGGGAAACTCTTTGATGGGATTTCTGAAAACAATGCCTGTTCGTTTGTGTGAGAGCATGGTAAACTGCTTTTCCTCACGCTGACATGACAGAATGAGAAAGGTAATCAACAGGCAGATAATATATCTTGAGGGCCTATACATGCAAGGGTAATGTGTTGAACTGAAAGATAGAAATTTTTCCATAGAAAAAGGAGGATACCCTCAGGCATCCTCCTTTATCAGGAATGATGATAGTCTGAACTAGAAGTTAGGTCCGTCTACATCCCACCACAATGGGGTGCTGATCAGGTCTGGACCACTCAGCTTTGTAACAGCATCAGCATATCCATTCGGATTATTGACCTGTTCCGAATTACCGAAGAAAATGGGTACCCTGTAGAGGAAGTCGTCATCGGCGATGACCCCATGATCAGAACTGCTGTCGTTCTTATAGTTGTAAGGAAGTTTCGGATAACCTGTTCTGCGATGATCCACCCAGGCTTCAATGGAATTATGCTGTGCAGCGATCCACTTCTGTGTCATAATCCTTTCCAGCTTAACTTCATCGCCAGCTGCGTCGTCCCATGCCACAGTTATGGTGATCCTGCTTGTGAAATCGTTGATATCGTCAGCATACACCACATCATCATAATCCAGCGGAAGACCGGTATTATTTGTAATATATGCATCAGCTCCTCCGGCTCCCCACTCATCAAAGGACATTCTAATACCCATCTCATAGTGTCCCTGGGCAGTCAAGGTCAGGGCGCTACCTGTCCAACCGCGCAGGGCTGCTTCAGCCAGCAGGAAATGAGTTTCCTGAGCTGTGAACAGTGCCCGCTTGGTCACCTTACCTGCATCATTGAAATCAGTGTTTAAGGTCGAATAGATGGTATGATCGGATTTCTCCACCAGTAAAGCTCCAACGCGAACTCCCTTATAGGGCCAGTCGGGGTGGTCCGTAACCAGAGCTGCATCATCCACCGGAGCGAAATAAGAAGCTATCCGGTTATCTTCGTAACCTATCAGGATCGATTCCATGGATGCACTCATCCGGGTATCGTCCCATGCGAAACAAATGGTAGCGGGCCCGAAGGTATTTCCCTGCAGGGAGAGCATCACGTTTTCGCCATTGGTCTCGATCAATCCACCGGGATCGTTCATAGCTTTCTCTGCCTGGGTCTGGGCCAGTGCATTATCTATATTGACGAGGCGCATGGCTAATCTCAGTCGCAAACTGTTGGCATACTTGATCCACATGCCCATATCTCCTCCATATATTTCATCAAATTTTGACAAACCTTCGTAATC
>CAYWGP010000042.1:0-3805 GCA_964458155.1 uncultured Bacteroides sp.
AACGGGCCTACCGCCTTCTTACCGAGAAGATGAATTACAATCCGGATGATATCATTTTCGATCCCAATGTTCTTACCATTGGTACGGGTATAGAGGAGCATAATAACTACGCTGTTGATTTTATTAACACTACCCGATGGATCAAAGAAAATCTGCCCCATGCCAGGGTAAGTGGAGGCATCAGCAACCTCTCATTCTCCTTCCGTGGGAACAATGTGGTCAGGGAAGCCATCTACTCTGTTTTCCTCTACCATGCCATTAAGGCCGGACTGGATATGGGTATCGTGAATCCAGGAATGCTGCAGGTCTACGATGAGATCCCGGCTGACCTGCTGGAATATACTGAGGACCTGGTGCTAAATCGACGCTCAGATGCAACGGAGCGGATTATTGAGTATTCCGCCACCCTGGAAGAGGTGGAAAAAGTGGAGGAACGCAGGGATCTCTGGAGGGAAGAAGCAGTGGAAGAGCGATTAAAACATGCACTGATCAAGGGAATCACTGAGTTTATTGAAGCAGACGCCCTGGAAGCGCATAAGAAATATGGATTGGGGCTGAAGGTTATTGAAGGGCCTCTTATGGCTGGCATGAATGTGGTGGGTGACCTGTTTGGGGACGGAAAAATGTTTTTGCCCCAGGTGGTCAAGAGCGCACGAGTCATGAAAAGAGCCGTAGCTACCCTTCTCCCCTTTATCGAACAGGAAAAAGCCAGTGGTGATTCGGGCAAAAGTCACTCTGCAGGAAAAGTATTGATGGCCACTGTTAAAGGAGATGTGCATGACATCGGAAAAAACATAGTGGGAGTGGTCCTGGGCTGTAATAACTACGAGGTAAGCGATCTCGGAGTAATGGTACCCACTGAAAGGATCCTGGATGAGGCAGAAAAGCAGCAGGTGGATATAGTTGGCCTGTCCGGACTGATCACCCCGTCTCTGGAAGAGATGATCCATGTGGCCTCGGAGATGGAAAGACGCAACATGAAGCAGCCCCTGCTGATAGGGGGAGCAACCACTTCAAAGATCCATACAGCGGTTAAGATTGAACCCAGTTACAGCCAGGCGGTGATCCATGTGAAAGATGCCTCCAGGAGTGTTGCTGTGGTCAGCGCTCTCCTCTCCCCGGAACAGCAGGGAAACTATAGTAAGGGCATTAAAGA
Source organism: uncultured Bacteroides sp. (assembly GCA_964458155.1). Taxonomy (GTDB): domain Bacteria; phylum Bacteroidota; class Bacteroidia; order Bacteroidales. The sequence goes on from CAYWGP010000042.1 coordinate 1,157, forward strand.
AGAGTACAGCAAATTAAGAGAGAGTTATGCTGATGCCGGCAGGGATGTCAGGTATATCTCCCTGGAGGAAGCAAGAAACAATAGCCTTAAAGCCTCATGGTCGGCCAAATCCATATATGTCCCCAGGCAAACCGGTTTGCAGACCCTGATTGACTATCCCATGGAGAAAATAGCCGACTATATCAACTGGATCTTCTTCTTCACTACCTGGGAGCTTAGAGGAAAATTCCCGGATATCTTCGAAAACCCCCAGTACGGTTCGGAGGCCAGGAAGCTCTATGACGATGCCCGGGAAATGCTTCAGCGGATAATCAATGAAAAGTGGCTCACTGCGAATGCCGTCTATGGCATCTTCCCGGCCAATGCCGACGGGGATGATATACTTGTATACGATGAGAATCAGCCGGACAGCATCCGGACCCGTTTCAGGAATCTCAGGAATCAAACCCTGAAGGAAGACGGACAGGCTAACCTTTGTCTTTCCGATTACATTGCACCCCTTTCATCAGGAGTCGTAGACTATGTGGGTGCTTTCGCCGTTACTGCAGGGATTGGCATTGAAGAAAAGCTGAAGGAGTTTGAAGCAGATCATGATGACTACTCCTCCATTATGCTGAAAGCACTTGCAGACAGGCTGGCAGAAGCATTTACGGAACTCCTTCATGAAGATATCCGGCGTAACAGCTGGGCTTATGCAGCCGGAGAGGACCTGGAAGTGGATGATCTCTTCAGGGAAAAATATAAGGGGATCAGACCGGCACATGGATACCCTGCCTGTCCGGACCACTCCGAAAAAGAGGTGCTTTTTGATTTGCTGGACGCCAGGAGGTACGGGATTCACCTGACCGAGAATTATTCCATGTTTCCGGCTGCTTCGGTAAGCGGTTTAATATTTGTTCACCCCGAATCCAGGTATTTCTTTGTTGGAAAAATCGGCAGGGATCAGGTGGAAGATTACGCCAGGCGGAAGAATCTGAGCAAGGGCCAGGTGGAAAGCCTGCTTGCCTCTAACCTGAATTATTAATCTTTCAGGCCTCCTCTGTTGAATTTCGTTCCCGGTCAACCTCCAGCCTGGCCCGGTCACCTATCAAATCGGCCACAATCTTCCTGCCCCTGATGGAGACATCCATACGGCTTGTAATCTTTTCGATGCTGATATGCGGAATGTCTACCGGTGTAATTGAAATCCGGCCGGCGGAGAGCCAAACCTCCACAACATAGGTGCCCTTGACAAGATGAAGCTTTTTTCTTCGCCGAATGGTCATTGCACGTACAGTATTTAGCTCTGTCCCATGAATAACAAGGTTGAGTGTGCTACCTGAATAGTTAGAAATAAACAGGGTACATTTTCCTCTTTTCTTCGGATCAATATCCTGAATACCTATGCCACTGTTTTTCGCCATTTGGAAAGCAAAAATAATATTTTCAATCAATCAAAGAAATCTGCTCTGCCTCCACCAGTTCTTTGTAACTCTGCCACTGCTTCTCCAAAAACTGATCAATCATGGCTATGGCCTCATCTGCGTTAGAGAGATAGAGTTCAAGCTTCTGCATCTGATTCCCGGTAAGCGGCCGGTCGGCTCCAAGAATGCTGTATGAGCCTCTTAGCTTTACATAAAGTGCATCGCTCGGATAGTAAATCCCCTGTACTGTTTCGTCTCTGAATACCAGTTTTGAGATCCTGTCCAGTTCAGCCTTCATGCTTAAGGAGGCATCCTTCAACTCCTCCGAAATATCCTCGCCTGCCAGTTTATTTACAAGCTTGTAGCTTTCCCCGCAATCCCTGAGGGATGAAAAGCTTTCTTCCAGGGCACGCATCTTTTCCAGAATCAGGTCGGCCTTCTCCTGTTTGAGTTTCATGCCTTCCATATCATAGTCTCTCCTGGGATCGGCCTCCACATGAATCCTCCCCTGCACCGTATCTCCTCTGTAAGAAACCTGAAGATGGTAAAGTCCCGGCAGAACCGATCCACCCCCACCGGGCTCCTGCTTGCGCTTTTCAAGCTTTCTTTCCGTGAAGTTCACCCTGGCCCCTTTCCTGTCCAGGCGCCAGATGGTCCTGTTTAAACCATTTTCCGGAACGCTCGTGAGGGTGCGAACTGTTATCCCTTCCTCGTCATAAACCCTGATGGTCACGCTGTCTTTTTTCTCCTCCCCGCTTTCCTCGACCACATCGACAAAGTAAGAGATCCTGGCACCCCAGGGCCTGTTTTCTCCTTCAAAATAGGCATCGCCGGAAAAATAATAGCCAGGGGCATTTTTAGTATCGGCCAGGTAAGCAACGGGTGCTTCAAAAAGTTCTATTCCCGTTGTGGTAATCTGCTCATAATTCCTGGCCAGTGCTCTCAGGGGCCTGATATCATCCAGCACATAAGCCGCCCGGCCAAAGGTCCCGATGACCAGGTCCTGTTCCCGGGGATGGATCACCATATCCATTGTTGGGACGGTGGGATAGCCCACGGTCCATTTGGTCCATTGCGCTCCCCGGTCAATACTTACCCACAGTCCATGCTCCGTACCCAGAAACTGCAGCCTTTCCTCCTCCGGATCCTGTACAAAGCAGAGCACATAGCCTTCCACATGGGAAGGACCCACCACCCTGCTCCATTTCTTACCATAATCGGTGGTATGGAAAAGGTAGGGTGAATA
>CAYWGP010000043.1:0-58083 GCA_964458155.1 uncultured Bacteroides sp.
GCCAATGTATTCTCAGCCATCAAAGCCGGAATAACAGGAATACACACCACGTTGAACGGGCTTGGCGAACGGGCCGGAAATGTTCCCCTCTCCAGCGTAATAGGAGTAGTTAAGGATCACTTCAAGTATGAGATGAATGTACAAGAGGACCGCCTCTACCATGCCAGCAAGATGCTGGAATCTTTTTCTGGTATCCGAATTCCTTCAAACAAACCCCTTATCGGGGAGAATGTATTTACCCAGACCAGTGGCATACACGCGGATGGCGATCATAAGGATGATCTCTATTTCAATGACCTTCTTCCAGAAAGATTTGGAAGAAAAAGGAGCTACGCCCTGGGTAAAATGTCGGGTAAGGCCAGCGTGCTGAAGAACCTTGAAGAACTTGGAATTGAGTTAAGTAAAGAGGATGCCAAACTGGTTACCGAACGGGTCATAGAGCTGGGGGATAAAAAGGAGATTATTACCAAAGAGGACCTGCCCTATATTATCTCCGATGTGTTGCGGGGAAAACGTGTTGAGGAGCGGATCAAGATCAGGAACTTCCAGCTCTCAGTAGCACGTGGTCTCCGCTCGGTGGCTACCGTAGCCATAGAAATAGATTGCTTTATGCATGAAGAAACCTCTTCGGGCGATGGTCAGTATGACGCCTTTATGAAGGCCCTCTGGAAGATCTATGACAAGCTGAAGAAGAAGCACCCTGTGCTGACCGACTATGTGGTCAGTATTCCTCCCGGAGGAAAGACCGATGCACTGGTGGAATGTATGATAACCTGGAACTACGAAGGAAATTTTATAAAGACCCGTGCACTGGATTCGGATCAGACGGTTGCCGCCATAAAATGCACTACCAGAATGCTAAATATCATTGAAACAAATAAATAAATGGATTTTAAAATAGCAGTTTTAGCCGGGGACGGCATAGGTCCCGAAATCGTTGAACAGGCCATTAAAGTGCTGAAGGCTGTAGGGGAAAAATTTAATCACTCCTTTAAATTTACGGAAGCACCGGTTGGGGCTGCTGCCATCGACCAGATGGGTGATCCCTTCCCCGAAGATACTTTTATGCTCTGCATGAACTCCGATGCTGTTTTGTTTGGAGCCATTGGTGATCCGAAATATGATAACGATCCAAAGGCAAAGATGAGGCCCGAGCAGGGACTCCTGGCCATGCGAAAGAAGCTTGGACTATATGCCAATATTCGTCCTGTTACCACCTTTCCGTCACTGATACATAAAAGTCCCCTGCGCAAAGACCTGGTAGAAGGTGCAGATTTCGTGGTTATTCGTGAACTTACAGGTGGAATCTATTTTGGTGACAAGGGCCGTTCCGAGGACCTGAACACTGCCTTTGACAATTGTGTATATACCAGGCCGGAGATTGAGCGCATCCTTGAGCTGGGATTCGAATATGCAGCCAAAAGAAATAAGCGCCTCACTGTGGTTGACAAGGCCAATGTACTGGCTACTTCAAGGTTGTGGAGAGAAACTGCCCAGGATATGACTCCCTTACACCCGGAGATTGAGGTGGACTATATGTTTGTGGATAATGCGGCCATGCAGATCATCCAGTGGCCAAAGAAATTCGATGTGATGGTTACCGAGAATATGTTTGGGGATATTCTCTCCGATGAGGCCAGTGTGATTACAGGGTCTCTTGGACTGCTCCCTTCCGCTTCTGTGGGAATACATACATCTGTTTTTGAGCCCATTCATGGCTCCTATCCCCAGGCTACCGGAAAAGATATTGCCAATCCCCTGGCCACTGTACTCTCGGCAGCCATGTTGCTGGAACTGGCACTGGACCTGGGTGAAGAGGCCCTGGCCGTCAGAAATGTGGTAGACCGTTCCATGAGTGAAGGCATCGTCACTGAAGATATTTCTGAAGGGAAAGCCTATCTTACTTCCGAAGTGGGCGACTGGCTGGCGGCAAACTTGTAGCAGGCATTTAAGCCCGTTTGGGCGGATTAACTTTTCGGTCCAGGAACCAGACATTTATGCCGGCCTCGGCGTACTCCCACTTATGGTACTCAGTAAATCCCACATAGTGGTAAAGCTTTCTGACTTTTTCGACCGTGGTCTCTGAGACTTTTGTTATTGAGGCTACTCAGATTCCAATAATGACAGTAATTTGTGGAAAATAGCTGTATTCTCATACACACCCATGAAGTTTTCCGCACCCGGACCAAAGGCAAAGACCGGTACCAGGGCTGCACTATGGTTGGATGAGGCAAAAGTGGGATTTATTACAGAATAATCGGCCCCATTGTAGTTATCTCCGGCGGCACCTAGCGTAAAGCCTCCTGTTTCATGATCGGCTGTCACAATCACCAGAGTCTCCCCGTCCTTTTCAGCGTAATCCAGAACCTCCCCGATGGTCCTCTCAAAATCATTGACCTCAGCTTTCATATAGTCCACATCATTGACATGGCCTGCCCAGTCAATCTGCGAGCTTTCCACCATCAGGAAATATCCTGCCTCGCCGGTGGAAAGGAAGTCCACAGCAATGGATGTTGCCCTGACAAGGAAGTCTTCTCTCCCCTCCTGCATTTTCGGCATCCGCTCAAGGCCCAGCAAAAAACCGTATCTGCTTCCGGCTTCAGGTCTTTTTATCTTCTTCAGTTTTTTCCAGTTTGCTTCAATGCCATACTCCTTAAAGGGATATGCCCCTGTAGAGTCCCTGAAGTATTTGGTGCCGCCACCTGCGAAAAAATCGATTTCTGATTTGAGCAGGTCCCGGGCAATCTCGTAATGCAGATATCTGTCAGCCTGGTGTGCGTAGAATCCTGCCGGAGTGGCATCGGTTATGGACGAGGTGGCAATCACTCCGGTCATATACCCATTCCCGGAAAGGATTTCCACAATATTCTCCAGGATTCCCGTATCCAGGTCAACCCCCACCGCATTATTATAGGTTTTATGGCCTGTGGCCAGTGCAGTGGCTGCAGCAGGCGACTGTGTAACTACTTCGGCACCAGAAGAGGTCCTGGCCAGACCTATATAGCGAAAACGGCTGAATGCCGGTTCCCTGTCCTTATCCTTCTCATCGGGGAAATAATAGGCCGAAGAGAGCTGTGATACTCCCATACCATCACCGATCATCAGTATTACATTTTTCGGCCCATGAATCTTTTCCATCCCGGTCTGCCCTAACAGGGGAACGCAATTTAACAGGACCATCACAAGCATCGCCATGCCCGGCAAATTGTATTTCTGATATGTATTCATAATCCTATTCTGGTTCATGCAATAACCGAACCAAAAGAAAATTGTCCTGGAATAAATTAATCAGCGACAGGTGGAATTAACTCTTCTTTCTATGAAACTCTTGTTATCAGACTCATCGTAATAACTATCAATGTACTTCAGCATTTCCATTTTTGAGGACTCATTGATGTATTCAAAGGAAAGGATCAGGTCCTTTATTTCTTCCCGGTAGGAAGCCAGCCATGCTATGGTTTCCCTGTATGTTTCCTCGCTCCTGCATGCACCCAGGAAATACCTTTGCGTGACGGATTCGACTCCCAGGGTCTCTCCTGGTACGGCGTATTCTGCATCCACCAGTCCGCAATAATCAAAATCGTAGGGGACCGTTATGAATCCGGCAGTGCTGTATTCCTTGGAAGTCACGATCTTCAGATTGTGCCGGCCGGTTACAGAAAAGTCGGCCTGCCCTACCATATAGCTAAAGAAGGCCGCCTTGTCCATCCACTCCTTATTCACGGTACTGACGGAAAGCCTGTCATTCTTGATACTCATGCAATTGTTTCGCTCAGCCATCATAACTTCCGGCTCAATAATAAAGGCCCAGTCCTCACTTTCCTTGTTATCCCTGCCCGTATCAATGAATTTTAGCCTGACCAGGCGTGTATTGAAACTATAGGGGGAGAGCAGATTCCAGATCTGGTATATCAGGTATTCCTTCAGGACATAGTCCTCATGGGACTTACTGGACTTGCAACGGGTTACTACCTTCACCTTGATAACATCTCTCAGGTCTTCAGCTTCAATTCCGGCATGACGGATATTCAGCCAGAAAGGAGGTGTTGTGCAGATAGTCTTCCTGATCTCTCCACGGGCCCTGATTCTCACATCATGGCTGACCTCAAAACTGTCACTTACATGGCAGGTCATTTCTGCAGGGAGATAAGGTTCCTTCATCTTTTTTTTCTGAAATTCTTTCTTATTGAATTTCAGGGTCAGGTGAAGGGGCTCCTTAATCCCAAACAGATCTTCATATACAGCAGCCGTATCCTCAAAGCTTGGAGCGTAGTCTTCCTGTCCGGCAAGGGGAAAGGAAAAGATAAATGCAGCTGTGATAATGATAATTAGACTACGCATGAAATCAAATATAATACATATAACCAAGTGCTAACGGAAATGTTTCCCCCTTCAGCCCACCTGAGAAATAAAAATACAAATTCATGATGGAATGACAATTCGGAAACTTTCTTAAATTAGCATCTGTGTAATTCACATCAATAAATCATCAGGAATGAAAAAAGTACTTGCCTTATTTACCCTGTCCTTCCTGGTCCTCAATCTTAACGGTCAAAAACCAGAAGAAACCGAAGACTGGTCCAGAAAACCTGACATTGTAACTCCGGGAAAAGGAAGCCTGCCACCATCAGATGCCATTGTCCTCTATGGCGGTGCCGGGGACCTGGACCTTTGGGAAAGCGAAAGAGAAGGTCCGGCTAAATGGACTGCTGGTGATGACCTGACCGTGGCAGCCAGGGCAGGCGGGATTAAAACAAAGCAAAGCTTTGGCGATATGCAGTTGCATATTGAGTGGCGCGCTCCGGCCGAGGTGAAAGGAGATGGCCAGGGCCGGGGCAACAGCGGAATTTTCCTGATGGGCAAATACGAAGTACAGGTTCTGGACTCCTACAAGAACGAGACCTATTACAACGGACAGGCTGGAAGTATCTATAAGCAGACCATTCCCCTGGTAAATGCCTGTCTGCCACCCGGTGAATGGCAGAGCTATGATATTATCTTTAAGGCACCGGTTTTTAATGAAGACGGATCAAAAAAGAATTCGGCCTATGTCACCGTCATTCAAAACGGCGTGCTGATCCAGAACCATGTGGAAATCCTGGGTACCACCGAATATACCGGTCCACCGAAAAACGATGCCCACCCTGCAAAACTGCCTCTCTCCCTGCAGGACCACGGCAATCCGGTCTCCTATCGCAATATCTGGGTCCGCGAACTCTAATCTGCTGCTGTGCCTGTACTAACTTACTAACTAACTAACTTACTAACTAACTAACTTCCTGCTATGCCACGTCCAGTTACCCTGTTTACCGGCCAGTGGGCCGACCTTCCCCTGGAAACTCTCTGTGAAAAAGCCAAATACTTTGGTTACGACGGATTGGAGCTTGCCTGCTGGGGGGATCATTTTGAAGTAGATAAGGCCGATGAGCATTACTGCAATGAGAAGCTGGCCCTTCTGGGCAAATACGGACTGAAGGTCTTTGCCATCTCCACCCACCTGGTGGGCCAGGCTGTATCTGACCGGATCGATGAGCGCCACAAAAGCATCCTCCCCGACTATATCTGGGGCGATGGAGATCCCGATGGGGTAAACAAGCGTGCTGCAGAAGAAGTCATCAAAACCGGAGAAGCAGCTGCCCGCATGGGACTGAATGTAGTAAATGGTTTCACAGGGAGTCCAATCTGGCACCTGATCTATGGCTTTCCTCCCACTCCTGCCTCCATGATTGAAAAAGGATTTGAGACCTTTGCCGCGCAATGGAAACCAATTCTGGATGCCTACAAGGATCTGGGCGTGCGGTACGCCCTGGAAGTACATCCTACCGAAATTGCTTTTGATATTGCTTCTGCCCGGAAAGCGCTGGAGGCCCTGAATTATCACCCGGCCTTCGGGTTTAACTACGATCCCTCACACCTGGGCTACCAGGGAGTTGACTATGTGAAATTTATCGGCACCTTCAGCGATCGCATCTTCCACGTACATATGAAAGATGCATACTGGTCCGATGTACCCGTGGAAGTGGGAGTTTTCGGGGGACATACCGAGTTTGGTTCTCCCGGCAGATACTGGGACTTCAGGTCCCTGGGACATGGGGATATCAATTTTGAGGAGATCATCAGGGCCCTCAACCAGATTGGATACACGGGTCCACTGTCAGTGGAATGGGAAGACAGTGGAATGGACCGGGAGCATGGTGCCAACGAAGCCGAGGATTTTGTAAGAGAAGTTGATTTCCCTCCGTCCACAATCGATTTTGATGCAGCCTTTGAAGAATAAACAGCTCATAGCAACTATTCCCGGCCTCTTTCTGCTGTGCTCCATCTTATGGTCCCAGCAGGATGCATCCTGGACCCACTTTCGAGGATCGGATCTGAATGGGATCTCTTATGAAAAGGGATTTGCAAGCACCTGGAACGACTCCACGAACATTGCCTGGAAGGTCAGGGATTCGGGACAGGGATGGTCCTCCCCTGTTGTGTATGGCAAGCAGGTCTGGTATACAACTGCCAAGCGGGAGAGCAGAGAAATGCGTGCTGTTTGTGTGGATCTGGCAACAGGGAATAAGATTCACGATCTTCTGATTTTTCAACCCGAGAAACTCTACAGAATACATGCAGTAAACAGCTATGCTACGCCCACTCCGGCCATCGAGGCAGGCTATGTCTACCTTCATTTTGGCCGCTATGGCACTGCCTGTCTGAACAGCACAACAGGTGAAACAGTATGGAAACGAACCGACCTGCATTGTGAACATATCCAGGGTCCCGGCTCCTCCCTCTTCCTGTACAAGGATAAACTGATAGTCCACATGGAGGGCACAGATGTACAGCATATCCTGGCACTGGACAAAAAAAACGGACTTACCATCTGGACAGCCATAAGACCACTTGATATTTATGAAGAGATGGCTGATATCGGGAAGAAAGCTTATATCACTCCCATTGTGATAAATGTGAAGGGACAGGATCTCTTAATCAGCAATGGGTCCAGGGTCTGCATGGCCATCAATCCGGATACAGGCAAAGAGGTCTGGCGGATTATTCAGGGTGATGACTCCACCATTTCCATGCCTGTGGAGGGTGATGGTCTGGTCTATTACTATACCAGCTTTGTGACAGGTGAGGATGGTAAAAAATATGCGGAGTTATTTGCAGTGGATCCGGATGGGAAAGGAGATATCGGGAAGACTCATATCCGCTGGAGGATGAAAGCTCCCATCCTTCAACTATCTACTCCTGTGTATGTGGATGGGAAACTTTATACCGTAGATTCGCAGGGCGAATTTTTCTGTCTGGATGCCCTCAGTGGTGAGATTATCTGGTCTGAAAAACTAAAAGGCAAATTCCACTCCTCACCAATTTATGCAGACGGACTACTATACATTAGCTCCACCAGGGGAGAGACCCTGGTCTACCGTTCCGGATCCGGACCTGAGCTGGTGGCCAGAAATAAGCTGGAAGGTGAAATCTGGGCCACTCCTGCACTTACAGGAGGAGCTATTTTGTTGCGAAGCAGCGAATACCTCTATAAGATAGTGGGTGACTGATTGTTTATAAGCCCATAAACTGCATCCCCGCACCCGCAAGCAGGATGACAAGTCCGGCAAAAAGATGCAACTGGTGCTCCCTGCCTTTGAACCTCACCAGGGAGAGCCCCTGGTAACCCAGGTAAACCACCAGCATCATGGTTCCTACGGTAGCGATACCAAAAACAAGTGCCACCAGGAAAACTCCCATGCCGCTCTGCTTGGCCGCCGGATAGATCAGCATGGGAATCAAAACTTCACAGGGTCCGAACACAAAAATCAGGAAGAGGATCCATGGGGTAAGTCTGCCGGTACTGTCCTCATCCATATCCTTAATGTCGAGATGCAGGTCCGTATGCCTTATGGATTTAGGTCGCAGGAAGGCAGGAACATGCATATGTGCACCACGTTTTACATATGTATAAATTCCATAAGAAGTATATAGAATTCCGAAGGCAATAAGCATCCATCCCACCAGGCTTCCCCTGCTGGCTTCAAAGGCCTCAAGCTTGCTCAGGCTGATCCCCATGGCGATACCGATCATCCCCAGGACAACCGAACCCGTCACATGACCGACACCCGAAATAAAGGTAATCCAGAGAGTGCGTGTCCGGGTCCAATTACGTGCCTTGCTTAATACAATAAAGGGAAGATAATGATCTGGACCAAGCAGGGTATGAATCACTCCCAGGCTTGCAGCCGACATTACAAGTACCATCATTTCACTCATAATCGGATTCTGTTTTATTTATTTATGAGGTGGGCCTGGCAGGCTGCACCAAATCCATTGTCGATATTAACCACACTTACTCCAGCAGCACAACTGTTCAGCATGGCGAGTAGTGCCGAGACACCTCCAAAATTGGCACCATAACCTGCACTGCATGGCACTCCGATCACCGGCCTGTCTACCAGTCCTCCAACCACACTGGCCAGTGCTCCTTCCATACCGGCCACCACAATTACCACCGAGGCAGACCGGATCAGCTCCATCCGGTTAAAGAGTCTGTGGATACCCGCCACTCCCACATCGTAAATCCGCTCTACCCGGTTTCCCAGGAATTCGGCAGTGATAGCTGCCTCTTCTGAAACCGGCATGTCAGATGTACCGGCGGAGACTACCGCAATGTACCTCTTTGATGGGGCAGGCTCTTCGGGCTGGTGCACTATGGTCCTGGCCAGCTCATGAAAAATCGCTTCCGGAATCTTCTCAATGACAGCTTCGAACTTCTCCCGGGTGGCCCGGGTGGCAAGAATAGGAACTCCTCTGTTGTGAAGCCTGCCTGCAATTTCAGCCAGCTGCTGAGGGGTCTTCCCTTCCGAATAGATCACTTCGGGAATTCCTGTTCTCTGTTGCCGGTCCATGTCCAGGGTAGCAAAGCCCATCTCTTCCAGTCCGGGTGAAGAAAGCTCTGCCGCCATCTCATCCTCATTCAATTCGCCCCTTCTGTACTGCTCCAGGAGCCTGATAATTTCTGATTTATCCATTATAAATTCTTAATTACCTCTTTTGTAACTTCCTCCAGCCTCAGTCCATGCTCCATGGCCAGTTTCCTGCACTGCTCAAATTCGGGCTTCTCATTGACCACCCTGCCCTTCCAGTATGAGCGCTTGACATCCACATCGCCCCATTTTGTATTTACCACAATAATCTCTCTGCGCAGGATGTTCTTTTTCAGGCTGTGTTCTCTCAGGCCGATGCTTGGAGTTTCTGTAAACAAAATCTCTTTGACGCTTTCAGCATTATCCCCGCTGCAAAGGACACTCAAAACATTTCCAGGTCTGGATTTCTTCATAACGACAGGGCTGATAAACACCTCTGCCGCGCCGGCAGCAAACAGGAGGTCCATGACGTGAGTGTAGCGCTCAGGATTCATGTCATCCAGATTGCATTCCAGCATCAGGGCCTCCTCCACCATCACATCTTTGTTTGTCCCGGCATCAGCATCAGCCAGGCAGACCCTGAGTACATTGGGAATTTCCCCGTCGCGCTGTCCGATTCCATATCCGGTCCTGACAATATTAAATTCCATCCCCTGGCTGAAACTATCCACGGTGGCAGCCAATATTGCTGCCCCGGTAGGGGTGGTCGCCTCATAATCCACCAGTCCTGTTTTCACCGGAATCCCTTCCACAATTTCGGCAGTAGCCGGGGCCGGAACTGGCATCAGGCCATGGGCACATTTCACCATGCCTCCTCCAAGCTGAAGCGGTGAAGAGTGGATCTCATCCACTTCCAGATACTCCTGGCAGATAGCTGCCCCCACAATGTCGGCAATGGAGTCCAGTGCTCCCACTTCATGGAAGTGTACCTTCTGAATATCAATGTTATGCACCTTTGCTTCCGCTTCAGCCACCTTCATAAAGATATCCAGGGACTTGCGCTTAATACGGTCCGACAGAGTACTCCGGGAAATCACTTCCTCAATATGCCTGAGATGCCTGTGTTTTTCATTTTCGGGATTCTCAACCACCACGGTAACCCTGGTGCCACTGATCCCCTTGCGATTATCCCTGTTCACCTCCAGCCGGAATCCATCAATGTTCAGGCTACCCAGTTCCTGTTCCAGGTGACTGGCCGGAACTCCCAGGTCCACCATGGCCCCCAGGTTCATATCGCCGCTGATTCCGGCAAAGCAATCATAATACAGTATTCGTTTCATTCCTTATTATTATCTCACTGTGCTTTATTGATGGCCCGATTCAGCTTACCACTTACCAGTCCCTCTTCATCGATAATTATTTCCTGAAAACCAATTTCACGGATCTTCTCCACCACCGAGTTTTTCATTTCCAGCAGCCTTGGAAGTTCCTCGCTGCGCACCTCAATTTTCCCATGGTCACCATAATGCCTCACACGCACATCCTCAAAACCAAAACTATTCAGCAGATCTTCGGCCTGCTCAATCTCTGCCAGCTTCTTCTTTGTTATGGCATGGGTGTATGGAATCCTGGAGCTCAGACAGGGACTTGCCGGCTTATTCCAGTTGGGAAGTTCGAAAAACCGGGCAATCTCCCGGATTTCCTCCTTGGTGATGCCACATTCCGCCAGTGGTGAGAGCACCTGGTATTCTGAGGCGGCCTTCATGCCCGGACGATAGTCGCCATGATCGTCAACATTTGTTCCGTTTAATACAGGAAAGCCGGGATACTTCTCACTGATCCTCTGAAGGTCGGTATAAAGATGATCCTTGCAAAAATAGCAGCGATCCACAGGGTTTTCATTATAACGTTCATCCTCCAGCTCGCGTGTTTCTATAAGCTCCAGGATGATATCGAACTTAGAGCTGAATGATTGGGCCAGCTGAAAGTCCTTTCTCTTCAGGCTTTCTGAATCCGAAATCACACCAATTGCAAGCTCTCTCCCCTGCCATCTCCTGGCAAGAAAAAGCAGGAGGGAAGAATCGATCCCCCCGGAAAATGCCACAATGGATCCCGGCTGTTTTCTAAACCAGTTTTCCAGCTTCATTAACTTCTCTTCTGTATCTCTTTTCATTTCTTCCATATCTAATCAAACCTGCTCATTGTAAGTTTCCCATGCTGCACCCCCTTTTCTGAAATCAATTTCTCGGCCAGCTCGGTCAGCCTGGCCGAGATCCCATTAAGGGCAATCACCTCCATGCTGTACTGCTCATTAAGGGTGAAACGTTGCACTGAAAGAATTTCGTCCGGGTATTTCAGCTGAATCTCTCCCAGGTTATTGGCAATATCCCGCCTGTGATGGTCATAGACCAGGGTCACCGCTCCTGCCACCCGGTTGTTGCACTGCCACTTCTTCTCTACAATATGCCTGTTCACCAGCTGACGCAGCGCCTGGGAACGGTTGGAAAACTTATTCTCCAGCACATATTCGTCCAGTGCATCAAGCACTTCCTTCTCAAATGATACCCCAAACCGAACAACTGACATCGTGTTACTATTTTATACAAAGGTGTTAACTATGGCAAGATAGAGAAATTTTCTGAAGCGCAAAAGCCTAATGCTTGACTTCGCCTTTCATAAGTCGTAACTTACACTGAACCATAATACTTAAGCATCATGTCAACAAGCGTGTACAAAATCATCGAGCTGGTTGGTTCCAGCACCGTATCATGGGAAGATGCTGCCAAAAATGCCATCATGAAGGCATCAAAATCCCTCAGGGACCTACGCATTGCAGAGGTCCTGGCCCAGGACATCCATCTGAAGGACGGGAAAATTGAATTCTACCGGACCAAGATTAAACTCTCCTTTAAATACGAAGCATAAGCTTACGTTCCTGGGCCCGGGATGGGCCCAGGTTTAATGGATTACTCGTACCTGAGACTATCTACGGGATTGGCGCGGGCAGTTCTCCAGGCCTGGAAGATTACAGTAAGCAAAGAAAACAGGACTGAAAGGACAAATACAATCACAAATACTGTGATCTTCAGTTTGATGGAGTAGTTGAAAAACTGGAAGAGTTTCCAAAGAGCCAGGTAAGCCAGGGGAAGGGCCACCAGGTTGGAGAGCACCACCAATTTCATAAATTCGGAAAGCAGAAGATTCACCACCGATCCGGTTTGAGCGCCCATCACCTTGTGTATCCCCACTTCTTTGGTCCTGCGGGTATTGTTGAACTGGGAGAGCCCGATCAGTCCCATGATGGCGATAAAAATGGCCACAGCAGAGAATATTCTGAAAATAAGCTTGATGCCCTCTGAGCTCTCCAGGGCCGGGTATTCATAATTACTTACAAAATCGTACTCCAGTTCATATCCCGGGTTGTGTTCCTGGAACACTTCTCCAATGGCTGACATCTGTTCGGCGGAGGTCCCGGTAGTCACCCTCACAAAAAGGTATTGCTGCACAGGTTCATAGACATAGATCAGAGCTTCCCCGCCAAAAGTTGCCATGTTGAAAGGAAAGAAGTTGATATCCTCGGTCACTCCCAGGATGATGCGGTCATCCCCCCATAAGTACATTTCACGTCCAACCGGATCCTCCCAGCCCATCCATTCGATCAGAGAATGGCTCACGACCACATAACTGTAGTTGAGGGTATCACGTTCCCGGGTATAGTACTCCCCCTCAAGCAGGTCGATTTCAAAAGTGGAAAGAAAATCAGCATTGGTTCTGATGACCCTGGCAAATTTGTTATGGTCGCCATCCCTCTCTCCCCAGTCTATTTCTCCATAATTGACCTCCACCGGGATATCGGAAGCCGAACTTACCCCTTTCACAAAGGAAAGTTGCTCCAGTTCCTGCTTGATCACAGGGTATTTGTCCCACACCTGTCCCTTGGTGCGAATATAAAGCACATCCTCCCGGTTAAATCCCAGGTCGGCTTCTCTCAAGTAGTCGAACTGTCTGATTGTAAAAATCGAAACCGTGATAAAAAAAATGGAGAAAGCAAACTGAAGTACAATCAATACACGCCGTGACCTTCTTCCGGTATGTGGATTCCTATTATCTTTCCCGGTAAAATAGGAAAGCGGTTTATACCCAGCAATTTTCAGGGAGGGATAGAGTCCGGCCAGCAGTCCGGTTACCAGGTATATCCCAAGAATCTGCAGCCAGTAAGCCAGGTCCCTGGAGGTCTGCTCCAGGCTAATACCAAAGGAACGATAGCTTAAGGGAGCCAGGTGTTCCGCAATGAAAAATCCCAGATAGAAGGCTACCAGCAACATGAGATAAGATTCGCCCAAGAACTGGATCACAAGCTGTTTTTTTCCTGCTCCGGCACTTTTCCTGATGGCAATCTCCTTAAGTCTTAAGGAAGAATTTGCTGTAGTCAGGTTTATAAAGTTGATGCAGGCAATTAACAGGATCACTACCGACAGGATCAAGTTCATCAAAAAACCGATCATTCCTTTACTCTCATCGTGCAGATGAACGCGGTCAAAGCGGTCCATAAAGAACCTAGTATCGAAATCTTCCTCCAAATTCTCCTCCACGTGCTTATTGATGGCTTCGTTCAGAGCCATCAGATCGGTCCCCGCAGATAATTTAAAATTGTTGAAATAGATGGTCCCGCCGTACTCGTTGACCGGATAACCCAGCTCCTCCATGATATGAAAGCCCAGCAGAGCATTGAACTGATAGGTGGATTCCACCGGCGGATCAGCCGCCACTGCAACCACAGTAAAATACCCCCCTTCCCCGATCTTGATCTGCCTGTTCAGCGCCTCCTCTTCCCCGAACAGTTTCTCTGCCAGGGTTTCTGTAATGACAATGTGATCAATCTCGGAAAATATATCTTCCTTATTGCCAGAAATCAGTGGGAATGTGAAGAAGTTGAAGAAGTTGCTATCCACCATGATCACCCCGCTCTCGTCGAAGTACTTCATAACATCTGCGCTGTCCTTTCCCTCTACGGGAATCCCCAGTTCGAACTCTCGGGGCTGACTTACCCTGCAAGCGCTCCTCACCTGCGGAAAGAGTTCTGGCAATACTCGGCTATAAACCCCGCCCGTACGCTGGGAGGTGTATTCCGCTCCGTTTAAGGTAAATCGGATATTCAACACATACATGTTCTCTATATCTTTGTGAAATTTGTCAAAGCTGGCATCGAAGCGGACCCAGCTAAGCAGGGTCAGAAATATTCCAAATCCAATGGCCATGCCCACCAGGTTTATGCCGGTGATCAGTTTATTTCTCCAGAGATTACGGAGAGCTATAAGAAGGTAATTGCGAATCATCTGTTCTATTTTCCTTACTATATGTCAATATCATGCCAAAATTACTATTGTACTGAATCATAGTAATATACCCTTTATTGCGCCTGTTTGATTGTCGGATTTTCCAACACATGGTGTGCATGAATCCAACAATAGATTAAATTTACATCACTGACCATATTTATGCGCACATGCCAGGGAAAGAGGGTTCCATATTAATTGTTGACGATAATAATGATCTGCTCATAGCACTGAAGTTGATCCTTGGCCGAAGTTTTGAGCATATTGAAACGCTGCGTAATCCCAACCTGATCCTCTCCACCCTGGAAAAAAATGTGTACGATATCATTCTCCTGGATATGAATTTCAAGACGGGCCAGGTAACAGGTAACGAAGGGATCTTCTGGATGAATAAGATCCGTGAGAAAGATCCAAAGGCTTCGGTGGTTTTTATCACTGCCTATGGCGATGTAGAGCTGGCCATCAGGTCCCTGAAAGAGGGTGCTGTAGATTTCATCATGAAATCGTGGGACGAGCAGAAGATCCTCTCCACCCTGCTCAGCGCCTATAAGCTGAGAAAAAGCAGGATGGAAGTAAGCTTGCTGAAAAAGAAACAGGCCCACCTGAGCAGGGAACTGGAAAAGGACCTCAGTATTTGCCACTGTCAGTCGGCCGTCATGAAAGAGCTGGATCAAATGGTAGCTAAAATTGCAGGTACCGATGCCAGTGTCCTGATCCTGGGGGAAAACGGGACAGGCAAAGAGGTGGTGGCCAGGGAGATTCACCGTTTATCTGAACGCCGGGATGAAATCTTTATGAAAACGGACCTGGGAGCCCTGCCGGAAACCCTCTTTGAAAGCGAATTGTTTGGCCATACAAGGGGAGCATTTACAGATGCAAAAGAGGAAAGGGAAGGACGCTTTGTCATCGCATCCGGTGGTACCCTTTTCCTTGATGAGATCGGTAATCTTCCCCAGGCACTGCAGAGTAAACTCCTGTCGGCACTTCAGAACAACGAAGTATACCCTGTGGGCTCATCTGTGCCCATATCTGTGGACGTGAGGGTAATTACCGCCACCAACATGCCTTTGCAGCAAATGATTGCAGAGAAAAGCTTCCGGGAGGACCTTTATTACAGAATAAATGCCATCGAAATAGAAATCCCCCCCCTTCGTAATCGCAAAGAGGATATCCCGGTATTGTCCGCCTTCTTTTTGAAGAAATACAGTGATCAATACAGGAAGAGTGGCCTGCTTTTATCAGATGCGGCTATGAGCCAGCTGAAAAAGCATCCCTGGCCCGGGAACATCCGGGAACTGGAGCATACCATCGAGAAGGCAGTGATCCTTTCGGAAAAAGATGTGATTTCCAATATTTCGCTTTCGCCGGAACAAGTCAGTGGTATGAATCAGGGGCTTGCAGCCAGCAGCCTGAACCTGGAAGAAAATGAACGATCAGTGATAGCCCGGGCTCTCCGGGAAGAACAGGGCAATATCAGTGCCACTGCAAAAGTCCTGGGCATCAACCGCTCAACCCTGTACCAGAAAATGAAGAAATATGGTCTTTAGCCGCTTCATATGGTCCATCCTGGTCTTTGTGGCTGCCATTGTGGGAACTTCCATTCTGCTGGGTATCTATTTACAAAAACCTGAATTTCCCGTAACTTCCTCCTTGCTGATTGTGGTCCTGGTACTTGAGACCACCGCACTGGTCTGGTACCTGACACGCATCAGAAGGGATCTCCTGAAACTGATCAATGCCATGAGCAATGACGACCCCACCATGCAGTTTTCCAGGGTGCGTCGCGATCCCTATTTCAATGCCATTCATACCGGATTCAATTCTCTTATCAGCGATTTCAGACTGGTTCGTCTGGACCGTGAGGCCGAACAGCGTTTCTTTGAGGAAACCGTCAACCATGTGCAGTTCGGATTGGTGGCATTCAATGCAAAGGGAGAAGTAAAAATGATCAATCAGGCCTTCCTGGAGCTATTCGGACTCTTATCTTTTGTTCAGCTGGACGAGTTAGCAACTGTTTCGGGGGATCTTCCGGAATTCTTCCGGAGCTTCACACCCGGAAAAGAAACATTGAAAAAAATGGAGCTTGGCGGACAGTCTCATCACCTGATCTTTCTCTCCTCGGGATTTATTCTGAAAAATGAAGAAATTACCCTGGTCTCGGTACGCGATATCAGCCGGGAAATGGATCAGAATGAGATGGAAGCCTGGCAGAAACTGCTTCGGGTGCTCAGACATGAGATTCTGAACTCCATCAGCCCCATAAAATTGATTGCCGGCAATCTTTCCGGACGCTTGCAGAAGGAGGGTAAGCTGATTGACATGGACCGCCTGAAAGAGGATGAAGTGGAGGAGATTTTAAGCGGACTGGATACCATCCATCGAAGGGCCAGCGGACTGTCCGTTTTCCTTGATGCCTATACAAACCTTTACAGAACCCCGGAGTTCAAAACGGAACAGACTGAGATCCTTAGCCTTTTGAAACGAATCACCGGGCTTTTTAAGGAGCAGGCTGATTTGAAAGAAAGCAATCTGAAAATTCACTGTCCGGATGAATTCCTGAGAGCGGAGCTGGACGCCCGGATGATCGAACAGGTACTCATTAACCTGGTCAAGAATGCCATGGAAGCAGTCAGCACCCGGAAAACCAGGGAAATTACCTTATCAGCCATTGGCCGCAAGAAAGAAGTAATTATATCAGTGGAGGACACAGGAACCGGCATTCCGGCCGAACAACTTGATAGCATATTTATGCCTTTCTTTTCCACAAAAGAAACAGGAACCGGCATTGGACTCAGCTTTTCCCAGCATATCATGAGGCTGCATGGAGGATATATCAGGGTGCGCTCCAAGCAGGGAAAAGGAAGTGTGTTTCAGCTGGTATTTGGAAGCAAATAAGATTATTCTGTTACTTCATCGAAATAGACAATCTTCTCACGCAGCACCAGAAGCTGTTTTTTATTAATGTGCCGGGAGGTCTTACGAATGACATCAATATACATATCCATTCCGGCTGGCTCCAGTGGATAGCCAATTTGCTCACCATTCTCAAGTCTCCCGTCGGACAACAATTCCTTCTTAGAATTAAATATCATCCATGCAGGCACCCCTTCGTAACTGTAATGTTCCCATAGCTCTCTTTCGGATGATTCAGGATCAGAGATATCAATGGTCTGAAACAGGTAATCTTTGTTTACTATTTTTTTGACCTCAGGTGATGCATGGTAATTGTCAAATACCCTGCACCATCCGCAAAAATCACTGCTGAAGATGAAGAAGACACTCTTGTGCTCCCTGGCGGCCCTTGCAAAAATATCCGGGTATTCCTCCACGATCCGTTCCTGCGCAAGAACTGCCTGGGAAAACAAAAGCATTATGACAGGTATCAGAATTTTCATGCTTATGTCATTTGTTCATGCAAGGTACGATACCTGTAAGGGCTAAGTCAATAAATCTGCTGTTTAATTGCTCCTTTACAACTTTATGTAGTAAACTTGAGAACAAAAGTCAGGAGATATCAGTTATAAAATGAAATAATCTGCCATGCCCATTAATGTACCCACAAAACTCCCGGCCATCGAAGAGCTGAAAAGGGAGAACATCTTTATCATGGAGGAGAGCCGTGCAAAAGCCCAGGATATCCGTCCCCTGCGTGTTGCCATGCTTAACCTGATGCCGGTAAAAATGGTCACCGAAACGGACCTGCTCCGCTCCCTGGCCAATACTCCCCTGCAGGTGGAACTGGACCTGCTATACATGGATGAGCATGAATCGAAGAATACTCCCAGAGAACATATGGAAATATTTTACAAAACCTTTGGCGAGATTAAGAACCAGAAATATGACGGGCTGATCATTACCGGGGCTCCTGTGGAACACATTGAATTTGAAGAGGTGGATTATTGGAAAACCCTGTGTGAGGTTCTTGAATGGAGCAAGACAAATGTAAGCAGCACCATGCATATTTGCTGGGGAGCCCAGGCAGGACTCTATTACCACTACGGCATAAAAAAATATCCGCTTCCTTCCAAGGCCTTCGGAATTTTTGATCACCACATCAGCGATCGTAAACACCACCTTGTGCGTGGATTCGACGATGTGTTCCCTGCACCGCATTCCCGGTATACGGAAAACCGCCTGGAAGATATAAAGGCTCATCCCGACCTGGTGGCCCTGGCATGGTCGCCCCAGGTGGGATCCAATATCGTCCTGTCTAAAGACAACCGGCAGATTTATATTTCGGGCCACCTGGAATACAATCCGCTGACCCTGAAGAACGAATTTGAACGTGATCGCTCCAAAGGACTTGCTACTGCTGTGCCGGAGAATTACTTCCCTAACGATGATCCATCAAAAGATCCCGTGATCCGCTGGAGGGCACATGCCAGCCTGCTGTTTTCCAACTGGCTCAATTACTATGTATACCAGGTAACTCCCTACGACTGGAAATAATTAGTTCGGGCTTCTGATCAATGATGAACATCGGGGTCAAAGATCCACATCCAGATTGGTGAGTCCGCAACGGCGGGCCTCGTCCACTACCCCCATGTACTCCTTCCTGCTCACAGGGCGGTTAATTTCCTGGTAGAACTGAGCCCGGTAGGCAGGCCGGTACTGTAGCATAAGATTCACATAGGTGCCGGCAGGCAGATGTGTGGCAATCCATCGCACAGCATCCATGGAACCACTGACTCCTCCTGGCATCACCAGGTGACGGATCATCAGGCCCCGGTAGATCACACCATTTCTTTCCGGTATGGCCACCCCCACCTGGCGGTTCATCTCCATAAGAGCTGACTTTGTAACAGAGGGGTAGTTCTCTGCTTCTGCAGAATAGGTGCTGGCCATGTCAGGATCCGTGTATTTGAAATCGGCCAGGTAAATATCTACCACCCCGTCAAGCAATGCCAGGAGATCAGGGCGTTCCCAGCCACAGGTATTGTAGACCAGGGGTAAGCGCAAACCCAGGGATGCAGCCAGGTCCAGGCCCAGGAGCACATGGGGGGAATAGTGTGTGGGGGTAACCACATTGATATTCTGGCAACCGGCCTCCTGCAGCTGCAGCATTATCATGGCCAGATCTTCAATACTGCATTCAGCGCCGCCTCCCTGGTGACTTATATCCCAGTTCTGACAAAACACACAGCCCAGGTTACAATGGCTAAGAAAAATGGTCCCCGATCCGCCCACTCCCACCAGGGGCCTTTCTTCTCCGAAATGAGGATTAAATGAAGCGACTTTCAGCTTTGAACCGGCTTTACAGAAACCCTGCTCCCCCTCCACACGGTCCACCCTGCATTCACGGGGACAGAGGTCACAATGGGCCAGACGACTCCATAACAATTCGCCCCGTTGCCTGAGTATTCCATTACGATGCAGTTCCAGATACTTTGGTTTGAAAGGAATTCCGTTCATGATCCAAAAAAGCCGGTTTTACACTCCAATTTAATGATTTTAGATTTTACCTTTGGCATACATACTAAGCGAAAAATTGCAGAAACATGAAAAAAGCACCTTTGATATTTGCGATCCTGACTCTGGCTATGATGGCTTCCGCCCAAAGCGGCAAAGTGTTTGACGAGCTCACCATGGATAGTAAGATACTGGACATGGAACGAAAATACGCCATTTACCTGCCCCCCGACTACGAAACATCGGAACGCAGCTACCCGGTACTTTACCTGCTCCATGGAGCCGGCGATGATCAGACCGGATGGGTGCAGTTCGGTGAAGTACTGCATATAGCCGACAAGGCCATTCTGGAAGGTACGGCCACTCCCATGATCATAGTGATGCCCGATGGGAAAACAAAACACAGGGGTTATTTTAATGACCTGAAAAACGAGTGGCGATACGAGGACTTCTTTTTTGAGGAGTTCATGCCCTATGTGGAATCCACTTATCGTATCAAAGGAGAGAAAAGGTACCGTGCCATCTCCGGGCTCTCCATGGGCGGTGGTGGTACCTTCATGTATGCCCTGCATCACCCGGAACTTTTCTCATCGGCCTGTCCGCTCAGCGCCTACTGTGGCCCCCTGAGCAGGGAGGATATGGACGCACAGATGAAGCGTGGGAACTGGGGACCGGCCAGCGAAGAGGAAATAGATAAGTGGTACAAACAACACAGTGCTATTGAACTTATAAATGCAATCGACCCGGACGAGCTGCAAAAGAACAGGCAAAACCAGGTCCGCTGGTACATCGATTGTGGCGATGATGATTTCCTTTATGAAGGAAATTCCCTGGCCCATATTGCCATGCGTAAAAAGGAGATCCCCCATGAGTACCGGGTTCGCGATGGCGGACATACATGGACCTACTGGAGAGAATCACTGCCCGGGGTCCTGAGCTTCATTTCCGCAGCTTTCCACCAGCATTAGGAACATGATGATACAGGTTGAGAACCTGCTCCTTATCTGGATCCTATTTCGTAAATTCACTGCCCGAAGTGACTAAGAAATGAATGATACAATCGCTATGAAGAATACTATCTTATCCCTGTCCCTGCTGATTAGCCTGAGCCTTTTTAACTCCTGCAACAGCAGTAGCAGCAAGCCTGGCGACTCAGGCATTCCCGTGATTTTTGATACCGATGCCAACAATGAATTGGACGATCAGCATGCGCTGGCCTACCTGCTTCTCAATGATCAGACTTTCAATGTGCTGGGCATAACTGTCAATGCCACCTATAATGGCGGAGAGATTGATGAGCATATGAAGGAGGCCCAGCGGGTGGTGGACCTGGTTGCCTGGAAGGATAAAGTTAAAGTGATTAAAGGCGCCAACGGCTCTTATACAGAGATCAGAGAACATCTTGACCAGGAAGTATTTGATGGATCCGAAGCAGTCGATTTCATCATTGCTGAAGCCATGAAGAAGAGGAAGGAAAGCCTGGTGTTGCTTCCGGTTGGGAAACTGACCAATGTGGCACTGGCCCTGGAGAAGGAACCTGCCATTGCCAGACGGATAAGAATAGTATGGCTGGGGGCCAATTATCCTGCTCCGGGCGAATATAACCTGGAGAATGATACTGCTTCTATGAACTACATCCTGAAATGTGATGTTCCCTTTGAAATGGTTACTGTCCGTTACGGCGATACAACAGGCACAGCCTTTGTAAAGGCCAAGCGGAAGAATATATATGTGCGCATGCCCGGACTGGGGCCGGTGGTGGATGAGCCGGTTACTGGCAGGCATGGAGAAAGCTTTACCTGCTTTGGTGACTATTCTGTGGATCTGTTCCGCCATATTACTCACCTGGAAGATGGCTGTTTCCGTTCGCTTTTCGATATGGCTGCAGTGGCCATTGTGAAAGATCCCGGCTGGGCCGAATCCTTTGAGATACCCTCCCCGCTTTACATTGACGATCAGTGGGTGGAGCAAAGGGGAAACAGCCGGATGATCACCATCTGGGAGAAGTTTAAAGCAGATTCCATCATGGCCGACTTTTATACCACTCTCGAAGGGACTGAAGATCCTTTTTCCGAGTAACTTGACTCTATGGCTTCGATTTTATAACTTGGCTTAAAACCCGGAGCTATGAAAAGAAGAAAATTTATTGAGACCTCAGCTATGACAGTGCCGCTGTTAAGCATGTTCCCGGCCAATCTTTCGGCCATCACCCGTGAAACCGCAGGGGGAAAAATCGAAAAGCGGGCCTTTGGCAAAACAGGTGAAATGTTATCGATGATCGGATTCGGGGGGATTGTGGTAGATAAAGCCACCACGGAAGAGGCTGCAAGCAGGGTCAAAGAGGCCATTGATTTTGGAATCAACTACTTTGACGTGGCTCCCTCCTATGGCAATGCCGAAGAGATGCTGGGCCCTGCCCTGGAACCCTACCGGAAAAAAGTTTTCCTGGCCTGCAAGACCGGAGAACGAAAAAAAGAGGGCGCACGAAAGGAGTTGGAGCAGTCCCTGAAATACCTGCGTACCGACCACTTCGATCTCTACCAGTTGCATGCAGTCACCACCCTGAAGGATGTGGACACCATTTTTGGAAAGGATGGTGCCATGGAGACCTTTGTGGAAGCACGCGATGAAGGAAAGGTAAAATACCTGGGCTTTTCTGCCCATTCGGTGGAGGCGGCCTTGGCATTGATGGAAGGCTTTGATTTTGACAGCATTCTTTTCCCCTTCAATTTCGCAGCCTGGTACAATGGTAATTTTGGTCCCCAGGTCATGGAAGAGGCTCAGAAAAAGGGCATGGGCATCCTGGCTTTGAAAGCAATGGCCTGGCGAAGATGGGAAGAGGGAGAAGAGAGGAACATAGATAAGACCTGGTACAAACCCCTGACTGACAAGGAGCAGGCCAACGAGGGCCTCAGGTTTACCCTCTCGCACCCAATCACAGCCGCCATTCCTCCCGGTCATGAGGATCTCTTTTCCATGGCCCTTCAGCTGGCCACGGATTTCAAACCCATGGACGATGATGAAATTGCTGCCATCAAGAAGAAAGCCCTTAAAACAGATCCCATCTTTCAGTATCCTATGCAAACGGAAAAAACAGGGACCCCATAGGTCCTCAGGCAGGGCTCAGCTATCCTGCCACCCAGGTGCCTGACTCACTATATGATCCCAGATAATAGACCCAGGATCCGTTTCCGGCTGCATCCCACTCCATGTGGTAAAAGAGAGCATCATTCAAATAGTAATCCAGTGTACCCGAACCATCTGCGTTCACAAGGATCGTGGATTTCATATAATAATCAACCTCATCACTATCTGAATCATAGGTCCATTCGAAATGATAGTTACCTGAGGCATCAAGACTCCAGGTATAGGTCCATTGCAGGTCCTCATAATCGATATATTCCTGGTCATAAATCTGTACCCAGTTAAAACTGTAGGCCACCTGTCCCCCGCTGCCATCTTTATTCTCCCAGGCAGTGATATAATCATACAGCGGACCATCGCCAAAACGGATTTCCATGACCCAGTATTCTTTGGAGCTATCCTCCGTGTAAGTCCAGTAGAAGGTCCAGGTTTCACCTGCATAGGACCAGGTCCAGTACCAGGTATCACCGGATGCCTTCAGGGAAGCGCGCACAGCATTGTCGGGTACGATCAGATTTGCCTGAAAGGAAGACATATCAAGAGCCTGTTCGATCATATCCAGGCACTCCTGTGCCTTATCGTCATTAGAATTGATTAAGCCATCAGGTATTTTATCCATAACCACCTGGCTATCAAAAGAAAGTTCCGCAAAATCCTCAGGCAGGTCCTCATCCTTATTACATGCCGTAAAAAGAACAGCGAACAGCACAAAGACTGTCCATCCTTTTAAGATAAATCTTCTATCCATGGTGCTTTGATTTTAAGTTATGTTATCAAAGTTACCCGTAATAGAAGTCCGGGTCAATGGCAGACCCATACCATGAAGATGGTAGATTTGATTACTCGGGCACCTTCATATTGAAGATCAGTTTCAGGGTAAAGATCATCCCATCCTTGAAGGTAACGTTATTTGGGGTACGTTCGTCCCCAAAGGTAATCAGTGGTATGCCAAAGGTGATTGTCTCGTCGCCCGAATACTGCGTGTAAGATCTGCCAAAGCTTCGGCCGACCATCCCTTCAACAAAAAAGTTTCCATGGATCCGCTGCCTGGCAAAAAGGGAGAGATCGATGCTTTGACGTTCCATATAGTCACCTGCATAATCCTCATCGCCCAGATAATAGGAGGTGACCAGTCCAAAGTGATTGAAGCCCACATCCAGGCCTTCATTGATCCTGTAGTGAACCTTCAGGGTAACCGGAA
The DNA here is from genome assembly GCA_964458155.1 of uncultured Bacteroides sp. Taxonomy (GTDB): domain Bacteria; phylum Bacteroidota; class Bacteroidia; order Bacteroidales. The sequence continues at coordinate 23,940 of CAYWGP010000043.1, forward strand.
CCAGGCCCTCAATGAACCAGCGTTCAGATATCTTCCAGTCCAGTAAAAACAAGGGAACCATGTAAGGCCCGAATAATTCCTGGTTATACATGGCCCCAAAACCAAGATTAAGGTTCTCATTGATATCATTTTGATAAGAGGCTATCCCACCAATCTGGAAACTGTTCCCATCCAGGTTCTGAAAATCGGACATAAGCCTGGGAGCTACCAGCATCTGAATTTTTCCTCCATTTTTGAGCTCCTGAATAATCCCCAGTCTAAGAATAAACCCATTGATAATGATGGGATTGGCAATATCGGCAGGCATCTCCACATCATCCTGGACGTTGAAGTAAAAATGGTTCAAGTTGATGGCAAACATGGTCTTTGGTGCCAGTTTGAACCCGGCCGTCAGCGCATTCAGCATACCGAATTCAGTAGCCTTCCCATCATATGTCTCTTTATACTCCTCGGGCAGACCATAACGGCCCGAGAGAGAGATAATATCTTTGGTTCCCCTTTCCTGGGCCTGAAGGGTTAATCCAATAACAAGAACTGTCAACAGAAAAGCAGTACGTTTCATAGAAATCAATTTGGGTTCGTTCTTAAAAGTAAGAGAAAATAAGAGCAAATCAAACTGACAGGCATGGCAGCCTAAGCACTTTCCTCTTCTCTGATTCGCTCCTGAATCCTCCGAAGACCTGATAATACCATATTCCTTGGGAGAAAGCGGGGAGCCAGGGCCAGAAATTTATTTGAAAACCCAGGAATGATCCTGATCTTACCTTTCATCATCCCCTTCATGGCGGTTTTTGCCACCTGCTCCACCGAGGTGGTAACAATCTTTTCATTCTTCTCTGGCGAACCCGAATACCTGGCAGCCGAACTGGCAAAATTTGTATTGAAGAGTCCGGGCAACAATACACTGCAGGTGACTCCGCTTCCCTTCAGCTCATTGGCCAGGGTTGAAAAGCCGCCAGGGAGGAGACATTCATAATCTTAAAGTTAAGCACTATATTGTATTCATAAAATACATGAGTCCGATTTAAAAACTGCAATATAGCTACTATGACGAATTATCTCCTCTCCGTGCTGTCCGTCTTCCTGCTTCTGTTCACAGGCTGTAAACCCGTCACCGATCCGGCACTGATTGGTGCCAAGATATATGAGCACAGCGGCCCCTACGACCAGCTCTTCGAACGCTGGAACCAGATGGGCATCAATACTGCTTTCAGCAGTGAGAGCCTGATCTCCACTGAGGAATTTATGCTGGAGGCCAGGGAGCACAGGATCTCCACCTTTGTGATCTTTCCCGTGTTTTTTAATCCGGAGGCCATAGTCAGAGAAGCGGGGCTTGCGGCCATAAACAGGAATGGCGAAGCGGCTGCAGAGGAATGGCTTGAATTTGTGTGCCCGTCAAGGCAGGATTACCGGATGGAGGTGGTGGAACATGCCCGTAGAATTATCAGGGATCATCGGCCCGATGGGATCAGTATTGACTTTATCCGCCACTTTGTTTATTGGGAAAAGGTATATCCCGGCCGGGATCCGGCATCCTTGCCTGTCTCCTGTTTTGATTCTGCCTGTCTGGAGCATTTCCAGGCTGAAACCGGGATTAGCATTCCTGCCCGCTTAAGCAGTATTCCTGAAAAGGCCGACTGGATCCTGGACAGGCACCAGGAAGAGTGGACCACCTGGCGATGCGGATTGATCAGCTCCATGGCAGAAGCTATTGCAAGGGCAGCAAGAGAGGAAAAACCTGATATTCTGGTTAATATCCACCTGGTTCCATGGGGCAAGGGGGATTTCGACAGGGCTATCCGAAATGTGGCCGGTCAGGATATCAGAACACTTTCCAGCTTTAGCGACTTCCTCTCCCCCATGACCTATGCCCATATGGTCAAGCAAAGTCCTTCATGGGTACATGGCATTGTGGAGGATATGTTTATGCAGACCGGAGCAAAAATTCTCCCGAGTATACAGGTGGGACAGGCCTACCTGGATACGGAATTTGACCTGGAGGAATTCAGGGAGACCATGGAAGCTGCATTACTGCCGCCCTCCACAGGAGTGGTTATCTGGTCCTGGGATCATCTGATAGCGGAACCGGAAAAGGCTGACCTGTTCAAGGACATTGTCAAAGCGAACTGATTTGCGACGCCAGAAAGGCATTCTCACAGCAATATTTAATACATTTATCCGAATTTTTTAACCATATCCCATGAAAAGAACCATTCTGTTTCTAAGCATCATTGGCCTGCTAAGTGCATGCCAGGAAAGCGTTCAGCAGGAAGATAAGGCTCCGCTGATTACCAAAAACCAACTGACTCTCCAATCCGATATTATGACCCCGGAGGTCCTGTGGGCCTTTGGACGCCTGGGCGATGTAAAGGTGTCGCCAGACGGTCAAAAGATTCTCTACGGGGTAAGCTACTACAGCGTAGAACAGAACCGGAGTAACCGGGAACTTTTCACAATGAATGCGGATGGATCCGATAAGATACAGCTTACCGAAACGCCCCAGAACGAATTCAATGCCGTCTGGCATCCCGACGGAGAACAAATTGTTTATATAAGCTCTGCTTCCGGTGATCTGCAGGCCTGGACCATGCAGGCCGACGGTTCTGGAAAAAAGCAAATCTCCCGGATTGAAGGTGGTATTACCGGTCTGGCTTTTTCTCCCGATGGCAGCAAAGTACTTTATACCCAGGAAGTGAAGGTGGATCCCAGCACCCAGGACCTGTATTCAGATCTGCAACTCACAGATGGAAGGATTATCGACGACCAGATGTACCGGCACTGGGACACCTGGGAGGATGGTGCCTACAGTCATGTGTTCGTGGCCGATTTCAATGGAACATTCAGCGCAGGAACAGATCTTATGCCCGGCGAACCCTACGACTCTCCAATGAAACCCTTCGGAGGACTGGAGGAAGTTGCCTGGACCCCCGACAGCAAGGGCATTGCTTATAGCTGTAAGAAAATGGACGGCCTTGAGTATACCTTCAGCACCGATTCGGACATTTATCTTTATGAGCTGGAAAGTGGTAAAACCCGTAATCTCACAGAAGGAATGCCCGGTTATGACCGCGTGCCCTTCTTTTCGCCCGACGGCAGCAAGATCTACTGGCACAGCATGGAAAGGGCAGGTTACGAGGCTGACAAGGAAAGACTTTTTGAAATGGATCTGGCCAGTGGAGACTTACGTTATCTCACCCCTGACTTTGATTATTCTCCTTCCGGTGAAGTATGGGCCGATGACGGGGAGAATCTCTACTTTGTGTGTGCTGTAAACTCAGAGACCCAGCTTTTTAAGATGAATGTTGCCAGCACTCAGATCGAGGTTCTTACCGAGGGCCTGTATGATTACCACAGTGTTGCCATTGCAGGGGACAAACTTATTGCCACCAGGGTTGATATGACCAAACCACAGGAAATCTACAGCGTGGATCCTGCCACCGGTGAGGCTACGGAGCTGAGTTTTGAAAACAAGCACCTTCTTGACCAGCTGACCATGCCCACGGTGGAGAAGCGCTGGGTAACAACAGTTGATAATCAGCAGATGCTGGTCTGGGCCATATACCCGCCCCACTTTGATCCTGGCAGGAAGTATCCCGCCGTGATGTTCTGCACCGGAGGTCCCCAGGGAGTCCTGGGCCAGTTCTGGAGCTATCGCTGGAACATGAGCCAGATGGCATCATACGATTACGTGGTTATTGCACCGGCCAGAAGGGGAGTAAGCAGTCACGGTCAGCTTTGGACCGACCAGGTAAGCACCGACAACAGCGGCCTGGCCATGCAGGACCTGCTCAGTGCCATTGATGATATCGCTGCCGAGGACTTTGTGGATGAAGACCGGCTGGGTGCCGTCGGTGCCAGTTTCGGGGGCTTTTCCGTTCTCTGGCTTGCCGGCAATCATGAGGGACGTTTCAAAACCTTTATTTCCCATTGCGGTGTCTTTAACGAAGAGATGATGTATTATACAACCGATGAAATGTTCTTCCAGCACTGGGAGACAGGAGGGGCTCCCTGGGATAAGGATAATCCGGTAGCCATGAAATCCTATGCCAGCTCACCCCATCACTATGTGAAGAACTGGGATACACCCATTATGATTATTGCAGGAGAGCATGACTACCGCATTCCCTACACGCAGAATATGGCCGCCTTTAATACCGCCCAGATGCTTGGGATCCCCAGCAAATTGCTGTTCTTCCCCAGCGAAACTCACTGGGTGCTGAAACCACAGAACGGCATCCTCTGGCAAAGGGAATTCCAGGCTTGGCTGGATGAGTGGCTAAAAGACAACTAGTTGTCCTTGAACCTGTTAATGCTTAATGCTTAGTTATTGCCTTATGGGCTTAGTGCTTATTGGATTTATAAGATATGCTTAAACAATTATTGCTGGTTGGGGCAGGTGGATTTGTGGGGAGTGTGGCCAGGTTCCTTGTATCCAGGCTCAACACCCGGGTTGAATGGTTCGCCATCCCCATAGGGACCCTGACGGTCAATGTTGTGGGCAGCCTGCTGATCGGCTTCCTGATCGGCATCTCGGAGAAAAGCCCCATCCTGACCGTTGAGTGGAGGATGTTCCTGATGGTTGGCCTTTGCGGGGGCTTCACCACCTTCTCTTCATTCACGGGCGAGAACCTTGTATTGATGAAAAACGGCCAGATCCTCCCCCTGCTTCTCTACACAGGCCTGAGTATATTCCTCGGGTTTATTGCAGTCTACCTGGGTTATATTTCCACCAAATTAATGGGATAAACATGACAAAAAAAGTCAGGAGTTCCAGTTACAGCAGGCTCAAGATCAAGGCCAGCACCACAGATAAAATCGGATCAAAGCTGCTCTACCAGTACCTGGTGGATCTGGCCCATAAAAAAGAAATCGCAGGAGCCACTGTTTTCAGGGGCATTATGGGCTTTGGCTCAAGTAAGGCGATCAATTCTTCCAGGTTCTGGGAACTGACCGAAAAACTCCCGGTGGTAATCGAATTTGTGGACCTGACCGAAAAGCTCGAGCTCTTTTACAGTGAGATCGAGCAGGACCTGCTTAACATGCCAAAAGGATGCCTGGTCACCATGGAGCCAACTGAGATCCTTCTCCAGAAGAAGGGGAAGTAGAAAAATGTACCATCATCAGGATGGCACCTGCAGTTCCGTCCATGGTTGGCTCATTGGTAGAGTAATCGCCCATATCGTCATGATAGACCACAAAAGGATTCTGCATGGCCTCAAACTCGTCCGGATCGTTCAGGAGCAATCCCTCCAGGGCCCGGTAAATGGTGCCATACACCGGCCCGTCTATCAGTCCCCCGGCAACCTCCTTCCCTGTCATGGCATACAGGCTGGTATGCACATCCACCGGATATTCGCCCCCTTCCGGGATCCCTGTAAACATGGAAGTCCCCCAAGGATTTCGTCCAAACAGCCAGTCGCGTTGCTGCAACAGGAAGCTGTCATAACGGTCATCACCACTCATTTGCTTATAGAGAATAAGCTGGGCGATCAGGCTGGTAAGCAGATTGTTGGAACACCATATAAAAGGAATACCGATCCCGTAGGGATTGCTTCCACCCCTTGCCAGGCAATTTTCTATCCCGGCCCTGTAGTACCCTTCCAGGGTATCCTTAAAGGAATCTTCAACCAATCCGTGCAATGCATAGTGCCCCATATTTACAAAGGGGTAGTACTGATAATGTTTGGCCGTATCCAGTGGCATCCATGAAACAGTCCCTGCCATCCGGGCGTACCTGAGGGCATCATCAAGGTAAGTGCTTTCACCGGTGGTTTTATAGAGCTCGGCAGCACCCCATTCCATATCATCGGCCCAGGTTTCTTCCCCGTAGCGGTAGGGAGCACCATAGGAGTTACCCTGCTGATATCCCTCCTTCTCTCTGCCCAGGCTGTACAATGTACGAGCAGCCTTCAGGCACTCGCCGGCAAACAGGGGATCGTTCAGCTCCTCCTTCCATATGCGGGCAGCAAGCGCCATGGCAGCAGCCGAACGGCCCGCCAGGTTTGAAACTCCCGTGGCCTCGCTCTGGTAAAGCTTAAGCCCCTGAGCTTCCCCGTTTGCAAAATACGCGGCCCGGTAACTGTTCTCACCCCAGCCATAATCAGACTTATCCTGGTCGGGCATCTTCCAGCCTATATGGTCCCGGTCATCAGCCACCTGATGCACAAGTTGATCGGGAGCAGGATGCAGCTTATGAATCCAGTCAAGTCCCCATTTTGCCTCATCCAGCACATCGGGAATCCCGTTGGCTCCCGGTTGTCCCAGGGCATTGCACCTGTCGGCAAAGCTGTCGGGATACAGTTCATAGCTCAGCAGCATATGGGCCGTGGCATAAGACCCTGTAATCAGGTATTTGAGCTGGTCTCCTGCATCGTGCCAGCCCCCGCTCACATCCACATAGGTGGAATCGGGCATGGGACCATAAAAGGACCGGCCATCGTGCTGGTGACAAACCATATCCAGGAAGGGATTATAGCCGCAGCGTTGCTGCCTCATAAATCCGAGTAAGTCTTCCTGCAGTTGCTCATAGGCATTTTCGGATATTTGAAAAACCTGGCTCCTTGCTCCCGACCGTTCTCCCTGCAGATAATATGTGCCCTTTTCATTCATCTCACTGAAATCCAAAGTGTAGTAATATTCAAAGGCACCCCAGTTTGCAGCTTCAGATCTCAGTGGCCGGGACTCATACATGTTTTTACCCGTTTCCGCATGGATCAGGGCAAACTTCTCTTTTAGTGGTCGTGGCGAGAAAAGAATCGCAGACTTTTGCTCATGGCTTAGATAACCCACCTGGTTAATACGAATATAAACCTCATCCGCATTATTCACCGCTCCGCCCTCAGACCACACGGGGACCAGCAGGAGCCAAAACTGAAAGAACAGAGATATCATAGCTCTAAAGTTATACATTTTAGTGCTAAACAGTAATCTGCACCGACACTTTTCAGAATGACAATTTTCATTTACATTTATACAAAATCCCCTTCAATGAAACATCTTACGGGCACCCTGCTGCTAATTCTCACATCCCTTCACCTTCAGGCTCAATATTCGGGTGGTGGAGAGTCCAACCCGGACCTGGAAACCAATAAAAAATCACTTGCGGAATTCCAGGAAATGCGTTTTGGCATGTTTATCCACTGGGGTCCTGTAGCACTGAAGGGTACTGAGATCTCCTGGTCCCGGGGAAGAGAAATTCCCATAGATGAATATGACTTGCTTTATAAGGATTTTAATCCGGAACTATTCAATGCTGCAGATTGGGTGGGTACCGCCAAAGAAGCAGGGATGCAGTATTTGATTATTACAAGCCGTCACCACGACGGATTCAGTCTCTGGGACAGTGAATATACCGATTATGATATGGCAGTCACCCCCTATGGAAAAGGGATTCTGAGGGAACTGGCTGATGAGTGTAAGAAACAGGGGATCAAATTTGGGACCTATTACTCCATCTGTGACTGGTACCGCGATGATTACCCTGTGGATTACCCGGCGCCCGGCTACAACTTCAGGGAGACCAGGAGCATGGACCCGGCAACCATGGAGCAAATGGAGCACTATATCACCTTCATGAAGAACCAGCTTCAGGAGCTGGTTGTAGAGTACAATTCCTTCCTGATCTGGTTCGACGGTGAGTGGGAATGGGCCTGGACCCATGAAATGGGCATGGATATGTATGCCTATCTCAGGGGACTGAACGATGATATCCTGATCAATAACAGGGTGGATAAGGGGAGAGAGGGAATGGAAGATAAAACCAGGAGCGCCAGCTTTGCCGGCGATTTTGCCACTCCGGAGCAGAATATCGGTGACTTTGATAATAAATATGCCTGGGAAACATGTATGACCATTGGAGAGCAATGGGCCTGGAAGCCTGATGATAAACTCAAATCATCAAAGGAGTGTATCCATACCCTCCTGCAAACCGTCGGGGGAGACGGAAACCTCTTGTTTAACGTGGGACCCATGCCTGATGGTCGCATCGAAGAAAGGCAGGTGGATATACTGGCCGGAATGGGCCAATGGCTTTCAGTTAACGGAGAAGCAGTATACGGTACACGGGGCGGTCCTTATTTGCCAGGGGATGCTATGGTCAGCACACATAAGGGAAACAAAATCTATCTTCATTTGCTGAAGAGCCCGGGAAGAAAACTAAAACTGCCCATGGATAAGGGCGTATCAGTTAAGAGTGCTTATTTTCTCCAGGATAATACTGCACTGGAAGTTCAGGCAGGTGATGACGGAATCACGGTGCTCCTTCCCAAAAAACTTCCTGATGAAACAGCCACCGTTGTGGTCTTGTCGCTGGACAAGCCTGCCTCTGAACTCAGTTTAATCAAATTCTAACCCTTCAAAACAAAGAACAACATGAAAACAAGCCTGAACCCAAATTATTTCCTGCTATTCCTGTTTAGCCTGATGCTGACACTGGGAGCCTGCGTCCCACCGGAGAGACAAAGCGAAGAGATCCCATTTAAGGCCGCAGAGCTCTTCCCGGAGCCTCCAAGGCCCGAAGGGCAAAGCGATGTGATCGAATTGCGCTGCGATCCCATAGATACTGTGCGGATAGCATTTGTGGGACTGGGAGGACGTGGCAAAGGAGCAGTTCGCCGCTATACCTTCCTGGAGGGAGTGAAAATTGTGGCCCTTTGTGATCTGGTCCAGGAAAATCTGGACAGGGCACAGGAAATCCTGGAAGAGGCCGGACTCCCGAAGGCAGATGTATATTCCGGTCCCGAGGACTGGAAGAAGGTATGTGAAAGGGAAGATGTGGACCTGGTCTACGTCTGTACCCACTGGGACCTGCATACGCCCATTGCCGTATATGCCATGGAGCAGGGCAAACACGCGGCCACTGAAGTCCCTGCAGCCATCTCCATAGATGAATGCTGGCAGCTGGTGAACACCTCTGAAAAGACCAGACGCCACTGTATGCAACTGGAGAACTGCAACTACGATTTTTTCGAGCTGGCCACCCTGAATATGGTCAGGCAGGGTCTGCTGGGTGAAATCGTGCATGCCGAAGGAGCCTATATTCATGACCTGAGGGCCTCTAATTTCAATGAAGAGAACGGGTACTGGGAAATGTGGCGGCTCCGCCACAACCAGAAACGTGATGCCAACCTCTACCCCACCCACGGTTTCGGGCCTATCTGCCATGTCCTGAATATTCACAGGGGTGATAAAATGGAATACCTGGTCTCCGTTGCCAGTGACCAGTTTGGCATGACCGAATTTGCGAAAAAGAAATTCGGAGAAGATTCAGATTACGCCACAAGGGAGTATGCCAGGGGCGATATGAATACCACCCTGATTAAAACGGCAAAGGGCAAAAGCATTATGATCCAGCACGATGTTACCAGTCCACGCCCCTACAGCAGGATCCACCTCTTAAGTGGCACCAGGGGCTTCGTTCAGAAATGGCCCGTACAGGGCATTGCCCTGGAGCCCTTTGCTCACAGCTTCATGGGAGAAGAGGAAATGCAACAGGTCCTTAGCGATTACGAGCACCCCATCACAAAGGAGGTGGGCGAGCTGGCCCGGAAAGTAGGAGGGCACGGTGGAATGGATTTCACCATGGATTACCGGCTGATCCATTGCCTGAGAAACGGGCTGCCCCTGGATCAGGATGTATATGATGCCGCAGAATGGTCGTGCATCACCGAACTTTCAGAAAAATCCATTGCAAACCAGGGAATGCCGGTGAAGATCCCCGACTTTACAAGGGGTGCATGGAAGAAAGTGGACGTGGTAACCTATCACTGAGCCTGTCTGCTCCCCTTCGCTGAAGAGCGGATAAGCAGATATATCAGCCTGATGATGCTCACCAGCAGGAGAATGGAGAGCAGAATGCTTACATAGAGGACCCAGCTCATATCCAGGTCGAACTGAAACTGGAGCTGCTGGAATTTCCAGCCCTGGTCGCCCTGTACCATCACACCCGAAACCCTGAGGGGCAGGTCCAGCATGCTGCTCATATCAAAGACCACGTGTCCGATCATGGAAAACCAGGCCACACTATCGCTGACTGATACATTTGAGCTTTCCGTGAGCATGCTTACATCGCCCCAGGAGATCCAGTCTGAGCTTACCAGGTCGGCAGCCTCCACATATCCGGAATAGATTTCCCCGGGCATGGTCCCCAGGATCAGGATGTTTTCCTTTGAAAACAACTGCTCCATATAGCTAGGCAGGATCGAAGTATCCCTGTCTGTATACCCCTTCTGAAACAGTTCCAGCTGCTGCAGGATTTCAGCCCGCACAGCAGGATCTGCATTGCCCTGATCGTAGAGAAAAAGGCTGGTATCCTCCTGGTACTCCTGGTGGGGGATCACAAAGGTTCTTGTGGTGATAAACAGCGCCAGGGCAAAGCCGGCAACTACAAGGATATTGAGGAATATTTTCATAAGAGCAAGATAGAGATTTTCCATTTATCTCCCCATAATACCATTCATCCCACGGATCTGCAGCTTCAGCATCCTATTTTTTTATACGCCTGATGCACTCCATAATTTTACTTCAGATTAAATCTTTAGGCCATGAGACATCTGAGCAGCATATTTCTGATACTTGCAAGCCTGAGTGCCTGGTCACAGCAAAGCATTACTGGAAGTGTAAGCGACCGCAAAGGGAAGCCGGTTTTATATGCCAATATCTACCTGGACGGATCCTATGACGGGACCACCACCGATACCACCGGAGCCTTCACACTCTCCACGACCCTCACCGGAAAGCAGGTGCTGGTTGCCAGTTTTATCGGATTTGAGAAAGGGATGATTGAGGTGGACCTGGATACGCTTCGCCGGCCTCTTGCAATCACTTTAAGAGAAGCTGTAAGTGAGTTGAACGAAGTAGTGATCACTGCAGGAGTCTTCAGTGCAAGTGATGAGAATAAATCAGCAACCCTCAGCTCCTTCGATATTGCCAGCACAGCCAGCGCGGTGGGTGATATTTACGGGGCCTATTCGACCATGCCCGGCTCCCAGAAGGTTGGCGAAGAGGGCATGCTCTTTGTCCGCGGTGGCGAAAGCTATGAGACAAAGACCTATATGGATGGGATGATGGTAGAGTCGCCCTACTTCTCCAGCATGCCCAATGTACCCACCAGGGGGCGGTTCTCGCCCCTGCTCTTCTCCGAAACCATGTTCAGCACCGGAGGCTACTCGGCCGAGTACGGTCACGCTCTCTCCTCCATTGTGGATCTGAGCACCAACGGTCTGGAAACAGAGGATAAGGCCAGTGTGGGCATCATGAGTGTGGGTGCCACTGCCTCCTGGGCCAAACGCTGGGAGAAGAGCTCGCTGGCTGTGACCGGTTTGTATGCCAACAGTACGCTCACCCACAAACTATTCGAACAAAATGTGGACTGGACCAAAGACCCTGTGCTGGGAGACGGGATGCTAATGTTCAGGCAGCAGATCGGAGAGAAGGGATTATTAAAAACCTTCGGATCTTTCAATGCCATGTCATCTGCCATGAACTATAACAATTTCCAGGCCGGAACCATGGATGCCCTGGAGCTGGACAACCTGAACTTTTATGCCAACACTTCTTATACCGATCAGCTGGCAGAAAAGTGGTTGATCCGTACAGGTGTGGCCTTCAGCCGCGACAGTGAAAAGATAAATTATGCAGGACTCCCGGTTAACACGGTGACTACCGGAGCCGCCATGAAACTCACATTCACCCACCTGACTTCTAAAAATCTAAAGACCCGCTTTGGCGGCGATTTCAACAGAGGGCTGTACACGCAGACCATGGAAGCCGACAGCAGCATAATCAGTGAGATGAAAGATGCGCTGCCTTCTCTTTTCCTGGAAGCAGAATGGACCATATCAAAAAAACTGGCCCTGCGTACCGGACTCAGGGCAGAGTACTCCTCATTTCTCCAGGAACCGGCATTGCTGCCACGAATAGCTGCGGCATACAAAACAGGAACCTACAGCCAGTTCTCCTTTGCCTGGGGCAAATACCGGCAAAAACCGGAGAATGAATATCTGCAGTTCGCACCCCATCTTTCGTCTGAAAAGGCAGATCACTATATACTCAACTTTCAGTACCGGAAACATCGAAGGACCTTCAGGGTGGAGGGCTATCTCAAATATTATGATGAGCTGGTGAAGTTTACCTCTCCTTACAGTCCGGTGGCTGCAGACTACAACAACGATGGTTACGGAAGGGCACAGGGCATCGACCTTTTCTGGCGTGACAGCGAGAGCCTGCGGGGTTCCGATTACTGGATCTCTTATAGTTTTTTGAACACCTCCAGAGACTACCAGGATTATCCTGAAAGTGTCATCCCCTCCTTTGCTTCAGCCCACAACCTTTCGGTGGTTTACAAGCGCTTCTTCGAACGATTGAAAATCCTGGGCGGAATCACCTACTCTTTCGCCAGCGGCAGACCCTATAATGATCCGAACAGTCCCGTTTTTATGGATGGAAGAACCCGGGCCTACAACGATATCAGCATGAATCTCACCTATCTGACCACATTGTTCAGGAAAGATTGCATCATCCACCTGAACATCACCAATCTGTTGGGATTTGATAATGTATTTGGGTACAGCTACGCCGGAACACCCGACGAGAGCGGGACCTATGCCTCCCAGGCCATCGTACCAACCACGGGCACCATGGCCGTATTAATGTTTATGATTTCACTTTAAAACATATATTATGAAACCCTATCTAAAAGTTTTGACACTCGTGCTGGTCACATTGATCACAGGTACCCTTACCGCGAATGGACAGCCGGACCGTTACACTTCTGCCATGCTTAGTACCATTGAAATGATGGAGCAGTCTTCCGAACCCGCTAATCTGATTGAAAGTGCCAACCTCTTTGAACGCATTGCCACGGCAGAAAAGAGTCTGTGGTTGCCCTATTATTATGCCTCCTACTCCCTTGTTTTGATGAGTTACGATGAGGGCAACGGCGCGCAGAGAGATCTTATTCTGGACAGGGCCCAGAAGTTGCTCGACCGGGCGCTGGAACTGGAGCCTGAAGAATCGGAGCTCCACGTCCTGCAAGCCTTCCTCTATCCCTCCCGGATCCTGGTCGATCCCATGGGCAGAGGCATGACCTACATAGAGCTGATGTTCTCATCGCTGGAGATGGCAAAAAACCTGAATCCTGAAAATCCACGCAGCTATTTCCTGGAAGGACTTAACAAGCTGAACCTCCCCCCCTCCTTCGGTGGAGGAGCCGATGTTGCCAAACCGATTCTGGAGGAAGCTCTGATCAAATTTGAAGCATTCACAAACGAAGATCCTCTCTGGCCCGTCTGGGGAGAAGAGACCACCCGGACTGAACTGGAAAAACTGCAATAAATTAAGATCAAATAAGTATCTTGTGTAAGCCCAAACTGCCTTATGAATCGAAAGAAGATTTATAAATTCCTCCTGATCCTGTTGCGGGACCTGCTGATCCTGATACTTATAGGGAATGTGCTTTCCATATTTACCCTTCCAGGAGATTTATGGACCCTGGAGATGGTCCTCCGGAATTGTTTATTCTCTGTGGCAGTAGGCTATCCCGCCTGGAAAGGGATGACCTGGATCATCATGGTCCTGGAGCGGCGGATCCCCTGGCTGAAATCACCAATCAAGCGGATGATTTACCAGGTACTGGCTTTGACCGTCTTTTTCGGAGTACTTATATTTTTCGGGATTTTCTTGTGGGCAAGACTAGCGGAGGGCTTAAGCTTCAGAATGATTATGGCCGAGGCGCTTCCAAGCCTGAAAGTGGCCTTCGCCTTTATGTTTCTCTCATTGCTAATTGGAAACGCGGTGCTCTTCTTTAAGAACTGGAAGAAATCGGCTATCCAGCAGGAGGAGTTGAAAAGGGCCCACCTGGCTCTGCAATACCAGAGTCTGAAGGACCAGGTAAGGCCCCACTTTCTCTTTAACAGTCTCAGTTCACTGGCCACACTGATCAACACAGATAGTGAAAAAGCAACCCAGTTTGTGCATAAGCTTTCTGATGTTTATCGCTATGTGCTTGAGCAGCGCGAAAACGAGCTGGTTCCCCTCAAGGATGACCTGAAGTTCATGGAGGACTATATTTTCCTGCAGAAGATCCGCTTTGGGGAGAACCTCCGCGTCGAAACCAATCTGGACCAGGACCTGAACAGACTGATAATCCCCCTCTCCCTCCAGATGCTGGTGGAGAATGCCATCAAGCACAACGAAATTTCCAAAGATCATCCATTGCTTATCGCAATCACATCGACGGGAAGCGGACATGTAATTGTCAAAAACAACTTGCAGCGAAGGGAGGTCTCCGAACCCTCACTGGGCAGCGGACTGGAAAATCTGAGAAAACAGATTGGCTATTTTTCAAATGATTCGCTGCTGGTACAGGAAGAAGCGGATGCCTTCATCGTAAGAATACCAACTGTTTCGGGTAAAAAAAGCATGTAATGAATGTTGTAATAATTGAAGATGAACATCTGACTGCAGAACGGATCAGCACCCTGCTCCGGCAAATCGATCCCCAAATCGAAGTCAAAGCTGTCATCGATTCGGTGAAGCGATCGGTGGAATGGTTTCAATCCAATGAAGCACCCGACCTGGTATTTATGGATATCCAGCTCGCCGACGGGCTCTCCTTCGATATTTTCGATCTGGTGACAATTGAGGTTCCGGTCATCTTTATAACCGCCTTCCAGGAATATGCCATCAAGGCATTTAAAGTTAACAGTGTGGATTATCTTTTAAAACCGGTATCGAAGGAGGATCTTCGGGCAGCACTTGCCAAATACAATCGGTACTTCAACCAGGAACTGGAGATTCCGGCCATTGGAGGAGATCTGCTTAAGAATATCAGGGACATGATCAGCAGACCCTATAAATCGCGGTTTATGGTCCGGGTTGGCGAACATATCAAATCGGTGGACGTGGAGAACATTCTCTATTTCTACAGCCTGCAGAAAGGGACCTATCTCCTTTCATCGGAAAACCGAAACTACGTGGTTGACTACACCCTGGGTGCATTGGAAGAAATACTCGATCCAAAACTCTTCCATCGCATCAACCGGAAATACCTGCTTACACATGGAGCCATCAGCGATGTGCTCACCCTGTCTTCCAGCAAGCTAAAAGTAAAGCTGCTGCATTCAGACGATGAGGAAATCTATATCAGCAGGGAGCGTGTGCCAACTTTTAAGGAATGGCTCGACAGCTAGAAAGATTCACTAATAAGAGGATATGAAAATAGCCCAACATTTCAGAAGAGCATTAATTCTTTGCCTGGGGACAATGACCCTGCTTGCCGCGGGATGCAAAAAAGAAGCAGTCCAACAACCCAATATCCTGTTTGCCATTGCCGATGACTGGGGATGGCCTCATGCCGGCGCCTATGGAGATCCGGTTGTGCAGACCCCGGCTTTTGATCGCCTGGCCAGTGAGGGGGTCCTTTTTAATCATGCATATATCTCCTCACCCTCCTGTACCCCGTCCAGGAATGCCATCCTCACGGGTCAGTATCACTGGAGACTTGGACCCGGAGCCAATCTCTGGAGTACCCTGGATCCGGCCACACCAGTCTATCCCCTGCTCCTTGAGGATGCCGGCTACAAGATCGGTCGCTTCAGGAAAAGCTGGGGACCTGGCGATATCAGTAAGTGGAAGCGCTACCCTGCAGGTCCTGACTACACAGATAAAGGTTTTGCGGCATTTATGGCTGAGCGAAACGAAAACCAGAGTGCCCAGCCCTTCTGTTTCTTCATGGGCACATCAGATCCGCACAGGCCCTACGACAGGGGAAGCGGGGTGAAGAGTGGAATAAACCTGGATGAAATCCGCATCTTTGAATGCTTTCCCGATGCCGAGATTGTCAGAAGCGATGTGGCTGATTATTACTACGAGGTGCAGCGTTTCGACACCCTTGTGGCCAGTGCCATACGGATCCTGGAAGCATATGGCGAACTGGAAAATACCATTATTGTGATGACCGGTGATCATGGGATGCCCTTCCCCCGCTGCAAATCCAATAACTATGACTCAGGTGCCAGAATCCCCTTCGCTGTTCGCTGGGGATCGGGTGTTGCAAGGCCTGGCCGTGTGCTGGACGATTTTATCAGCACCACCGACCTGGCACCTACCTTCCTGGAACTGGCTGGTGTTGAAATTCCTGAAGTGATGACCGGAAGGAGCTTTGCCAGCCTGCTTCAAAGTTCAAAAGAGGGCTTTGTGGACAGGGAGAAGCGCAATTATGTACTGCATGGAAAAGAGCGGCATGTTCCCGGACAGGAAGAGGATATGGGTGGTTACCCGGTACGCGCCATTCGCACCCATGATTATCTCTATATCCGGAATTTCAAAGAGGAGCGCTGGCCCTCCGGAACCCCCAACTACCTGGAAGCAGCCATCCCCTACTGCTGGCTGGGCGATTGCGATAATGGCCCCACAAAAAGCTATATGGTCGACAATAAGGACAGGGATGCGCAACACCGGGAGCTCTATGAACTGGCCTTTGGCAAGCGTCCCGCTGAAGAACTTTACGATTGCCGGAATGATCCGGAGCAACTGGTCAATCTTGCCGGAGATCCCGCCTACTCCGGGATCAAGGAGAAACTTTCTGCTCAATTAATGGAGCAACTGCTGGCCACAGGCGATCCCCGGGCAACAGGGGGCGGGGATGAATTTGATGTGGTCCCCTACCTGGGATACGGACCAAGACACCCTTCCTATAAGCCGGAAAACTAAGTCATATCCTTTACTGGAGGAAACCGAAAGGATTCCTTAATTATTAGAGAACCCGGAGTACATCCTCCATGGTGATTACCTCGTCCATGTAAGTTTCCAGGTAAGCCTCACTGGAAGCAAACTTCAGCTCCAGGGGATTGCCTAACTTTGACAATATCTGAAGCTCCGTCAGTTCTCCGTCTATCCATTCCATATCCACCTGGAAGCCTCCCCTGGCCATCAGTCCGCTTACCCTGCCATCCTTCCATTCATCGGGAAGTGCAGGCAGCAGTTCCACATAACCCGCATGGGACTGTATCAGCATCTCGGCTATCCCGGCTGTCCCCCCGAAGTTCCCGTCAATCTGGAAAGGAGGATGATTATCAAAGAGGTTGGGAAGTGTGGAATGCTCAAGGAGCTTCTGCACATGGTGGTGCGCCTGTTCAGCATCCTTCAGGCGGGCATAAAAATTGATCATCCAGGCCCTGCTCCAACCGGTATGACCACCCCCGTGCTCCAGCCGGTAATCAAGTACCTTCTCGGCCGCCTCCATATATTCCGGACTGTCAGCCCAGTTATACTGGGGTGAAGGATAAAGACCATATAGATGTGACATATGCCTGTGTCCGGGT
This sequence comes from uncultured Bacteroides sp., assembly GCA_964458155.1. GTDB lineage: Bacteria > Bacteroidota > Bacteroidia > Bacteroidales. The sequence goes on from CAYWGP010000043.1 coordinate 41,261, forward strand.
TCAACCTCGGTAAGTCCCTCCTCGGACCATTCCAGGATTCTTCCATCGTTTCCAATTTCAACAGGTGCCAGTTGTGCCAGCTGGTCCTGTAAGAGGGTCCTGAATTCAATATCCCTGTCCAGCACTTTGCTGGCTTCTATAACGGAAGAAAAAAGATGCCATACAATCTGCAGGTCCATGGCCGGCCCCATATTAATGGCTGCCGTATCTCCCGAAGGAGTGGCAAAGCGATTTTCAGGTGATATGGAGGGCCCGGTAACCAGCTTACCGGTTCTGGGGTGCTCCACCAGGAAATCGGACAAAAAGAGGGCTGCTTCCCGCATAACATCGTAGCCATAATCTTTCAGGAAAGTATAATTCCCGGTGAAAAGAAAATGTTCCCAGATATGGGTGGCCGACCAGGCAGCTCCCATGGGCCACATGCCCCAGCTGGGCGAACCAAAGAGCTGGGTCTGGTGCCATACATCTGTGGTATGGTGTGCCACAAAGCCCCTGCAATTGTATGTCTTCCTGGCTGTCTCCCTTCCGCTCTCCCTGAGATTTCCGATAAAATAAAGATAAGGAAGATGACACTCCGACAGGTTGGTAATCTCTGCCGGCCAGTAGTTCATCTGCAGGTTTATATTGATATGGTAATCTGAATTCCAGGGCGGCTCCAGGTGCTCATTCCAGATTCCCTGGAGGTTGGCAGGCAGCGTATTTTGAAGTTCTGCATTCCTGGTACTGCTGATAAGGAGGTACCGTCCATAATTAAAGTAAAGCTCGGCCAGTCCCGGATCTTCCTTTCCTTCCGAAACCAGATCCAGTCGCTCATTGCTTGGCAGATTTGAAGCTGCTGAGGAACCCAGATCCAGGGAGACCCTGTTAAAGAGTCCCTGGTATTCCTTTACATGTTCGGACAGAACCCTGTTGTAGTTGCATTCCATGGTGCGCTGCATACATTTCTCGCATTCAATCCATTGTGCTTCTCCAAAATAATTGGTCGCTGCAAATACCCTGATCTCAAGATCACTGGCATGATGCACCTGCATTCCAAGTCCATCGGAATGAATGTGACCATCCTTGAGAAGTACCTTCACCCTTGTTTCATAGAGGACACCGCCAACAGTGTCCACATATTGTTTCATGATGATCATGTCGTCCCTGTACATAACCACCTCCCCTTCTCCCGGCCGGGACAGCCGGATGGTACAGTTTATCTTCCCGCCTTTACCTGCCTTCTCTTTGAATACTATTACTTTATCTGCTGCCGAGGAGAATATCCTTCGCTTGTAATCAACTCCACCCCTGGTATAATCGACCTTTACCAGGGCACTATCAAGCCTGAGTGTTCTTTTATAATCCGTAACTTCTGTGCTATCCTCATATATAATGCTGATATCCCCCATGGTCTGGTAAGTATTGGTTCCGGACGGAAGCCTCTCCTGCAATAATTTCTCCACCGCCAGTTCCTGGGCTTCCCTGTACTTACCCTCAAAGAGCAGATTCCTGACTGCCGGGATTGCCAAACTCCCATCACTGTCCTCATAGGAACCCTTCCTGGTCCACACCGACTCCTCATTAAGCTGGATGCGTTCCACATCCGTTCTCCCGAAAACCATGGCCCCAAGCTTTCCATTCCCAATGGGTAAAGCTTCGTTCCAGTTGTCAGCTGGTTCATTGTACCAGAGGCTTAATTCGGGTTCATTTGTAATGACAGCTTTCTCATTTGAGCATGAGAAAAAAAATGCCGGTAATAAAAATACGGTGTATACTAACACTCTGAGAAATGATCTGTCCATGGCTGATTCAGAATTTGAGAGGAGTGTGTTTGCAATTTAAGGCTCTTTTATGGATTTACCATATTCTACTGAAAGAATGGCTCAAAATGCTATGTTAAAATTGGGCAGTTCAGTAATTTTCTTCCTGCAGCAAAAACATACCTGAAAGGATGGCTGAAATGACAGCCAGACTAAAAAAACGAAACATCTTTTTATTGTAGTGCATGTCAGGTCCGGCCATCATAATCATAGCCATATTCAGGTTTGAGAGGCCATTTTACAGGCTTGCCGTCACGGGTGGAACGGTATATGGCCGTAAAGATCTCAACGGTAACACGGCCGTCCTCACCGGTGATCAGCGGCTTTCTCCCCTCCAGAACAGCCTGCAGAAAATCCTCAATATTGCGCTCATGGAAGTAATCCATCTGATTGGGGAGATTGTTGAAAAAGTCTCTGTCCTCCTTCACCCACTGTTGCAGCATCTGCTCCTCACCAGGAACGGTCCAGAGATCATTTACCGGCGGTTCCAGGATGGATGACATCCCGGCCACAAACATGGCTCCGCCATCGGTTTGTACCCCCACAGAAGCACCATTTTCCCCGTGTACGTGGACCTTTCCAAAAATGCCGGGTTTCTGGGAATTGGATACAATAATATTGGCCACTGCTCCATTTTTAAATTTCAGGATGGCATTGGCCGTATCTTCGACCTCAATATAGGGATGGTTCAGGTTGGACCACTGTCCATAAAGTTCATCGATTCTGCCCATAAACCATTGAAGCATATCCAGCTGGTGGGGTGCCTGATTAACCAGCACACCTCCCCCTTCTCCCTTCCAGGTGCCCCGCCAGGGATCACTTTCATAATAGGCCTCATCCCGCCAGCCCAGCATATTTATGGTGCCGAAAACAGGCTTACCAATTTTCCCTGCATCAATGGCCTCCCTGATCCGCATGGCCGGATGGTACCAGCGGCGCTGGCATACTACCCCGATCTGCTTTCCACAACGTTTGGAGGCTTCGATCATGGCATCACAATCCTCCAGGGAGGAAGCAAGGGGTTTTTCTACCAGGACGCTGGCTCCTGCCTCCAGGGCAGCAATGGCAGGTTCCCTGTGATTGGGATGAGGTGTGCAGATAATCACCACATCGATCTTCTCCCTGCTTACCATTTCGGCCACATCCGTAAAGGCCTTCACCCCATAGCCTGCAGCATATGTTTCGGTCTTCTCCCTGCTTCTGCCACAAACAGCTGTAAATTGCGACTCCTTGAGATTAACAAGGGCACGGGCATGCATATCCGTGACTTTTCCCACACCCACCAGGGCAGTCTTCATTTGTTGAGTCATGAGTGTCAGGGTTTTAAAACTACTTTAATTAATCCCGGTTCTTTTTCGTAGAGCCTTTGGAACCAATCCGCCCCTTCTGAAAGAGGGGCCTCCGCACTCAGAATTGCATCCACATTCACCTCCTTGCTGGCAATCATATCCAGTACCGCAGGATATTCACCGCAGATGGCACAACTTCCCTGCAGGCGAATCTGTTGGGTTACCACTGCCTGCAAAGGTATCTCAGCTACAGGTGTAAGGTTGCCTACCAGGGTAACTGTGGCTCCCCTTCTGACGGAATCAATAGCTGTTTTTACTGTTTCGGTGATCCCCACAACTTCAAAAGCCACATCTGCTCCCCGTCCTTCAGTGAGTTTTTCCACCTCCCTGCGGATATTATCCCGGATTGGATTGAAAGCCGTATTGGCTCCGAGCTCCATGGCAAGTTGCAGTTTTTCATCTTCCAGGTCAATGGCAATAATTTTGCCACATCCCCTGGCTCTCAGGACCTGAATGACAAACAATCCGATCATTCCACATCCCACTACCACAGCCGTATCGTTCCATAGCAGGGGAGTCAGTTCCACCGCATGGGCCGCTACAGCTACCGGCTCCACCATGGCAGCCTGGGTAAAGGTGACTCCTTCCGGAATTTTGTACAGGATATGCTGCGGTATATTCACATACTCGGCAAATGCACCATGACGGCGGTATTCACCCGGTGAAACGCCAAGAACCATGCGGCCATCACTCAGGTTATACATGCCCTTGCGGGTATACCAGTCATCCAGTTTATAGATGGTGGAATCAAAGGTCACACGATCCCCCTCCTTCCATCCGGATACCTGGCTTCCAACAGCTGTTATGGTACCGGCGGCTTCATGTCCCATCACAATGGGAGGGATCCTTCTTCCCGTATTCCCATCCATTCCATGAACATCAGAACCGCAGATACCCACTGCCCCAACTTTCACCAGGACTTCATCATCGGCCATGACCGGATCGGGGAAGTCTTTATATACCAACTTGTTATAATCTTCTAATACCAGAGCTTTCATAGATTCTTATTGCCAGATTTAAGTAAATATACGCATTCAATTTTCACAAACCACTCTTACTAACTTTATGAAAAAGATAGTGCTCAGCCCTTGCGTATTACTGATAATCAGCCTGGCATGAAGGTAGCCCAGGCCACAGCCATGGACACAGAGATCGCAGTTATCGCCTTTACAGCCAATGGAACTGGAAATCCCGATGCCATTATTGTCATCAACATCAATAAAAAAGATCAAAAGATTTCCCTATCGGTATCAGGCACCGGCGCCACCGCTTTCGAAGCATACAGAACCACCAGGCATCCCGATTCGGGACTGGATGAAATCCAGGAGAAATTTGCCTATCTTGGCACCCACTTAACAGATAAGGATGCATCTTTGATGCACCTTCAGGCGGGCTAAGGACATTCTTTGCAATTATATACTAATTGAACGATGATGAAAACAAACATATTCCTGATTGGTGCCGCAATGGCACTTCTAAGCACAACAATCATGGCACAAAGTGAATTTTCCAGTGGTCTTATTGGAGTTGGTGTGGTCACCAGGGACCTCGATAAATCCCTCGATTTCTACCTCCATGTAATCGGCATGACCAAGGTAAGCGAATTTGATGTGGATGGCGATTTTGGGACCTCTTCCGGCCTCACACATGGAATAGCATTCCATGTGGATGTTCTGAAACTGCAGGACAGTCCGGATGCCAACCAGTGGAAACTTATGAGCTTCAAGAAAGAAGGAAGTCATCCCATACCCAGGTACATCCATGATGATACGGGTATGCAGTACATCACCATTCATGTTAATAGCCTGGAACCCTTCCTGAAGAGGATCAAGGAACATAAAGTGAAATTGATGGGTGATACCCCTGTCCCCCTGGGTGAAAAGGACCATTTCGTGCTGGTTCAGGATCCTGACGGGACCATCATCGAGCTGATTGGCCCGCTCAAATAAGAAATGAAAAAACAATTTGGATTGGGAACATTCCATATCTTTGACTGCCTCTAATTCAAACCAAGCAGACTTAACACATGAATCATATGAAAATTATAAAAACACTCTCAATAGCGGCCATTGTGATGGCCTTGACCTCCTGTGCCTCAGTGAAAGTGGCTGTGGATGAGAATAAAAACATTGACTTCTCCGGGTATAAGACCTACAGCTTCCTGGGCTGGCAGAATCAAAGTGATCAGATCCTGAGTGCTGAAGATAAAGGCTACCTGAGGGATGCCTTTATCCATCAATTTGAACGTCGAGGCATGACAAAGGTGAATTCCGGCGGAGATATGAAGATCTCGCTCTATATTATCACCAGTGAGAAAAGTGCCGTTTCCGGATATAACGACTATGTTGCAGGAGCAGGATACAATAACTACTATGGCTTTGGTTATGGCACCGGCAATATGAACAACACCTATTCAACAGCCAGTAAGGAGTTTGGCACGATGATTATGAATTGCTACGATGGAAAAAGCAGGGATCAGATCTGGCAGGCTATTGCCACCAGTGCCGTGAAGCAAAAAGTAGAAAAACGGAAAAATTCAATCCCGTCTAAGATTGCTAACATAATGAGTTATTTCCCCGTGAAACCTAATAAAGGAAATTAACAGGCCCCTTAATCACGTTTCTTCTTTTCCTTTTTTTCGATATAATAGCCATCCCTTGAGAGCTTATGGTCCAGGGTGGCCAGTCCGTATACCAGCACTGCTGTAGCTGTAGATGTCTGCTCCTGGTATTCCGGAATGCTTTTGTTATAGAGGTCCCGTTCGGTATGCCAGATCTCCCCGTAGCTGAAATTATAGCCCTTGGGATCGCCGCACTCAAAGGTAATGGTGGGAACCCCTTTCACCGCAAAGGGACCACTGTCGGTTCCCCAGGCTCTTTCAGGTCTGGGAACAGGAGTGCGCTCCTTTAACTCCAGCGGGAAGTCCGGATTGATGGTGTTAATGACTTCGACAATTTCCTTGAAATCCTCCATCTGTGCAGCTGAAACAGTAAGCGAAACAGGAACCGTGGGGCCCCCGTCGCGATTCACCATATTGGATATATTCTCAAGTTCTGTCTCATACCGGCTAACCCAGCTGGTGGAACCGTAGAGTCCGAATTCTTCGCCCGCCCAGAGGATTACCAGGATGGTGCGCCTGGGTTTCCCCCCGGCTTCCATAATCAACCTGGCAGCTTCCATGGAAGGTGTCACTCCCGAGCCATCGTCCACCCCGCCGGTGGCCACATCGAAAGCATCCAGGTGTCCGCCCACAATCACATACTCCCCGGGGAATTCAGTCCCTGGAATAATCCCGATCACATTATGATATTTCACAGGTCCCATTTTAAAATGGTTGCGTATATCAAATTCCAGCTGGAAGTAGCGACGCTCCTCCGCCATCCGGTAAATCAGTTTATACTGGTGCTCATCGAGCTTGATATCAGGAACGGTTGGCAGGGTTTCAAAGCTCATGTTGTGTAAATTCTTCCGGTCGTAAAGCACCCTGATGGGGGTAGAAGACGACTGAATGATGCCAAGAATCCCTGCTTCCACCATCTCCCTGTAGAACAGGGCCGGTTCCTCATTCATGGGTAACAGTTCTTTCTCTGCCTTGCCTGTGCCACGCTTGTTCCAGTTCTCCCTCCTGGTCTGATTGTTAATCTTTTCTGTTTCCGCGTTTACCAGTTTGATAGAATCCCTGAGGCTGTCGGCCTCCACCGAAATATCAATGGGCCAGCCATCGTTCTTTCCACCAATCAGTACCCATGCCCCTTTCAAAGCACCCTTCATCCGCTTGAATTCAGCTTCAGTTTTGGGTTCAATCAACACATGTCCGCGCTGCACCCCTTTTGTTCCCGAGGTATAGGAGGGTGTGGCAAAGTGCAGGGTCATCCCGTTCTCAGCAAGCAGTTTACCGAACCAGGGGCCCCGGTTAAAGCCCACCGGAAGCTCTCCAGCCTCATCCATCACCACTTCTATACCCCACTCTTTAAACTTACTTGCTGCCCAGAAGGCAGCATTCTCGTATGCATCCGAACCAATGAGCCTTCCCCCGAAACGATTACAAAGTATATCAAGGTGTTCCATGGTGCGGTTGTCACTGTTCCCGATTTCAACGATCTTTTGCATAACGGGATCAGATTGGGCATTTATGGTCATGCTGAAAGCGATGCCCGCTGCCAGCAGGAGGAGGGAATGGAGTTTCATTGCAATGGTTTTAGGAATTATTAGAAGCCGCAAATATAACAGATAAAATCTTTTTCTGTAACTTATGGTGCTTCAATGGGAATCCGATGAATGAAAGCAAACCCCGCAGGGCCCATCTGAAAATCGTGATTAGCAGCATCGCATTGATTACTGCCATGGTGCTGACCATGCAACTGATTTCTCATGCCAGGCAGCTTCAGGTGCTCAAAACCGACCTGGCAGAGGTCAATCACATCCGTTACGGCCTTCTGAATACGGACGAATGGGCTTACCAGATGGCAACCATCCTGAGCATTAAAATCGTAGAATTCAAATTGACTCCCGAGAGCCGGGAGAAGGTCCTCTATAACCTGGAATCCATCTTAAACATGATGATCGATGAGGTGGAGGTAATGCTGGTAGAGAAAACGTCGGGTTCACTCTCCGGGATGAAAAGGTGGATTGCCGGATTTGCCATCAATCTGGACATGCTCCGGGACAGTGTCCCTGCTTATGCCAACAAGTTGCTTCTGGAATTAAATAACCCTGAAAATAAAGAGTTCATGCAGCAGTTCCTCCTGGATAAGCTGGGTGAAATAACCGCTTCGACCTATAACCTCGATCCCATGGACCCGCTCCACATGGTCATGGAAAAGCACAGCTGCAGAGATAAGGAGGCATGCAAAAAACTGATTGAGGAAGAAATTGTAATGCAAAAGGAGGTGATCAACTACCGCATAGCCCTGATTTTATTCCTGGTGACTGCTGTTTTTCTGATCAATCTGCTAACCCGCCATAAGATCAATATGGTACAATCAAGCCTGCTCATCCTGGCCTCCTTCTGCCTTCTGCTGGGAGGCATCACCACTCCCATGATTGACCTGGAAGCCAGGATTGACCTGCTGACGTTAAAGCTCATGGGTGAAGATGTTATCTTCCGGGACAATATCATCTTTTTCCAGAGCAAGAGCATTACCGATGTGGTACGCATCCTCATTGAAGAAGGATCGCTTCGCATGATCTTTGTTGGGATCCTTGTTTTCACTTTCAGTATAATCTTCCCTGGCGGCAAGCTGATCAGCTCCCTGCTCTACAGCTACCATGTGGGAAATCTGAGGGAAAACAGGCTAATCCGTTTCTTTGTAATTAAATCAGGTAAATGGTCCATGGCTGATGTATTTGTGGTTGCTATCTTCATGGCGTATATTGGTTTCAATGGGATCATTGGATCCCAGCTTGACCAGCTTACCCAGGCGGCCAGGCCGGTGGAAATTTTTACCACGAACGGCACCCGGTTGCTGGGAGGATTCTACCTCTTCCTAATATTCTGCATATCCAGCCTTTTACTTTCAGAAATGATTACAAGAAAAACATGAAAAAGAGCAATACCCTTTTGTTCCTGGCAGTCCTGGTTCTTTTCTCCTCCCCGTTAAATCCCCTCAGTGCACAATCTGCCCTGGAGAACATCGCCACCATCAGTGAGGGAGTAAAAAGCAAACGAATCAGCAGTTATGACCGTTCGGGAGGGAACAACGACCGCTTTGAAAATATTGAACCCGGAGAAAGCCGCACTATAGCCGAGATAGAAGGAGCCGGATGCATCAAGCATATCTGGATCACCATAAGTCCTGAAGCCCCTGAACTCAACAGATCGGATATTATCCTGAGGATGTACTGGGATGGCTCTGAATATCCATCTGTGGAATCCCCCATAGGGCCCTTCTTCGGACAGGGATGGGATGAGACCTATCCCTGGGCTTCCCTGCCGCTGGCAGCTTCACCGGTAAAAGGAAACGCCCTGGTCTCCTACTTCAGGATGCCCTTTGCGAAAGGAGCCAGAATTGAGATTGAGAACCAGGCTGATACCAGGATCGGGGCCTTTTACTTCTATATCGACTATACCGAACAGGAGAAACCCACCGACAATCTGGCTTATTTTCATGCCTGGTATAATTATCAGGTGACTGAGGCTGCACCTGGGGGTGAGAATGAATGGGGACTGCTTTCCGATGAAGTGGGCAAAAATCCTGGCGGTGAAGATAACTACAAGATCATGGAGACCACAGGGAAAGGGCACTACGTTGGCGTGAATTATTTTGTAAACTCTCCCACCCCGGTCTGGTATGGTGAGGGCGATGATATGTTCTTCATTGACGGAGCGGAAAAGGCCACTCTTCACGGAACAGGAACTGAGGATTACTTTAACTCCTCCTGGTGCCCCAATGAAAAGTATCGGCATGCTTATTTTGGTTATGCCCGTGTACCCGATGATATAGGCTGGCTTGGACGGACCCACTGCTACCGCTTCCATCTGGAGGACCCCATCTATTTCGATAAGGATCTGCGCTTCAGTATCGAACACGGGCACAACAATTACCTCACCCTGGAAATGTCCAGCGTGGCCTACTGGTACCAGGACAGGCCAACCTTACTGGAGCCCATTCCAGGGAAGGAGGAACGAAAACTGAAACCGGTGATCAACTTCCTGGACATACATCGCTGGCGTCACGAATGGCGTAAAAATATGGGTGAGGGGACCAATCCCTGGGGAAACGAACCCATTACCGAATAATCTGCCTTCACCATGCCAAAACTCCTGCTGGATAAAGAGAAGTGCATAAGGAACATGGAGAAGATGGCGCGCAAAGCCGCTGCTCACAGCCTTTCCCTCAGGCCACATTGCAAGACCCACCAGAGTGCCGAAATCGGCAAGTGGTTCAGGAATTTCGGAGTTGACAGCATTACTGTATCCTCCTTCCCCATGGCCCGGTATTTTGCCAGGGCGGGCTGGAAGGACATCCTGGTGGCCTTTCCCTTCCAGCCCGGCGAGGTGGAGAACCTGACTGACTTATCGGAGCATTGCAAAATCTCCATCCTGGTGGACAGTCCCGCAGCACTCCCCTTTCTTAATCACATCCCACACCGGATAAGTTTTTACCTGGATATCGATACCGGCTATGGAAGAACGGGGATCAAAACCGAAAACAGGGACCTGATAGAACAGATCATTGTAAAGGCAGGTGCAAATTCTAAACTGGAATTCCGTGGTTTTTACTGTCACGCAGGCCATTCATACAAAGCGTCCGGGCAAGAAGAGAGAGACCATATACACCAGAAGGCCATCCGTGATCTGGAAGGCTTGAAAATGCAGTTTGGGAAATACGCCCCGAAGCTCCTTTACGGAGATACCCCCAACTGCAGCACCCAGGAGGAGTTCGGGGAGCTGGATGAAATCACACCCGGGAACTTTGTATTCTACGACCTGGTCCAGTATGCCCTGGGTTCATGCAGCCTGGACGAAATAGCCGTAGCCCTGGAGTGCCCTGTAGCCGGCAGATACCCGTCGGGTAAACGCGTTCTTATCCATGGAGGAGCGGTGCACTTCTCCAAAGAGTCCATGCTTATAAATGGAAGGACCATCTTCGGCCAGCTTGTGCAGCAAACAGAGCAGGGCTGGATGGCAGCCGGTGAAGAATATTACCTGAACAGCCTTTCACAGGAACACGGCCTGATGGAGGAGCCTGGAGATCTGATCAACAGAATAAGTCTTGGAGAGAAGCTCCTCTTCCTGCCGGTCCATTCCTGTCTTACTGCCAACCTGACCAGGGAATACTGGATCCAGGGTGATGAGAGAGTTACAAACATTCATTCAATCTGAGCTGACCAATGAAAAATCTTTCAATGCTTCTGATGATTCTTGCGATTTGCTCCCTGGGGCTGAAGGCCCAGGACAGGTTCCCTGTCAGGCAGCTGACCTCTGATCCTGCTCAGCAGGGATTTCCCACCTGGTCGCCCGATGGGAGATTTATCATTTATCAATATTCAGACATGCAGGATTCCCTTGGATATAACGGCCTGTGGAGAATGTCATTCAGTGGATCAGGTGCAAAACAAATCTTTAATGAACTGGCCGAACACCCAAAGTGGTCGCCCGATGGCAGCCTGGTTGTTTTTGATGCAGATACAGGCAACAGCATTCAAATGATACCGGCGAAAGGCGGGGAACCCATTCTCTTCCTTCCGGATTCCATTCAAATTGAAAATGGAGGCTTGCCCTGCTGGTCACCCGATGGAACTCAAATTGCTTTCCTGGAAGTTACCGGATTGTCGGTATGTATATATGATGCGAAAAAGGGCAGAGTTAGCAGCATATACAGAAAAGAAGGTTCGCTGCCCTTGTTAGGCGGATGGACACCCGACGGGAAGAGCATACTGATAGCGCTTATGGACAGGGAAACCAGGAAATCGACCATCTGGAAAATTTCCTCCGACGGAAATGAGAAAGAACAGATTACAGGGCATCACGAGAATCTTTACCGCTACCTTGCCCTGTCTCCGGATGGCTCACTGCTTGTATACGGAGTGGTGGAAGGAAGGCACGTGGGACTGTATATAATGCCATTTGCCGGGGGCCCCTCCCTGCCTTTTATTGTCACTGAAGGAGGACACAACGAGGGCGCCTGCTGGTCTCCCGATGGGACAAGGCTTGCCTTCACCAGCACCCGCTCGGGAAGTTTTGATATCTGGGTCATGGATGTGGATGTGGATCAGATAAAGAAGGATCTCCAGGCTATAATCAGGCATCCCTGAAGTAGTGCCAGGGATCGTTACAGATCAGCTGCGCGGTTTCCCGTATACGTGCTCGCCAATTCGCCTGATCCGGGCCATCTCCTCCACATTGAGAGGTCCGCTATCCAGTGTTTTAAGGTTTTCGCGCATCATCTCAGGGCTGCGGGCCCCTGTCATGCAAATATCCACGGCCGGATTGCTTAACACAAAACGGTAGCATTCTGGTGCGGTAAGTGGCTTTTCACCAGGTGGCATCTTACTTTCCTTGAGCAGCTGTCCCCAGCGGGTTGCCGTAAAAGAGATTATGCCCGGGCGGTTCTCTCCTCCAACATGGGGAAACACATCCTGCTCAGCTCCACTGTTAGCTGCATTGTACCGCACCTGAAAAATATCGATGGGACTATCAAGCAGTTCTGGAAAAAGCTTCCGCTTATGCCCGGAAAGCGCCAGGTGCTTAACCACCCCTTTTTCCTTCAGATCAAGGGCCAGGTCCATGATCCTTTTCCCGGGTTTGCTGGAATGGTAACCAAGCATCAGGGCGTCCACATACTCCAGGCCCAGCTTATTCAATCCTTTGTAGAAGTGTGGTTTACCCAGCAAATAGGAATGGGTGTACTCCATCTGACAGACCACCAGTTTATCTCGCTTGCCCTGTTTACTTATATTATGGATTGCCTTGATCATCTCTTTGGAGCGCCCCTTCACAAAGCTCCCAATGACGAAATAATTGCAACCTCTTTCAAATGCTTCCTCAAAAGCAGAAGCAGGGGCTCCATAACTGGATGAGATGCCCAGTCGCCCAACTTTCAGGCCGGTCCTGCCCAGTATAGTCGCTTCCTTAAAAATATTCATAAACACAAAGTTTTCTGTCACTAAAGATAATGTAAAAGAAATAGGACTGCTATCGTTGGAGGCTGAGTCAGGTATTCGGGTATTCAACAAGTGATTAGGTGTCCACTCAGGATTATACCGGTCATACTTCCCTAAAGGCATGTAGTCATTTTTCCTGTTTTCAGATGTAACGCATTTGTAACATTTCGGAATTTTGTTACATTATTTGAATCCGCTTCTTTAATATCCTGAATTCATATATTACTCATATTGAGATACATGGAATATCACTTTATGAAGATTCAAAAAATTGAAAATGTAACATGACAGGAAAAATGTAACGAGCCTGTTACATGATGTAAGTGCGAAAATGGACCCACTAACTTGTCAGAACATAAATACCCAGGAAGCCCCTCAGCAGCAACACTGGAGCAGAAAATTACTTTTCAAACCCGTCAAATTCAGAGGAAGTATTCATCACCTCATTAAAAGACGAACTGAGTGGTGGGGACACCAATGCAGATGGTAACAACTCTGTTCCAAAAAAAGGTGACTGGATTGGCATTTTTGACACCAGCCAGCCTGGTCAGGAGTTGCACTTACCGGGGCCCAGCATCCGATATGCAAAGTTTCCACATAAAGGACTTTCATGACCAAAGTATCAACCCGTAGTACCCATGGCATTGGCTATGGCATTTACAGACTGAAGCAGGTTTGGCAGGAGCTTCTCAGCCAGCACCTCATCTCCATCCTTCCGTGCCAGCCTCCAGGAGCGCAACAGCTCTACCTGTTCCTTGTGAAGTGGAAGAAGTGCTTCTGCCCTGAGCTGAGTGGATAGATGGTGATTGATCCGGCGGGTGGCAATGGGGCTGGTGAGCAAATCAAGCATCATCAGGCGGGTAAGTTCCAGCTCCTTAAGTAACATGCCAAGGATATCCTCCTTCACCTGCTCCTCCTCCACCAATCCGGCATACATGCTCATGATCGCCTCATCGGTGGCTGCCAGGCTGGTATCCACATTGGTCAGCACATAACGCACAAAGTCGTCCCCTTTGGCAAGCTCTTTCAGTTGCTGATATTTCTCTGCCTCCTCCTCTTTCATTTTCTGAAGGGTGATCCCCACACCGTACCAGCTGGATATATTCATTCTGGATTGGGTCCAGCTAAATACCCAGGGAATGGCCCTGAGGTCCTCCAGGCTTCTTTTTCCCCTTCGGCGGGAAGGCCTGGAACCAATCTTGCTTGACTCGATCACATCAATGGGGGTGGCCTGTTCGTAAAAACGGATAAAGGAAGGGTGGAGTGTCAATTGTTTAAAGGCTTTATAGCTTTCCTCTGCCATGTAGGAAAACAATATTTGCCGCACCGGATCACTTTTCGGATGTTCCAGGTGATTTAAAATGGTTTTGTTAGCAGTCCCTGCCAGTAAAAGCTCCAGGTTGTAGGCCGCATTTCCTTTATTGGCATACTTCCGCTCTATGGTCTCTCCCTGCTCGGTGACCCGGATCAAACCATTGAGGGTTGATTCGGGAAGAGACTTAAGGAACCAGTGAGTGGGTCCGGCGCCCCGGCTGATGGTTCCCCCTTTTCCATGAAAAAAGCGAATAATAATCCCGTGCTTCTTTCCAACAGCATCCAGCTTTACCTGTGCATCGTAAAGGTGCCAGGTACTTGCGAGGATTCCACCATCCTTGTTGCTGTCGCTGTATCCTATCATCACATCCTGAACCGGGCGGATCCACTTACGCTTTTGCCTTACATACTCCAGGCTGTTCACTGTCACCTTATGTGAAAGAAACTCATCCAGGATCCGTGGACTCTCCTTCAAATCCTCTATGGTCTCAAACAGAGGCACCACTGGCATGGGACAAAGTAATCCTTCGGGACTCATCCTTGAAAAACCGGCTTCCCGTACAAAAAGGAAAACTGTAAACAGATCTGTTGCGCTCCTGGTCATACTTACAATCAGGGAACCCAGTGCACGCTCTGAATAATTACGGGTATGCCTGCGCAGTGAATGGAAAGTATCTACAGCTTCTTTTGCCTGATCTGATGAAATAAATTGAGTTCGCGTAAGGAAAGGCCTGTTGTGCTTAAGCTCTTCTTCTATGAAAGCAGCCAGAGTCTCTTCCGATTTTAAAATGTCCCTGAAACTTTCCGGAATTCCTGTTTTAATAATCTGCTTCAGAGCTTCCTCGTAGTACTGGCTGTTTTGCCTGACATCGAGACGGGCCAGGTGAAAGCCAAATATATCCAGATGACGAATTACTTTCTGTACATCATACCGGGCCAGAGACCAGGCTCCAAATTGTATCAGGGCCGATTTCAGCAGATTCAGATCCCTGACCAGTTCATCAGAGTGTTTGTAGGTGTACTCTTTATCTACCAGTTCCACACCTCCTCCCTGCCGCTCTGCCACCGGTAATTTCAGTTTTAAGAGATTGATGAAGGAGCGGAAAGGTTCATTTTGATCAGCTACCGGAGTAAAGTCCAGTTCCGATTCAAGAACCTTCAGGCGCTTACTGAATTCCCCGGTCAGCCACTCGCTTTCGCAATAGATGCTCACCTTGTCGGAAAGATCGTCAAGCTGGGCCAGGGCCAGTTTCAATCCATGGATCCTGAATTCCTTCAGCGTATGCGCAGTAACCTCAGCGGTAACCAGCGGATGACCGTCCCTGTCGCCTCCCACCCAGTTGCCGTATGTTATGGAAGGAAAATGGGTTGAATCCTCAACCAGCAAGGGATCATAGCCAGCTTCAGCCCAGGCCTGTCTCAAACGGTAATCAAGAAAGGGCAGTACCTCAGGGAAGACCTTGTAAAAGTAATGAAGCACATTTTCCAGTTCCGATTCCAGGGCCGGTTTTTCTCTGAAGATCTCACCAATATACCAGAGTTTATGCAGGATCCGCTTGATATCATGTGTTAACTCCTCCTGCTCATAGCGATTATACATGGAGTTTTCCCGTTTCAGCATCAGCAGGTATAACTGCCGGTAGAGTGAAAGTACCACAGGTCGTTTGGCCTCGGTGGGATGTGCAGTAAGCACAGGTTCGGCCTCAATATGCCGGAGCAGCTCCATAATTTCCTCCCCCTTCACTCCCCGCTTCTTCAAATCAGACAAGACCCTTCCCCACAAACCATTTACACCTTCCAGTCCCTCTTTGTCCATGGTTCGCCGCCTGTTCTGTACAGCCCCGTTTACCTCCGACAGATTTAACAGCTGGAAGGCGATGGAGTAGAGCTGTAGCAGCTTTTGCTTGTTTTCGCCCGAGAATTCCGGAGCATTGACAAAGATCCAGGGGAGTTGGGCTGCCAGTCCCGATTCACCATTTTCTATAAGGACCTGGGAAAAACAGTTTAACAGGAATTCAAGATCCTCATAGGGTTTCCCAAGCAGATTTTTTATTTCCTTGAATCGTGCACTAGTCATACGCATGGAATAAAAATACAAAACAATCGTGGCCCTTGGATTACCGGGACTGACACCTTTCGAAAGTACATATTTTATTCCTGAATAAGAATCATTCCAAATTGGAGATAAATCTGGCACTTGTAGTAACGATTTGAATGCTCAAAACATTTTTAAATTAAATTCAAAGCCTGTTTTACCAAAATCACAACAATACATACCATGAAGAAAGTCGCATTCCTTATCCTTATTCTTTTTATTGCCCATTTGACAGCACCGGTATCCGGCCAGGACGCCAAGCAGAAAGGGCTGGAAGCCATTTCCGTCTCTGCCGTGCAGGGTCAACTTGAGTTTCTTGCTTCCGACTGGACCGAAGGGCGGGCCACAGGAACCCGGGGTGCCTATATGGCATCCGACTATATTGCCAGTCTATTCAAGGTATACGGACTGCAGCCGGCAGGAGATATGGTAAGCGAAAGGCCCACCAGGGCAGAGAGGATGTCGGGCAAAAGGCCTGTTACCTACAGAACATTCTATCAGAATTTCAACCTGATTGAAACCCGTCCGGGTGAAAACCATGAGCTATCCCTGACCGAGACTACCGCCGGTGGCTCACGTACCACGAACTTTGCATACCGAACCGATTTTAGTGTGCGGGCTGCCGGAATTTCCACGGAGATTAACATGCCCATCGTTTTT
>CAYWGP010000044.1:0-21523 GCA_964458155.1 uncultured Bacteroides sp.
TGAACCTTGAACTGGTCCCCGGAAAACAGGTTTTTTTTTAAAACCTTTTGGCTAAATTTATGTTTATCACCATAAAACACATCCATGGGAAAATTAATCATCAACAGCTACGAGGAATTTGAACAATATGTTGGCAAAGATCTGGCAACTTCGGATTATCATAAGATTACACAGGAGCAGATCAACCTTTTTGCAGATGCCACCCTGGATCATCAATGGATCCATGTGGATGAAGAGAGAGCCAAAAGGGAGAGCCCATATGAAGCAACCATTGCACATGGATACCTGAGTGTATCGCTTCTTGCCTATCTCTGGTTCGAAAGTGTCGAAGTGAATAACATCACCATGCTGGTGAACTACGGCATTGAAAACCTGAAATTCGGTCAGCCAGTTGTAGTCAACAGCGAAGTCCGTATCGCTACAAAGCTGAAGGCCATCACAAACCTGAGGGGAACGGCTAAAACAGAAGTGGACGTTACCCTGGAAATCAAGGGAAGTAATAAAAATGCCTTAAAAGGGGTCATCGTTTTTCTCTATCGGTTTAAGTAGGGGACCGGAAGCAATAAATGCTAAAATCGGCAAGAAATGCGATTAGTCCCACTTCACCACATTGCCGGGCAGGTAGCCTTTCCTGTGTGCGATGGCATAAAGCTCCTGATGATCTTCAAGCTTTACAGGTCGGGTATATATATACCAGTTTCCTGAAAGGGTGTCCCCTTCAGCTACAACCTGATACCCCAGGTAGCTGCCAGGCTGATTTATTGTAATGCCTACTTGCGATTGCTCAAATAAATGAAATGAAGGATCTCCGGTCTTAGGCTGTTTCCAGCCCGGCCAGAATTCTTCAACCATGGCATCTTCCTCAATAAATCCCTTATCATCCACATCAGCTATCCAACGATCGCACTCGGCTCTTAATTCAGTCAGTATATCAGCATACTGTGGATCACCAGCCAGGTTAATCAACTCTTCCGGATCGTTTTCACAATCGAATAACTCCTCTTCGGGTTTCATTGAACGAAACCACAGGGACTCCATATCATCCAGTGTTCCTGCATCCCTCATTACAAGCATCTCCTGCATAAGGGCCATCTGCTCCCGGAAACTCAGAGGCAGGTAGTAGCCCTGGTCGGGATGGTAATTCCTCAGGTATTTGAAACCCTTGTTGCGAACAGCCCTGATCATATCTGCATGTTCATCAAAGCGGTCAGCCGCAGCATGAATATACTTTCGGCTGTCCTGGTCCTCATATTTTCCCAGAAAGGCCCGGCCGTCCAGATATTCCGGAGCTTCGATTCCAGCCAGTGAAAGCAGCGTGGGCAGAAAATCAACAAAACTGATCAGCTGTTCATCTATGCTGCCAGCTCCTTTTGATCCCGGAAAGCGGATAATCAATGGCACTTTCAGTCCTGAGTCGTATAACAGGCGTTTCTGTCTGGGCAGGGGCCCCCCGTGATCGCTGTACCAGAAGATTATCGTATTCTCCAGTTCGCCATCCTCCTCCAGCTCATTAAGCAGCTCCCCCACCCTGTGGTCCATTTCAGCCACATTGGAGTACATACGGCGTATATCTCTTTTTGAAACTTCAGTTTCGGGCAGGTAAGAAGGAATGGGAACTTCCAGATCGGCATCGACCCACAGGGAGTCCCGAGCTTTCATCCATATTCGAGATTCATGTGTGATCATGAAATTAAAAACCGCAAAAAAAGGCTGCCCCTCTCTCCTGTTCCTCCAGTGTGCTGAAGTACTGCTTTCATCCCAGGAAAAGGGTGATGGCTTAAACTGGTAGTCCTCCTTTGCATTATTGGTACAATAGTAACCTTTCTCCCTGAGAAATTCGCTGTGCATTCTTACCTCAGGAGGCAGTACCACCTCGTAAGGATCCAGTCCCTCAGGCATATATTGCCTGATAAACTGCATGATTTCCGGATTGCTCATCATTTCCCTAGGGATATTACCAATCTGCATATGATGCGCCCCAATGCGGGTGGGATACAGGCCTGTTGCCAGGGCTGAACGGCTTGGAGAGCAAACGCCACATACAGAATAGACATTTGTATAGCGTACACCCTCTTCTGCAAGTCGGCTCAGATGAGGAGTTGCAATGGTAGAATCACCAAAGGGTGCTATCACCGGGCTCAGGTCTTCTGCGACCAGCCATAGAATATTTGGCAGGCTTTCCTGTGTATCCTGAGTTTCTTCACTTCTGGTACATCCCGACAGAAGCAGGGTAGCCATCAGTATGGTACACCCAAGATAATCTCTAATAGGATAGCCCATAACCAAAGGGGTACAGTGGGTTTTCTGAATCATACGGCAGATCTTCCAGCTGCTTCTCCACCGCTTCCTGGCTTGAAGGGAGTTCAAAAGGTAATTTACCCTCAGCTTTCCTGACACCGAAGAGAACATCTGCCAGCACCTCATCGGAAGTGCCGAAATCAGCCATCAGAGCTCCGCAAAGCTCATCTATTCCGGTGAGCACCGTAGGGCGTTCCAAATGACTGATCACCACCAGTGGTTTCTGATCGGCCAGCATTGAGACCCCGGCAATTTCCTCCTGGTTATACCATAGTCTTCCCTGCCGAAAGAAACGCTCCAGCATGCTTTCTCCTTTGGGAGGATCAAAAGGCGTATTCATCCGCTTCACAATCACATCTGCATCGGCCGCATACTTCACCACTTCTGCATAGGTTTCCAGCGCCTGTAGATTGCTGAATCCTTCCGCATAAACTTTTATTCCTCCTGACAGGGGCAGTAAACTATCATTCTTAAGCAATACCATGGATTTGGCCTGTGCTTCTCTTCCCTTTTCCATAAAAGCTTCGTTCCCGGCAATCTTAGAGGCTGCACTTTCATCAAGATAAGGATTATCAAAAAGTCCCAATTTGAACTTGTCCCGGAGGATTCTTCTAACAGATTCATTGATACGCGTTTCGGACAATTGACCAGATTCAACAAGCTCTACTATTACCTCAGGTATAAATTCCCCTCCAAACTGGTCGCATCCGGCATCTATGACCTTTTTCACTCGCTCAGGCACTGTCAAATCCTCCACTCCCCAGGCACGGGCCTCACCCATCATCTTATTATCAGAAATAATACCCCAGTCCGTACAGACAACTCCTTCAAAGCCCAGAGAATCACGCAACAGGTCCGTAATAATCTCTTTGTTAAATGCAAAGCCCACATCCTCGTTGGTCTGCCCCATGGGAATCCCATAGTAGGGCATAATCTGTGCTGTTTTAGCCACAAAAGCTCCCTCGGTAAAAGGAATCACATGATAATCGAAATTGTTGCCGGGATAGACCTGCTCCTGGCCATAGGCGAAGTGGGGATCATCTCCGCCTAACTGTGGACCTCCGCCCGAAAAATGCTTGGTCATACAGGCTACGCTCTGCCTGCCCAGCTCCTCTCCCTGGAATCCAAGGATATAGGCTTTACCCATAGCTGCCGACAATGCAGCATCCTCCCCAAAGGTACCGTTAACACGAATCCAGCGGGGCTCGGTAGCCAGATCGACCATGGGATGCAGAGCCACAGTTAGTCCTACTGAGCGGTACTCCTGCCTGGCAATATCACCAAACTCACGAACGAGTACAGTATCCCTGGTAGCAGCCAGACCAAGCTGATTGGGCCATTGAGAAAAGTTGGGAGTAAAAATCGCAGCTCCCGGATTATTCTCAGCAACATGCCTTGGATCGCTTGCAATTGTAATGGGAATCCCCAGGCGCATTCTCTCTGCAATTTTCTGAATATTATTATTGTACCTGGCCAGAATTTCCGGATCGAAAGAGTTGATGATATTAAAGCTGTTCATCTTTTTTGTCACCAGCATTTCAGAAGCCGGGGGTAATACAACAGCCAATATAATTTCAAATGGATCCTTTGATAATTTGGGCTTATCATAGGGTCCTCCTTTGGCAGTCATTCCAATCATGGAGACAAACATGGTCCCGGCTTTCTCCTCAAGGGTCATCTGTCCGAGAAGATCTTCCACACGAGCTTCCAATTCTGCTCTGTTGTCTTCATACATATCGAGGAATCCATTCTTATTCAGGTCCCGGAATGCATGGCCATCGATGACCAGTTCAGGGGCTTCTTCACCAAGCTGGGCATAGAGCTTTTTGGCTGCTTTGCCTTTTCCGGCAGAAAATACCAGAAAGAATATGGCAATGATGACTATCAGAGAACCGAGGATGATTCCAATGATTTTTAATGCTTTCTTCATAGCTATATAGTAAAAGTATTTGGTGCAATATTACAACAATTAAATATTGTGTGCAACTTACACATTAATTTATATCTTTACATCATGAATGCTTCAATAAACTATAATATGTTCCAGGCTGACACCTCAAAACTACTTCCTGGTGTATCCATCGATTGCGTGGTGATAGGTTTTAACCTGAAGGAACTTCATATTCTTCTGCTTAAGTTCAAGGAGCACGATATATGGCTGCTTCCGGGAGGTTTTATTCTGCTGGAAGAGAACATGGATCAGGCAGCAAGCAGGATCCTGGAACAACGTTCAGGTTTAAAACTACCTTACCTGACCCAGTTCCACACCTTTGGTGATGTTAACAGAAGGGAAAAATTTGCTCTCCTGGAAATGACAGAAATTCATAGCCTGGCTTCCAAAGAAATGAAAGCTTTCCTTGAGCAACGTTTTATCAGCTCGGGTTACCTTTCTCTGATAGATATGCGTAACTGCAATCCCACACCCGATGCCCTGAGCGATGTGTGTGCATGGTTACCGGTGACCGAGCTCCCGGCATTACTTTATGATCATAGGCATATTGTCGAAAAAGCGCTTGAACAACTAAGAAACCGGATCAACTATATGCCGGTTGGCCTGTCATTGCTGCCCGAGAAATTCACCATGAAAGAATTCCAGACCCTCTATGAAAAAATCCTTCTCAGAGAATTGGACCGTGGCAATTTTCAAAAGAAAATGCTAAAACTGGGCTTCCTGGACCGGCATGGGAAGCAGCTCTCCGGAGGAGCCCATAAGGCCCCCTATCTGTACTCATTTAATATAAAGCGCTACAACGAACTGGTGGAGAAAGGGATCGGCTACATTAGTTAAAATTGCAATAGTTCCAGAAGCTTAGCCTGATATATTATTATTGCGTATTATAATAATTATAAGTTATATTATATAATTATAAATTCAAACTGTAACTTTGAATAGCCAATTATAGCGCCGGGATCGGCAAACATTGCTTCCCTTCTCAAAAGAATTCCTATTTTCACCCGGCAAATGAGTAATCCAAAGTGCTATGGGTGATACCAAGAAGAAAAGAAGCCTTCTGCAGAATATTCTAAACTGGACGGAAAGGGTGGGTAATGCACTGCCCCACCCTGCTACATTATTTGCCCTCTTTGCACTGGCGGCATTGCTGATTTCAGCTCTGGGCCACGTTCTGGGATGGGAGGTAATACACCCCGGCACCAAGGAGATTGTCCGGCCCGTGAACCTCCTTTCACACGACGGTGTGCACAGGATACTGCTGGAAATGGTTGACAACTTCACCGGTTTTGCTCCCCTGGGCATTGTCCTTGTTGCAATGCTTGGAATTGGCGTTGCTGAACAGAGTGGCCTGATCCATGCTCTTATCAGACTTCTGGTGCTGAATGCCCCGGGTAAATTGCTCACCTTTGTGATAGTATTTGCAGGGATCGTTTCCAACGTTGCCGCCGATGTGGGATATGTATTGCTGATCCCATTGGCCGGAGTTGTGTTTCTTGCAGTGGGCAGACATCCGGTAGCCGGCATGGCGGCAGCATTTGCGGGAGTTTCAGGCGGATTCAGTGCAAACCTTGCGCTTGGCACGGTGGATCCTTTGCTGGCTGGATTATCCACAGAGGCTGCCCAAATACTGGACTCCACCTATGAAGTTAATCCTACTGCCAACTACTATTTTATGGTAGCCTCCACTTTCATCATCGCCTTTACAGGAACATTTATTTCAGAACGAGTCGTAGAACCCAGGCTTGGCACTTACAAAGGAGAAATAAAAAAACAGGACCAGTCTTTTGAAAAGTTAAGTAAGAAAGAAAAAAAGGGATTGCTCATGGCCCTTTTCACCTTTTTGGGTATCCTTGCTATAACCCTGATCGGGATCATTCCTGATCAAGGTTTCTTGCGGGGATCTGACGGTGGATTATTGAGTTCTCCCTTAATACGAGGCGTGGTTGCCATGCTCTTTATTACCGCCGCCGGGATGGGCCTTGCCTATGGCTTTTCTACCGGGTCGTTTAAAAATGATGGAGATGTGATCAATGGTATGGCCGCTTCTATGAAGTCACTGGCCACCTACCTGGTACTGGTTTTTTTTGCTGCCCAGTTCGTGGCATATTTCAAATGGAGTAACCTGGGTATTATCATGGCAGTGAAAGGGGCCGGCCTTCTGATCTCGGCCAATATAGGCCTGATCCCCCTGATGATCATGTTTATTCTCTTATCTGCTACCATTAATATGTTGATGGGCAGCGCCTCCGCCAAATGGGCCATCCTTGCACCCATCTTTATCCCCATGTTCATGATCATGGGTTATTCACCGGAACTGTCACAGGTGGTTTACCGTATTGGCGACAGTGTGACCAATGTAATCTCTCCAATGATGAGCTTCTTTGCCCTGATCATTGCTTTCTACCAGAAATATGATCCAAAAGCCGGTATAGGTACTATCATTGCTACCATGGTCCCTTACTCCATGGCCTTTTTGTTTGTTTGGATCTTACTTCTGGTGGCCTGGTTACTTCTCGGTTTGCCTCTGGGTCCGGATGCCGGCATCCTTTACACGCTTCCGGCCTAGGCTTCGTTCGGTTTATCAAGAGGAATTTTTAACTTTATTATACCTATCTATTCGATGAAGATTGCATGATAAAAGGACTATCTTTCCGGAACACTTTTAGCAGGATTCTCTTTCTGCTTTTAACCCCGGTGTTTTTCAGACTATTCAATTTTGGCTTTATCTGGCACTCCATTTATTGGGGTGCGATAAGTTTTGTAATCCTGATATGGTTTTTCTTTCTCCATATTTCTCCACTTTTCGGTCGGATTGGTTGTGGCTGGTTCTGTTTTGTCGGAACCACTCAGAATCGAAAGCAATACATCAATAAATTAGATCATGGTTAGAAAAATCATTAATACCCCATTTCAGAAGTTTGTCCGGGTTGAAAGTCTGAGTGGTATGTTGCTGTTTGGAGCAACAGTGCTGGCCCTGATACTGGCTAACTCACCCCTGGCTGACCAGTTTCAATCGCTCTGGCAATATAAGCTGGGAATTAGCACTTCCGGTTTTGAACTGATCAAGCCTCTGATTCTATGGATCAACGATGGCTTAATGGCCATTTTCTTTTTTCTGATCGGACTGGAGATCAAGAGGGAATTGCTTATCGGCGAACTGAACACGGTAAAGAAAGCTTCCTTTCCACTCTTTGCCGCTATCGGAGGTATGCTTGTTCCGGTACTTCTGTTTTTGCTCCTGAATAAAAATCCTGAAAACTCTCATGCCTGGGGAATCCCAATGGCCACTGACATTGCCTTTTCCCTGGCCATACTGAGAATTCTTGGGAAAAGGGTTCCCCTGGGCCTGAAGGTATTTCTGACTGCATTTGCCATTGTGGATGACCTGGGTGCCGTGATGGTCATTGCACTCTTTTACAGCGAAACCATTCAATGGTCTCTAATTGCCATCGCTTTTGTACTGCTGGCCATCCTGTTCTTTCTTTCCTACCGGCGAATCTATGCCAGGGAGTTAATAATATTCTTTGGTATTATCATCTGGGTCCTCTTCCTGAAAGCGGGTATCCATCCAACCATCGCCGGCATTCTCCTGGCCTTCACCATACCAATCAGGCAGCGCATAAACGTGCGTACCTATGTAGCGAAACTCTATAATATTGTGGATGATATAAAAGATTCGGGAGAGTCTGATTCACCTCTGTTAACAAAAGACCAAATCGAGGGCATTGACGACCTGGAGGACTGGACTGAAAAAGTACAGTCGCCCCTGCAGCTACTTGAGCACCGCTTGCACAACTGGGTGGCTTACCTGATTATGCCACTCTTTGCCCTCTCCAACGCCGGGGTATCTTTCAAAGGCGATGGAAATCTTGACTCCATGCTTGGTGGCATCATTGTGATCTGTCTGGTAGTGGGGAAGCTTATCGGTATTACACTTCTATCCTGGCTGGGAGTAAAGTTTCGTTTTGCTGAGCTGCCTGAAGGGGTTAATTTTAAACAGATAACCGGGATTTCACTACTGGCCGGGGTAGGCTTTACCATGTCCATTTTTGTGGCCAACCTGGCCTTCTATGGCGACGCCTACCTGCTGGATTCAGCCAAAGCCGGAATCCTGATTGGATCTCTAATTGCAGGAGTATCAGGATACCTTGTTCTGCGCTTGAGTAGCAAAAAAACAGAATAAGAAAATCGGCCCACTAAAGACGATGCATCAGCGGGCCGGGAGGAAAACCTAATCCACTTGCCAGGATTAGTCTATATAGAACCCTAAACGAATCTCTATCCGGTTAAAAATATCCTCATATTCATACTCCTGGTTGTTCCAGTCGTATGTCTCAGAGTAAGAGGTCTTCTGGTAGCGGTAGAGCACCTCGATATCCCAGGCAAAATGATTCCTGGTCCTGATCTTCAATCCTATCCCTGCCCCGTATAAGGCTCCACCTGAATATTCGTAAGAGTTATTATATTCGGAGTAATCAGCAGTCAATGGAAAACCATATCCCCCTTTAGCCACCACATAGGGTACCACATCCTTCCCTATGACATCATAACGCAGGTCTAAGAAAAGAGGTAAATAGCTGGTGGAAAAGAATTCAACCCCTGTTCCGATTCCCGAAAAGAAGCCATTGGAAAGACGGTAACCATTGACCATCAAGAGACTGAAGGGAGCCACCTGAGAATTATGGGAGGATCCCACCAGGAATCCTATGGAGGTCATATTGACAAATCCTGCATCAAAACCCAGAGAGGCCTGACTTGTCTTAAGTTTCGATTCATAAGGTTCAGAACTTATATTCTCCACTTCTGCAATTTTATAATACCATATATTACCACACAAATCTTCAATTTTCACATGATCTGCAGGGTCAACCTCAAGAATATTTCCACGAATCACACTGCCTGTTTTCAGGTAAACATGGTCCGCTTCCTGGGCCAGCAAAAGAGGGGAAACCGCTGCGCTAAATAGAAAGGCAAGTGCAAGTGTATACTTGATTCTGAGGGAAATGATCTTTTTCATACAGGGTTTGTTTTCTGTCAGGATGAAGCTAGCCCGGAAAAGGTTGCGTATCCACGCAACCGGGAGCTGCTCTCCTGCATCCTAAGAGCAAAACAACCTGATAAAACATCACAAATGAAACGCCTGCTTGTTCTTTCCTCCATAATAGTCATAGCGCTTAGCTCCTGTGAGGACAAACGTTTACAGACCTATTTGGCCAATGTACCCATCTACCTGACATTTGATGAGCTTCGCTCTTCCTTTGAGATAAGTAGCGCAGCATCGCTGGAAAAGCCGGGAAAGATCATATTCTACGGTTCCCATATGTTTGTAAACGAGTATCAGAAGGGGATACATGTGGTGGACCTTAGCGATCCCACCAATCCTGAGCTCAAAGCTTTTATGGAGGTCCCGGGAAATGTGGATATGGCTATCCGAAATAATCTGCTCTATGCTGAAAGCTATGTGGATTTGCTGGTGATCGATATCTCCAATCCGGAACAGCCGGTTCTGGACCTTAGGATTGAAGATCTTTTTGAATACATCATTCCTCCCTACGATTACGATTACCCCCTGGATGAGATTGACCAGGATAAGGGAGTGATCAAAGGATACGAGATAAAGAAGATTACCCGGGAGGTGTACCCGAACCCCTACCCCTGGCCAGTCTTTTGGGGTTACCGCCTGGAATCAAGCTATATGGATGCCGGCGGTGTAGCCGCGCCAAATGCCAACACCTATGGTGTGGGAGGATCCATGGCCCGCTTTATTACCTATGACGACTATCTGTATGCACTTGAGAGTTCATGGAAGTTGAAAAGTATAAACATTGCCGACACTGACAATCTGAAGGTAGAGAATGAGCTGGAACTATGGGGTTTGGTTGAAACCGTATTTATAGCAGATGATTATCTCTACGTGGGCACTTCAAATGGAATGCATATCCTGGACCTGCTTAATCCCGCATCCCCCAATTTACTATCCACCTACCAGCATATTACTGCCTGTGATCCGGTTGTGGTGGAAGGTGACAGGGCCTATGTTACCCTTCGCTCGGGAAATACCTGTGGAGGAACCCAGGACCTTTTAGAGGTGGTTGACATTTCCGACAAATATGCTCCCAAGCGTCTTTCTTCTTTCTCCGTGAACAATCCCTATGGCCTGGGCATTGATAACGGAACTCTGTTTTTATGCCAGGGAGAGTTTGGATTAAATGTTTACGATGCCAGCAATGAACAGGATATTACCGGCAATTTAATTGCTGCGTTCCCCGGGATCAATGCCTATGATGTGATCCCTCTGGACAACTTCCTGTTTATGATTGGTGAAGATGGTTTTTACATCTATGACTACTCTGACCTGAACAATATTCATATTCTGGGAACTCTCCTTGTTGAGCCATCAGAATAGAGGCGGAATTTTAATCGATTTTAGCTACTTTTGCAGCTTGATAAATATCAACTGCAGATGTTCGAAAATCTATCAGAAAGACTTGAGCGATCCTTTAAAATGCTCAAGGGACAGGGGCGAATTACCGAAATCAATGTTGCGGAGACCCTGAAGGATGTAAGAAGGGCCCTTCTGGATGCCGACGTAAATTTTAAAATCGCCAAACAATTTACCGAAGAGGTCAAGGAAGAGGCGCTTGGTCAGGAAATCCTGACATCCCTCAAGCCCTCTGATATGATGGTAAAGATCGTTCATGACCACCTGAGCAAACTCATGGGAGGTGAAAATGTGGCCATGAATCTTAAAGGAAATCCCACGGTAATCCTGATCGCAGGTTTGCAGGGGTCGGGTAAGACCACCTTTTCGGGAAAACTGGCCAATCATCTTAAAACGAAACAGGGAAAACAGCCAATGCTGGTAGCAGGCGACGTCTACCGTCCTGCAGCCATCGATCAGTTAAAAGTCGTGGGAGAACAGGTCGGTGTTCCGGTCTACACCGAAGATGGGAACATGAATCCCGTAAAAATTGCAAAAGCCGCAGTCAGAGAAGCCAAACAAAAGGGATATAACACAGTTATTGTGGATACTGCGGGCCGGCTTGCCATTGATGAGGAGATGATGAAAGAAATTGCAGCCATCAAGGATGCTGTCACTCCTCACGAGATTCTCTTTGTGGTCGACTCCATGACCGGACAGGATGCAGTGAATACTGCGAAGGAGTTCAATGAAAGACTCGATTATGATGGCGTGGTGCTGACCAAGTTGGATGGTGATACACGTGGTGGTGCGGCGCTCTCGATCCGCACAGTTGTGGACAAGCCCATAAAGTTTGTTGGTACCGGCGAGAAGATGGATGCGCTGGATGCCTTCCATCCCAAGCGGATGGCCGACAGGATCCTTGGCATGGGTGATATCGTATCCCTGGTAGAGAAGGCCCAGGAACAGTACGACCAGGAAGAGGCACGCAAGCTTCAGAAAAAGATAGCCAAGAACCAGTTTGACTTCACTGATTTTATGGCACAGATTCAACAGATCAAAAAGATGGGAAACATCAAAGATCTCGCCGGTATGATCCCGGGCATGGGTAAGGCCATGAAAAACCTGGATATGGACGACGATGCATTCAAGGGAATTGAGGCCATTATCAACTCAATGACTCCCGAAGAACGTTCCAACCCGAGACTTTTAAATGGTAGTAGAAGAAAAAGGATTGCAGATGGAAGTGGCACCACTGTTCCTGAAGTAAACAGACTGATTAAACAGTTTGATGAGACTAGAAAGATGATGAAGACGATGACTACCGGAAAGAAAATGCGCATTCCTAACATGAGATAATATGCAATTAATTGATGGTAAAGCCACCGCAAAGGCAATTAAAGCTGAAATTAAGGAAGAGGTTGATCAGCTGGTTCTGGACAGCAACAGGCCACCTCACCTGGCAGCTATTCTGGTGGGTCATGATGGAGGTAGTGAAACTTACGTTGCCTACAAGATCAAGGATTGTGAAGAGGTTGGATTCCGTTCCTCACTGATCCGTTTCGATGAAGATGTAAAAGAGGAGGTGCTCCTTGGGAAAATCAAAGAGCTTAATGACGATCCCGGATTGGATGGTTTCATTGTTCAGCTGCCCCTTCCCGGGCATATCAATGAGCAGGAAGTTATAGAAGCAATCAATCCTGCAAAAGATGTGGACGGTTTTCACCCGGTAAATGTGGGACGTACTGTAATAGGACTTCCCTCCTTTGTTTCAGCCACCCCGTTTGGAATCATTGAACTGCTGAAACGCTACCAGATTGAGACTTCGGGAAAACACTGTGTGGTGGTAGGCAGAAGCAATATTGTGGGAAGGCCCATGAGCATACTGATGTCCCAGAAGTCCATGAATGCAACTGTTACTGTTGCACATAGCCGCACCAGGGACCTGGAGGAGCTCTGCGCATCGGCCGATATCCTGATAGCTGCCCTGGGAGTTCCCGGCTTTGTCAAAGGGCATATGGTGAAGGAAGGAGCTGTTGTGATCGATGTGGGCACAACCCGCGTTCCATCCAGTGAGACCAAATCGGGTTTCCGATTAAAAGGCGACGTGATATTTGACGAAGTGGCACCCAGGTGTTCCTTTATTACACCTGTCCCAGGTGGTGTTGGTCCCATGACAAGGGTATCTCTGCTCAGCAATACACTTCTTGCTGCCAAAAGAAATATTTATTGACTGGAATCCGTTTAACAAACGGTATCAAAAACCACAATCATGAAACGACTGTCGTTACTGGCACTGGCTAGTCTGATGACCTGTATCCTCGTAGCACAAACAAGTGTTGAGTCAGATTCAATTACCAGTGATTCAATCTTCTTTAAAACTCAATTCAGCACCACTGCCGCCTGGGACTATTTGGATCGGGCAGTGAATAGCAATACACTCTGGCAGTCGCAGGAAGATCCGGTGCGAGACGCACTGCTACGTCTTCTGGATCATACCGTAGAACCATTTGATTCAGTGCGTGCCAGACTTGTAAAGGAAGATTTCAGTTTTGTGGAAGTGCATACAATTGATCCGCCTGTAAGCGACAGCATTGAGCTGAGATGGTTGAATGATTCTACTTTCCTGGTAGATTCCAAAGGATGGAGCCCCGGCCTTTATCTAAAACAGGATGTTCGATTGATCTACCCTGAAGACACTACTTCAAGCTCTGATACCATTGCAATTTCAACTTCCCGGATTGCTGTTCCCGACACCCTCAGGGTCACAGAGATCGACACATTTGCCATTGAGTCTCTTGGGATTAGTATGCATACATATCGTGAAAACCAGATATTTCCGTCCCTTAACAGGAATGAATTGACAGGGGTATTGTCATCCGACCTCAGCAGGGTGGACTATTTCAAGACGGGGATCACATGGAAGGCAGACGAGGAGTCACCCTTTATGATTGTGGAAGGAGCGCATCAGCTGGATTCGCTTCAGCAGGCTGTAAATACGCTGCTTGAATACACCAGCGAACGGGATTCCACCATCCTGTGGGTTAATGATATGTATGGGAAAAGGACCCCCTTCTGGTTAAGCCAGGGGGACAATGATGCATACAGGTTCTGGGTGAAGAACTATAACAATGATTCTATTACGCTCTGGATTGGCAATCCGGCTCACAATGAGATCAGCCTGATGATGGAGGATGATGTTAGCATCATGCGTCTGATGAAAGAGGAAATCCATCACCTTCCAGAATTTATTAAAATGCCGGAAACATCGCTCATAGCGGTATCAGAGCTTGAACCGGAACCCATCTTTTGGGAATATGGATTAGGGAGCACCTTATCCCTGAATCAGACTTATCTCACTAACTGGACAGAAGGAGGAGAAAGCTCTTTCAGTACCATGATTGACCTTTTGGGCAAAGCTACCTATAACAATAAAGAGTCTAATACCCAGTGGATTAATGCCGTGAGATTGCAGTTCGGAACCCTGCAAACTGCAGAAAAGGGGTTCAGTAAAAATAATGACCTCTTTGAAATTGATTCCAAGTACAACCGGAATGCCTGGGGGAAAATCGGAATGAGTGCTTCATTCTACATGAAAAACCAGCTGGCAAAAGGATATGATTACCCCAACGACTCTGTACCTGTCTCCAAATTCCTGAATCCTGCATCCCTTACTGTGGGTCTTGGTTTTGAATATAAACCAATCAAGAACACCACCATTAACATAGCCCCCCTCTCCTACAGAAACACCTTTGTGCTGGATACCGCCCTCTTTGACCAGACCAAATATGGTATCGAAGCGGGAAAAAAGGCAAAACAGGAAATGGGTGCACAGATTGTCATTGACAACAAGGTCAGCCCCTACAAGGATCTCACCATTGTAAACCGTATCAGACTATTCTCCAGCTATCTGAACAATCCCCAGAATGTGGATGTTGACTGGGAAATGATCATGGATCAAAAAATAAACTGGTTCTTTACTATCCGCCTGAATCTGCACCTGATCTATGATGATGATGTCCGTTTTCCCTTGCTTGATTCTGAAGGAAATCCAATCCTCCTGCCCGATGGAAGCGAAAAGAAAGTTGCCAAGACCCAGTTTAAAGAATTTCTTGGATTGTCGCTGCAGTTTAAATTCTAATCATTTAGTAAGTGCTGCAAACTTTCCTGTTCCTCCTTCATCTGAAGCTGGTAATAGAGCTGGGAAAGCTTGGAAACAGTTTCCTCGTTTGCCGGATCCAGCTCATAGGATAATTCAAGCCATTCAACAGCCTCCCTGAACTTTTCGAGATACTGCTCCCTGATCTCCAGGTACTCGTTATTTTCATCTATTTTCAGGGCCGATTCCCGAAGCTCAATTCCCATATTGTAATAGCACACCCCAAGGTGGTAGCAGAGGGCTGCCTGATCCGGGGAAAGTTCAGCGGCCTTAAGAAAGCTCTCAACGGCTTCTTCATAATTATTCATTCGCCTGTAGATCAAACCCTTTGCCCAATGAAACCGGGAGCTCTCGGGACTGGCTTTCACTGCTCTGTCGATGACCTCCATGGCAGGGCCCAATCTGTCTGAATCTACCAGAAGGTTAACCAGGTACATAAGGAGGGTTTCGTCGTAGTGATACAATACTATTCCCTCCTTCAATACTTCTTCGCCGCGTATGCTGTCGCCTGCTTCCATGCAGGCCGTGGCCAGCAAGAATGTGACGTTGGTTGAATAGGCATCCTCATGCAAGCCGGTCAGGTACTGGATGGCCTTATCCCAGTTTTCACTTTCATAAGCGGCCATAGCTGTATTATAAACCAGGTTTGTATCCGTTTTAGCCGAGATCATTTCACTTTTACCAATAAGCAGTGCACTCTCAAATGCCTGCAAAGAAGCACTGTAATCTTTTTTCGTATAAAGCTCCTGTCCAAATTTTATAAAATCGTTTGCAAGGAGGTAGTATTTCTGCTTAATGCTGTTATGCAGACGTTCCCTGGCATCCAATTCCAGAGCCTTTTCGTAAGAATCGTAGGCTACAAATAACTGATCGGGATAAAGGTTTGTTTTTTTACCTCCCTCATAGGCCGTCTGGCAGAGCAATCCTTTTGCATAGTATGTACGGGGCCACCTGGAAGTCTTTTCGTTCCATATTGCCTGTTCAATGGTTTCTTTGGCCTCATCGTATTTCTCCGCATCAATCATCTGCATCACAGCCATCACCCTGCTTTTTTGACCCGAGGCTCCAAGCGTCATGGCCAGTAGAAGAATTATAAGAATACCCTGTTTCATGTTTACATTATCCAAACAAGCTCTTACATACGCTCCGGAACTTCGATTCCAAGAAGCTCCATACCAGTCTCGATTATATACCCTGCAGCTTCTGAAAGCAATAAGCGCTGACTCACCTGCCCCTCAGTTTCCGCACTCAGAACACTATGATCATGATAGAACTGGTTAAACTCCCTGGCCAATTCGTACAGGAAATTGGCAATCAGTGAAGGATTCAATGCTCGGGATGCTTCCAAAAGTGTGCCTGGGAAATCATACATCATCCTGATCAGGGCTATCTCCTTTTCATTGAGATTCTCCTGACTTGTACCTTTATGTTTTTTTGCTCCTTTTCTCAATACACTACGGATGCGGGCATAAGTATATTGTATGAACGAACCTGTATTTCCAGTAAAATCGACCGACTCCCGAGGATCAAAGGTCATATTCTTCTTAGGATCCACTTTCAGAATAAAATATTTAAGGGCACCCATTCCCACCTGTCTGTAGATACGGCTCTTCTCCTCATCACTGAAATTCTCCAGCTTGCCCAATTCTTCTGACATCTGTCTGGCCGTATCTTCCATTTCATCCATCAGATCGTCGGCATCAACCACCGTGCCTTCCCGGGATTTCATTCTACCTTCGGGAAGTTCAACCATCCCGTAGGAAAGATGATAGAGTTTATCTGCCCAGAGGTACCCCAGCTTCTTTAACACAATGGTCAGCACCTGGAAATGGTAATTCTGCTCGTTTCCAACCACATAGATATGCGAACTGAATCCAGACTCTTCATATCTCTGGTGGGCCGTACCTATGTCCTGGGTCATATACACCGACGTTCCGTCAGAACGTAACAGCAGTTTATGATCAAGACCCTCTTCTTCCAGATTCGCCCAGACCGAACCATCATCCTTTTTGTAAAGTATTCCTTCGCGGAAACCTTTCAGCACCAGTTCTCTTCCCAGCTGGTACGTTTCAGATTCATAAAAAGTCTTATCAAAGGAGATCCCAAGCCGCCGGTAGGTGCTTTCAAAACCATCATATACCCATCCGTTCATAGTGCTCCAGAGCGAACGAACTTCAGGATCGTCTGCCTCCCATCTCCTCAGCATTTCACGGGCCTCATGGAGTATGGGCGCATCGGTCTCAGCCTCTTTCCTGCTTAAGCCCTTGTCGATAAGCTCCTGAACCTCAGCTTTGTACAATTGATCGTACCTTACATAATAGTCGCCCACCAGGTGGTCACCTTTCTTCCCTGAAGATAGCGGGTCTTCCCCATTGCCTTCTTTCTTCCATGCCAGCATCGATTTGCAGATATGAATACCCCGGTCGTTCACCAGGTTTACCTGCATAACCCTGTTTCCTGCAGCTTCAAGAATCCGCGAGATGGAGTGGCCCAGAAGGTTATTCCTGATGTGTCCCAGGTGCAAGGGTTTATTTGTGTTAGGCGAGGAGTATTCGACCATGACCAGGGGAGATTCCTTTCCTGGCTCTATGGTCCCGAAAGTTTCTGATTGCAGATCGCTTTCGAGGAAATTCTTCCAGTACTGCTGTTCCACCACCAGGTTAAGGAAGCCTTTGATTACATTAAAATCAGATAGCAGGGGGGAATTTTCAAGCAGGTACTTTCCAAGCACATTAGCTGTCTCTTCCGGGCTAAGTTTTGAATAGCGAAGCAGCGGAAAAACAACCACAGTGAAATCGCCATCAAACTCTCGTCTGGTTTTCTGAATCTGCACCTGTTCTTCCCCCGGTGGATTTCCCCATGTCTCGCTGATTGCATCGACAATAAGGAGCCTTATTAACTGATCAATTTTTTGCATGTTGTAAGCTGAGGTGCAAAGATAAAAAAAAGATCCCCCGGCGGGCGCCGAGGGACCTTAAAACTAAACTAACCCTAAAACTAAATCTATGAAAAGAAATGTAGAATTTAAAGAACGAAATTATCTAATTGATAATCAATAAAGTCTCTACATTTTTATAACGCGCAATTTCCAAAAAAGTTGCACTAAATTGTGAAAAAATTCATTAAATTTTGTTAATATTTTTGCCCTATCTTTAACAATTAGACAATCACCAGGTGTATGGGTTTAATATGTCATCACAATATCTTCATATTGTCTCTTTCAATGTCCCCTACCCGGCAGACTACGGCGGAGTTATAGATATTTACTTCAAATTAAAGGCTCTATCACAGGCCGGAGTCCGGATTATTCTGCACTGTTTTGAATACGGACGCTTACATTCCAAAGAACTCGAGGATCTCTGCTTTAAAGTCTATTACTATCGTCGAAAGCATGGAATGAAATATTTATTTCAGTCCGACCCTTATATTGTTGTTACAAGAGGTACAAATACCATGCCGAAAAACCTTCTTGCCGACTCTTTCCCAGTGCTTTTCGAAGGTTTACATTCCACCGGAATTATGCAGCAATGTTTAGAGGCCAGGAAGCAGACCCTGGTCAGGACGCACAACATTGAACATCATTATTATCGCGGACTCGCCAGGTCTACCAGAAATCCCTTGCATAAGCTTTTCTTCCGATCGGAGGCTGCGAAATTAAAACGCTATGAAAAAATCCTGCATCAGGCCGATCATATACTGAGTATCGCCAGGCATGAAGTATCATACTTCAGGGAAAATTACGGAGAAGCCATATTTATACCGGCATTTCACAGGTATGAGGAGCTCAGTTCGCTGCCAGGTTCTGGAACCTATATTCTGTATCATGGAAACCTGGGGGTTGTTGAGAATTCGGAAATGTTTATTTCACTGGCCGGAAAAAGGCTCTCGCACCTTCCTTACCAGGTAATTGTGGCCGGAAAAAATCCTTCTGAGCGTTTTCGGAAGAAAGTTGCTCGTTATAAAAATATCAGGCTGATTCCTGACCCTAGCGACGAAGAAATCGACAGTTTGATCGCCCATGCACATATCAACCTGCTCTTTACCGGACAATCGACCGGAATTAAACTCAAGCTTTTGCATGCACTTTATGCTGGCAGACACTGCCTTGTTAACCCTGAAATGGTCGAGGGTAGCGGCCTGGAGGACTTATGTACAGTTTCAAGATCGGGTCGTGAGCTGGAACTGCAGATTCATGATCTCATGCTCCAGGTATTTGATGAATCCCAGATCAGGAAACGAAAAAAGGCCCTGCAGGAATTCTCCAACAGGACCAGTGCAGAAAAAATCCTCAGACTGCTTGCCTAAACCTCGCCCGGCTCCCTGAGATCGGGTCTGTCGGGGCGGTCCAGAATGGAAAAAATAAGCACAATCACAGCTGCTGCAGCCAGAATCACCATCAGGGATTTAAACATGTTCGCGATAAGGTCTTCAATTTCGACAATATCCCAGATTCCCAGAATAGCCACTATTGAAAAGAGAAGCACCAATACCGATAGTGTATACGCAATAATCCTTTTTACCTTCATGCTCAGGAAATTTAGTTTTCGCTTACAAATTACTGAATTATTATTCGTGCGACAAGAACCGGGCCAGTGTATATAGATTATTGAAGCGTTTTGATTTGCCTTCATTCTGAAGAATCCAGCTTGTTCCCTCATCGGACGCCTCAATAATAAGCTGCATGGAAGCACTCTCTTCAATATGAAAGCCCAGTCTCTCCATTGTGTTGCGGGTCCATATTCGCGCTTCATCTGCTTCTCCTGAAAGGCTCAGTGCCCCCCTGTGCCTGACCGTGAAGAGAAAACGTCCGCTAAGCTCGTCATACCTTATTCCCGAGGCAGAAAACAACTCATTGAACAGGCCTGAATGTCCAAGATCCTCAGGAGCACCCTCCAGAATTCTACCCTCATGAATTACCCACAACTTGTCGGCACACTGCAGGGCTGTTTCCAGATCATGGGTGGAATAGACAACGGACCTGCCCTTGTCCCTGAAACTGCTCAGGAGTCTTATAAGGTCATAGGTATTGGGAATATCAAGAAATGCAGTTGGTTCGTCCAGAACCATTAAGGGTGTATCCTGGACAAATGCCCGGGCAATCATTGCCCGTTGTCTTTCCCCATCACTCAGACAATCCAGTTTGCGGTCTTCAAAGGTAGTCATTTGCACCTCCATGAGCGCCTGCCTGATAAGGTTCCGGTCATCATCTCTCAATCGCCCCATCCATCCTGTATAAGGCATCCTACCCAATCCCACCAGTTCTCCTACAGTCAGAGAGGGAAGCTGAGTCAATTGTGAGGACACAAAACTCAGCATCCGGGCTCTCTGGAGAAGGGAATATTCATTCAGGGGCCTGCCTTCCAGCAAACAGCTCCCAGCCAGGGGCGAAATCAATCCGATCATGGATTTTAAAAGTGTGCTTTTCCCCGTACCGTTCCTTCCGATCAGGGCCACCATCTCGCCCCGGTTTACCGTCAGATTCAGATGGCTCAACAGGGCATTATCCTTTTGGTGACCAATTGTAAAGCGATCCAGCGAAATAATATGTTCCGATTGAGTCTCAGACATCAGAATGATTGTGCTTTCCGGTTCATAACAACAAGCCAGATCACCACAGGAATGCCGATCAAAGATGTGACTGCATTGATGGGTAATATTTGCTCAGTACCCGGTAATCGGGATAAAATATCACTAAATAACATTACCACCATCCCTGTAAGCATACTTGCGGGTAGCAATATTCTGTGATCGTAACGGTTCAACAGAAATCTGGCCATATGAGGCACTGCTATCCCGATAAAGCCAATGGGGCCGCAGAAGGCAGTAATTGTGCCTGCAAGTATACTGGTGGTAGTGAAAATAATGAGCCGGGTACGCTGAATGCGAATTCCCATTGTCAGGGCATACTCCTCTCCCAGCATCAAGCCATTGAGAACCTTTGAATAAGCAAGGGTAAGCACGAGAAGGGGTAAAATGGCCCATGCCATTATACTGAGCTGGGCACCGGTAACATTACCCAGGCTGCCCATGCTCCAGATCACAAAAGATTTCAGGGCCGAGGCCTGGCTAAAGTATTGCATGATGCTGATGATGGCTGCCAGTCCGCTGGAAAACATAATTCCAAGGATCAGGATGGTCATCACATCTTTAATTCTGAATGATACGAAGAGCAGGAGCAACATTACGGTTCCCGCTCCTATCCATGCAGCAATTGCCAGGCTCCAGGTAGCAACAATGCCTGTGGCTCCGGCACCCAGAACAACAAGTGCCGCACCAAAGCTTGCTCCTGAACTGATCCCGAGCACGTAGGGTCCTGCAAGCGGGTTTCTGAATAGTGTTTGCATTTGCAATCCACATACTGGAAGAGCTGCACCTGCCATAAGTGCAGTAGCCAGCCTGGGTAGTCTGAACCTGGTCAGAATCAGCTCCTGTTGTTCAGAAAGTGTATCCCTGCCTGTAAAAAAGCCAAGTATTTCCCTTAAAGTAATGCTCAGGCTGCCCATTGTGAGATCAAGCAAAAAAAGGGCAATGAGCAAAAGCCCCAGAAGATAAATAATGAAAATACTTCTTGAATGGATTTTCACATCCTACTTCTTTAGATCCTCCACTACCTCAGCAAGTTTCATTAAATCAATCTGAACCTGCTTGTAATGCGCCTTTAATGTGGAGGATTCAGCATCTGTTTCGGGGT
>CAYWGP010000045.1:0-12911 GCA_964458155.1 uncultured Bacteroides sp.
TCAAACCTGATGTACTTGCGGTAGAGTGATCGATACGTGGAGGGGAAATAGAAATAGTGGTAAAAGGCCTCGTGGGTCATATTGCTTAAGGCATATTCATCCTCCTGGGGATGCTTAACGGACATTTTCACATTATCACCCCATCGCTTTTTTGGCATAAATATCTTCATAAAAGTCCTGAACAACCAGGCGCTTTTCAGGTTATTGGGGAATACAGCCTGATAGGTTGTTACAAATCCTGATTCAGGATCCATGGTCAGTAGATTATGAAGGAAGGTAGTACCACTTCGCCAGTACCCAATAATAAACAGGGGTGATTCTTTAAAAGAGAATCTTTTGAGCTTTCTTCTGAAATATAAACTATCAATCCAATGAAAAGCAGAAGTAAACAGTACAAAAACTTTAGTGACACCTACTTTAAATTTATAGCGGGGAGCCACACGATTTCCTTTAAGTACTCTGCGAAGAACAGAAACAGAAGAACCGGCCAAAGGGGATATGGGTGGTAACTTAAAACTGGACATACACTTCAATATTAAATAAAATCATCTTCACTTATTTAGCTATTAAGTACCGGTGTTGTTTTGCTTCTTTACAGGACTCTTTTTTTCTCTAACAATTAAGTTTCCCTTATAGTTGAAAGCTATTATTTTAATAAATAAAGATATTGACTCACTACAAGGCGGCCAAGATATAAAAGTAGTATTTAAGTGGAAATTATGTGGTATATTGATTTCATTGACTCCCATGATCCAGGCTTTTATCTTTGCTCAAAAAGTCAGCAGATAATTGTATAGCATTTTTGATTATGAAATATTCAGGTCTGTTTATAGTACTAATTACTTTGCAGCTTAGCTGCTCAGAAGAGATATTCCATTTTTCCTTTGTGGAAGTAAATACTCCGGGTAACAGCTCCCTGCGAGCCATATATGCAGTGGATGAGAATATAATCTGGACCTCTGGAAGTCAGGGAATGGTCTATCTGAGTCTGGATGGAGGCTTAAACTGGAATCAAAGCATTATACCGGGATGCGAGGAGACCGAATTCAGGAGCTTGCATGCCTGGGACGCTGATCGGGCCCTGGTTCTGGATATTTCTCCCTCAGGGAGGGCCTTTATGACCTCGGATGGAGGCGCAAGCTGGAGCCAGGTATACAGCAGTCCAACAGAAGGGGCATTTTTCAATTCTCTGAAATTTTCAAACGACCTGGAAGGTATAGCTATCAGCGATCCCATGGATGATAAAGTGTTTGTTTTAAAGACTGAGGATGGTGGCAACAACTGGAAGCGTCTTAAAAACCTCCCTTCATCCGTAGAGGGTGAGATAAACTTTGCAGCTTCAAATACCTGTATAGAGTATCTTCCTTCGGGTGAAATTTTCATCGTAACCGGCGGTACAAGATCCAGGATATTATGCAGCTTTGATCATGGTGAAAGCTGGACATTTAAAGAAACACCTGTTATGACAGGAGCATCGGCAGGTCTTTTTTCCGTGAGCTTTTCAGATTCGGGCAAGGGTGCAGCTGTGGGAGGGGATTTTAACGATCCGGAAAGGGAAGGCACCAGAGCTATTTTCACCGAAGATGGAGGAAGGCACTGGCATGAGGCCCTCGGTATGCCGGCAGCCTATCGCTCATGTGTTGTCTCCCTGGATGAAGATCTCTTTTTTGCCATTGGGAAAACTGGTTGCGACTATTCGGCAGACGGGGGGAAGAACTGGGTATATATCGATTCTGCTGGCTACTATGCAGCTACCGCTGTACCAGGAAAAAATATACTTTATGTTGCCGGATCTGAAGGAAGAGTGGCTAAAGTTGTTATCCATCAGGAAAAATAAGATTCTGGTCAGGATGCATGAAAATTATAAGCGCATCTTAATCCGCGAAGTAGACAAGCCAGGAGATCTTCGGGACAGGAGTGAACAAAGGGCCCACTTTGACCCGAAGAGCAATCTCTTTCAGGAGCACTGTGAATGGCAGCTCTTCTTCTTCATGCTGTAAAGAAGTACTTAATACAAAAACAATGTTCTTCCATGAGAGGGCCATGGATCCTGGGTATCTATGCTATTTATAAACTGGTCCGTATGCTTCGCAGGCCCGGTAATCTGCTCCCTCCTTGTCCATCCCAAAGGCTGACCATGCACTGGGTCTGAAAATCTGATCTTCAGGGACGTTATGCATGCAGACCGGGATGCGGAGCATGGAAGCCAGGGCAATCAACTGTGAACCCAGGTGACCGTAGGAGAAAGCCCCGTGATTGGCACCCCAGTTGGCCATCACTGAATAGACATCTTTGAAGTTTCCTTTCCCTGTGAGCCTGGGGACAAACCAGGTGGTTGGCCAGGTGGGGTTGGTTCGCTCGCTTAGTGTATGATGCACCTCCTCAGGAAGCTCAATGGTCCGGCCTTCTGAAATTTGCAGCACCGGACCAAGATCCTTGATGATATTGATCCTGCTCATAGTAATGGGCATTCCACCCTTTGTATTAAATGTGGAAGAAAATCCCCCTCCCCTGAAATAACCAATATCGGCTGCTCCCCAGGTGGTATTGTCCAGGCAGGCCCGGGCCTCTTCCTCACTTATCTCATACCAGGGCTTCATGGCAGGCTCCCCGTCGATCTTCTGCTCCCCGGATCCATCCAGGGCTGATGGTCCTGAATTGATCAGGTGGATAAATCCATCTTTGGCAGCACCTGTCAGCTCAAAGCCCGTAACACGCTTCACTGCCTCCGGACTCCAGTAAGTGCGCACATCACTGAAAACCTGGGCTGCCCCGCTTAACAGGTGTCCAAAGAGCATGGCTACCCCGTTCAGACTGTCATTCTCGGTGGCCAGCATATAGGGCTGACGAATCCCGTTCCAGTCAAAAGAAGAACAGAGTACCGCCTCCATAAAGTCCCCGTTGGGAAAGTGGTCGGTCCACTGACGCTGCCCCTGGAAGCCTGCCGCAATGGCATTGTGCCCGTGGGCCTCTTCCCCGTAGCCGATTTCCTTAAGTTTTGGATTTCCCACCATCAGGTCCCTGCCAATAAGGGCCATCTTGGCCACAAATTCCCATTCCTCAGCTTTCTTTTCAGGAGATTTTTGTATTTCTGAGGGATTATAGTCCTTACCCTCCCTGCAATTCATTTTAATCCATTCCATGGCCTTTGAAAGCTCCTCCGGATCAAATATGCCTTCCTCAATTCTCCGCGTAAACTCGGACATATCCGAATATTCACATCGCATTCCCAGGTAATCTTCAAAGAAGTTTGCATCCACAATAGAGCCGGCTATGCCCATGGACACACTGCCCATGGAAAGGTAAGATTTACCCTTCATGGTGGCCACTGCCAGTCCCGCTTTTACAAAGGTCAGGATCTTCTCTTTCACATCCTCAGGAATTTCCGTATCATTTGAATCCTGCACGTCCTTGCCATAGATGCCAAAAGCAGGCAGTCCTTTCTGATTGTGACCCGCCAGGGCGGCTGCCAGGTAGACTGCTCCGGGGCGCTCGGTCCCGTTGAAACCCCAGATGGCTTTAGGCAGAAGGGGATCCATATCGATGGTCTCACTTCCATAGCACCAGCAGGGAGTCACCGTCAGGCTCACTCCAACTCCTGCACGGGAAAATTTGTCTGCAGTAGCCGCCGCCTCGGCCACCCCTCCAATACAGCTACCGGCAATCACACACTCCACCTTTGAACCATCCGAATGCTTCAGGGCAGATTCTATTAAGGCCGCGGCACTCCTGGCCATTTTCATGGTCTGCTCTTCGAGGGATTCCCTGACTCCTCCCAATCTACCGTCAATGGTGGGTCTGATGCCCACTTTCGGGGCCTGTCCAATCAATCTTTTTGCACTCATTGTGTTCTATGTTTTTATGGCTAAATACTTACTGTATCTTACTTCCAGGCTATCTGTCAGCTTACCCGGAGTGTATTTCTTTACCTGGCATGACCGCCGAACTATTGTTCTTCCCTCCTGAAGATCTTTTATCTTCCCCATGGCTATGCCCTGGATCAATATATTACCCATGGCCGCCCCTTCAACCGGACCTGAGATCACCTCTCTTTTGCATATGCTGGCCACACGCTGACACAGGTAGTCCGACTGGCTTCCCCCTCCCACCAGGTGCAGCACCTCTATGGAGCGTCCGGAAAGCTGTTCCAGCTGTTCAATATGAAACCTGAAAGAAAAGCAAAGACTGTCGTAAGCGCTTCGGATATAATCGCTGAAACGCCGGGGAATGCTTTGACCTGTCTTTTCAAAATAGGAATCAAAAGCCTCCTTCATTCTGTCGGGATTGTAAAACAGGGGATGGTCGGGATCTATCACCTGGAGAATATCGGCTTCTTCACTTACCATCTCCTCCATCTGGGCAAAAGAAATATCGGACGACAGGTGCTTTTTCAATCCCTGCAACAACCAGAGGCCCACAATATTTTTCAGGGAACGGTAGCTGTTGCCATAGCCCCTTTCATTGGTAATACCCAGGAGCCTTGCTTCTTCGCTGATCAATGCCTGGTCCGCCTCAATCCCAACAATACACCAGGTTCCGGCTGAAATAAAAGCGTAATTGGGGTTCTCTACCGGAAGAGCGGCAACCACACATGCTGTATCGTGACCGCAAACTGCCACATTTTCCAGGTCAATCTCCCATGCCTCAGGCAGACATACCCGTCCAAGTATGGTCCCCGGTTCAACCACCTTGCCCAGTTTTACTTCCTCCAGGTCAAGATTATGCAGGATTTCGCTATCCCACTTATCCCCCCGCACGTTAAGCATCCCTGAGGTGGATGCAATGGTCAGCTCATTGACCGCCGTTCCAGACAGGAGATAATTGATATAGCATGGAACAAAAAGAATTTTTGAGCTTCGCTGCATTGCTTTGCTCCCTCTGGCAGAAAGCAACTGATAGAGGGTGTTGAAAATATAGAAGTTGATCCCTGTCCGTGCAAAAGTCTCCGAATCGGCCATCAGTGTTCTCCACTTTTCCTGCATTCCCTCGGTTCGCTTATCCCTGTAGGCCACCGGGGTCTCCACAAGTTCACCATGCGCATCCAGCAAAACATAATCAACCCCCCATGATTCAACCCCAATACTCACAGGAGCATCCTCGGATGCCTCGATGGCCCTTGATATTCCAATGTGAATTTCGCGTACAATACCCTCCATATCCCAGGTATCGCGACCCTGCTGAACCTGAATCTCATTGTGGATCCTGTGTACCTCCTGCAGATCAATCTTTTCCCCGCTAAGGGTGCCAAGCATCACCCGGATGCTTCCTGCCCCCATATCAACTGCAATACAACTGAATCCTTCCCGGCTTGTACTCATATGATCGAATAGAATTGAATGCAAGATAGAAAGGAAAGAAAGCCAAAGAAATGGAAAAATCTCCTAGATTTGTATACAAAATAAACATTGAAGCTTTGTTCAGGTTCCAGGAAATACCCCCCGAAGGAGATCCATCATCCAGAATTCAGGAGTTCCAGGAAATTCTCCCCAGGTTACTGTGTTGCAGGTATTGGTGGATGTCTGAATGGAAAAGTCAGCAGATGTCCTTCCCCTACTGGAGGCTTTACTGGAACCGCTCAGGACGCGCCTGGGTTGTGTACAATAAAACAATTTACCTGGAGCCGCAAAAGATCGTCCTGATCCCCCCGAACACTCCATTTGCCACAGATATTGATCATTCCGACGTGCCTTCAGAGCAGCTCTACTCGCTAAAGGGGGGACGTGTGGAGAATGTTGAAATGGAGGAGACCAGTATGGAAGAGGGAAAAGTTCTTCATATGTTTATTCACTTTACCCTGGGTTACCCCTTTGATATCATCTCGCCGGACATTTTTGAATTTGACATTACTCCTACTCAGCAAGAGCTTATTCTGTCCATCACCCGCCAGCTTATGCGCGGCCAGGTAAAATTTGAGCAGACTGGAAGCCTTGAGTTATATGCTCTGATCTTTTCTCTGCTTTACCATCTGCCATCCAATGCCTGGAAAAGTCAGAAGCTGGATGAGCGGGTACTCCAGGGAATCAGGTACATGGAACAAAACATCTGCGAAACTGAAATCAAAAACAGTAAACTTGCAGCCATCGGGGGCATGTCTGTAAATGCCTACGCCAGGTTATT
The DNA here is from genome assembly GCA_964458155.1 of uncultured Bacteroides sp. Lineage (GTDB taxonomy): Bacteria > Bacteroidota > Bacteroidia > Bacteroidales. Next base: position 6,118 of record CAYWGP010000045.1, read on the forward strand.
CAAGGAGCATACCGGGTACTCTCCCCGAAAATATCTCCTGAGGATGCGTGTGGAGAAAGCATGCAACTTATTGCATCACAGTGAATTTAATATAGAGCAGGTAGCATCGGCCTGTGGATTCTCTGATCGCTATTACTTCACCAGGATCTTTACCCAGACTATGAAGGTAGCGCCCGGTGCATATAAGAAAAACAGTATTTCGGGTAAATAAACTCAGTATAACCTCATATTTCCCGGTTTTCTTACATTTGGGTCGAAATAAAATAATACACCCGAAATGATAGGGCAAATACATAACAGAACATTGCTGGTAATCGCAGTTCTGCTTTCCTTTGGTAGTTCCGGAATTTCCCAGTCAGGCCATCTATATGAAATTGGGGAAAAGGATAGTCTTTACTCTGATGCTCTTGGAGAGCAAAGAGCGTTCTGGGTACAGTTACCCGAGAATTACACTCCCAACAGTACGCGAAAATATCCTGTTGTATATATATTGGATGGAGGAGTGCATTTGATGGCAGTATCTACCGTAAGCACTTACTATTGGGGCGGTTTTATGCCTGAAATGATCCTGGTCGGAATTTCAAACAGAACTCATAGAACCAGGGACTTAACCCCCTCTGAGATTAATACGAGGCATGGAATGGAATACAATCAGGAATCTGGTGGCGCTGAGGCATTCACCATGTTTATAGAGAAAGAACTCTTCCCGTTTATCGAAAGCAAGTATCCTGCCACCAACTACCGGAGCCTGATTGCTCACTCCTATGCCGGGCTGTTTGCCATCCATACCCTGATCCATCATCCGGATCTGTTTGCCAATTACCTGGCCATTGACCCAAGTCTTGATTGGGACAATCAAAAACTATTGAAACAGTCAAAGGAGATTCTGAGCAGTAAAAGCTTTCAGGGTAAATCGCTTTACATGTCCCTTAGCGGTCAGTTGCATATGCAAAACAGCGACATAAATCTGAATAACGTGATGCAGGACACAAGTGAATATACCCTATTTGCCCGATCCAGTATCGAGTTCTCAAATCTCGTAAACGAGACTACCCGGAATGAATTGAATTATCAATGGAAATTCTATGAAGATGATCTGCACGGTACGGTAGTCCTGCCTTCGGTCCTGGATGGCATGATCTTTCTTTTCAACTGGTATCCTATCAGAAATACGGATAAATTCAACAATCCGGATACCCCCTTAGATGAGCTGGTAAATATTATCAGAAACAGGGAGAAAAGACTGAAGGAGCATTTCGGCTATTTTGTGCCCCCTTTCGACGAGGAGCTTTTAACCATGCTTGGATATATGAATCTGGAGTGGGGCGAAGAACAAAAATCCCTTGCATTTTTCCAGCTGACCACTGAATATTTCCCCTTGAGCGCCAATGCCTATGATTCATTGGCTGATTACTATGTTGCGCAGGGTGATTTTGAGAATGCCCTGAAGAATGTGAGCATTGCATATGAACTGAGTGGAGCGGATTTCCATAAAAACCGAGTGGAAGAACTTAAAGAGAAAATATGAAATGACAAAAGAAGTTATTGTAATCACTGGCAGTACAAGAGGTATCGGACATGGTTTGGCCCTGGAATTTCTGAAGAAGGGTCACCAGGTCATATTAAATGGCCGGAATAAACAGACGGTTGAGCAATGTGTAAAAGAGCTTCTGGACCTGGGGTACAGCGTGTTGGGCGTGCCGGGAGATGTCACGAAAGAGAGTACTTTTCATTCCATTGTGGACGGAGCAATGGACAGGTATGGAAAAATTGATATCTGGATCAATAATGCAGGAATCCCTCAGTCGCATAAATTGTTTTATGAACTGGAGAGCAAGGAAATTGAGCGCTTGATATCGGTTAATGTAAGCAGTCTGATGGTGGGCACCCGGGTTGCCATCAGATTTTTTAAACATCAGGGTCATGGCCTGGTTCTTAATATGGAAGGCTTTGGCAGTAATGGCCGCATTATGAAAAAGCTCAGTCTTTACGGGACCAGCAAACGCGCTGTTCAATACTTCAGCAAATCTGTATCCAAAGAGCTCAGTGAGGAGAACATCCGCGTTGGCATTATCAGTCCAGGCATGGTAAAAACCGATTTCCTGAAGGAATCGATATCAAATGGAGATACGGCAGAGCAACAAAGAACCCGGAAAGTGCTTGATATTCTGGCAGAGGACCTGGATGTGGTCACCGGATTCATGGTGAGAAAAATTCTGCTCAGTAAAAAGCAATACGACAGAATTGAATATCTGACATTCTTCAGACTGCTCCCGAAACTACTAAGATTAATGTTTGTCCGATAGCAGGAGTTCTTCTGCTTCAACCGACCAAAGGCCATTGTTCCGCTCACAGATATCGGCCAGATCCCTGAAAAGCGGATCTGTCTTACCTAATTCCCGGAAATCTGAAATAGCCACCAGGGGCATATCCAGGTGATTGTAGATCAGTTTTTTTCCTCCCGGTATACCGGGCAGGTTCAGAGTGGCTTCAGGAACTGCATCCAGTCCACCCACATGGGTGATTAAGCCCGAAGGATCCAGTCCTTTTTCCATCAGGTCCAGCGATTCCTTGATATCATCGGTATTGCCTCCGCTGGTCCCCACAATATGAGTAAAGGCGTAGTGTACATTGTAAAAGTTCAGGCTGGCGCTGAAGCTGGTATCGGCAGGACCGGCAAAAAAGTTCAGGCACCCGTCGAAGGCAAGCAGTTGATCTGCCTGTTCAATCACCTGGCTAAGCGGGGCAAACACAAAGACATCATTGTATCCCTCTCCCCCATTAATTTCCTTGATATGAGCAACAGGATCCGGTACTGAGCTTGTATTCACATAATGAAGGTTCACTCCTCTCTTCTTAGCATATTCTGGAGAATAAAGGTGGGCGGCACGATCGAGACGAGCCTGATCAATGTCACTTACCACCAGCAAAGATGGTTTATGCCCTTCCCTGTTCAGGGCATAGGAGATGGCTGCCAGGCCCATGGGACCTACCCCTGCCAGCAGGGCCATCTTTCCTCCATCCACGATCTCCATGTCATGAATATAGGTGCCTGGTTTAATATGATAGTTGGCATGCATTGCTCCTATCACGCATGAATAGGGCTCTGCCATGGAGGCCGGGTAGTATCCGGGTCCCCTGTAGACCAGTAAACAATCCATCTCCATCACTTCCTTTGCGATAATCACATAGGTAGCATTTCCACCCAGATACTGGTAGGAATAACCGGGAGCCCCAAGGATCCCTACCGGTCCGTCCGGATAATTCAAGGCTGGCTGGATGGCAAATTTATCACCCGCGCTGAACTGATCTTTCCATCTCGCTCCAACCTCCATGATTTCGCCGGCAAATTCATGTCCGATCATTACTGGCTTCTCGGCCACATCATCGGGAATCCTTTTGTGATCGCTACCCTGGATGGCAGCCTTGTAGGAGGACATGCAAAGGCTGTCGCTGACCACCTTGGCAAGGATTTCATCTTCCCTGATGGCGGGCAGATTAAATTCCTCTACCCGTAAGTCCTTTTTGCCGTATAACCTGACTGCTCTGGTTTTCATTCTTTTCAGGATTAGCTTATAAAATCAAGTATTTCGGAGGGCTTTTCTGCCAGGGTACCCATGCCCTGGATGGAATTATTAAGCAAGCGGCCATAACCCCAGCTCACCCCCAGGGGATGCATACCTGCAGCCCGGGCGGTCAGGATATCGTTATCGGAGTCCCCCACAAACAAGATTTTCTCCGGGACAATGCCCAAGTGATCCGCAATTTCAAAAGCAGCTGCAGGATCGGGTTTCCTGGCCACCTCCTTTCGCTGTCCGAGTACCGGATCAAAAGGCCAGGAGGAAAGATAAAATTTGCATACCTCAAGAGTCAGGAGATGTGGTTTATTGGACAGCACTGAAATCTTTATTCCATTATCCACCAGGGCATTCAAAACCTCCGGTATTCCTTCGTACACCCTGCTGCGGTCGTGCAGGTTACCCGCATAGATTTCTTTGAATTCAGACACATAGGCCCTGAGCTGTTCTTTACTTACCGGTTCGCCATGAGCGCGTTCGATGAATTTAACGGCTCCGTTTCCGATCCAGTTCAGGTAGTAGTCAATGTCATGTTCCGGCAATCCGTGCCTGGAAAACAATACATTGGCAGCTCCTGCAATATCTTCGATAGTATGCACAAGCGTTCCATCCAGGTCGAATATGACTCCTTCTATTCTCATTCCTTCTGTTTAACTTAACATGATTTGTCCACCGCTAACCGGGATGGCCTGTCCGGTTTCATACTCCTGGTCGATTACATATTTGATTGCTTTCACAACATCCTCCACCCTGCAGCCCCGTCCGGCAGGAACCATCGATTCATAATGACGCTTTACATCTTCAATTGTTGTCGCCCCGGGTACCTTTCCGGCATTCAGGTACTGAGTAAAAAGTCCCTTATTCGGATCCGACCACAGGGGACCTTCAAAGAAGTTTCCCGGACAAATGGCATTGACCTTGATCCGGTCGCCGATCAATTCCTTGGCAAAGGACTGGGTAAGTCCCACCCCCGCAAACTTGCTTCCTGCATAGGCAAAATTCTTTTTACTTCCTTCCAGTCCCGATTTGGAATTGATCTGAATGATGTCACCAAAGTTTTGATCTGAGTAGCGGTTCTGGACCTTCATAACAGGAACCACTGCTTTCACGCAGTTAAAATAGCCCCTGTAATTGACCCGGGACACCATATCAAAATCCTCTTCATCCAACTCTTCTATGGAACCAGCCTTTAAAACTCCTGCATTACTTATAAACACATCCAGTCCGCTGAACTCCAGAATTGTCTCGTAAACTGCATTTTCCATGGACTCCAGGCTGCTTACGTCTGCCTTTATAAACCAGGCCCTGTTGGGCGTCCTGTGTTCATTTAACTCAGCTGACAACTGTCTTCCTGCCTTTTCATTAATATCCATGATCACCACATTGGCACCCTCTCCGAATAACTGACGGGCTATTCCTTCGCCAAAGCCCATGGCACCGCCGGTTATGGCCACCACCCTGTTGTAGAGTGTCTTTATAAACGGGGGTGATTCAACTGCTTCTGGCAGATCGGCTCCCCGGCTCTCCCTGCGCACCACAGCCAGTTTTTGTTCCATCTCGTATTTATTGGAGGAGAGGCCCAGCAGCCCTGTCCCTTCAATAAAAACATACTCCCCCATTTCCCCCAGGGCAGCTTCGACCTGTTCCAGCACCTGTCCGGTCTCACCCCTGAAAAGGGAAACGGGCTGTCCCAATAGAAGAGCGATCTTTTCAGGATCGCTTTCCTTAAGCAGATCCAGCAAAACGAAACTGCCACTCTTCAGGGAGCTTTCAGACATAATCATTCGAATGGCCGGAACCAGCTTCAGTATGTTCTCCTTTTTCTGATCCATGGTATTCAGTTATAATTCAGATGACTCAAAATAGTAGTTAAATACGGCCTTGCCTAAACGCTCCATTTCATCCCGGCCTGCCTTTTGATAGCCGGGGCCCTCTTTCACATAAAGATATTGATGTGCGGCTATATATGCAGCTCCATTATATGAAATCTGCATCAGCTTCTCATCCAGTGGCACCTCATTCTTACAACTAACCGTTAAAGGCAACATTGCAGTGGTATTGGCCTCTGTACCAAATGATACTACAAATCCATTCTCATAAAAATATTCCGCATACTCTTTTAATACCTCTATCCTGTTTCGAAGGGGAATCAGTTCAATGGAATGAATACCTCTGCTTTTAAGTGAGTTTAACAGCTTCTCCTTACTACTCTCAAACTCGGTAATAGCTCCCCTTGCACCATCCAGCAACATGGGGTAAGTTGGAATTCCTCCGGCACCTGAAATGATTTCAATGATCTCCTCCTGATTTAAAAATGCCTTTTCATCTTCGGGAACAAATGCCGGGGCACCTGCTTTCAGCAGCCTGGACCTCAATTCTTCCTCAAGCCCTGCAATATCCTCTCGTTTCTTCTGGCTTAAAGCTCCCCCATATACATGTTCCAGGAGTTTGTAAAACTGCTCCTCATTATCAGCCATCTGCTCAATCTTCACCCGAAGGGCTTTGGCTACGTGCCTCTCCCTTAGTAAATCCTTTGCATGCTCCTCCATGACCTCTTTTACCGAGAGAGAGATTCCGGTCTGTTGAAACTCCATCCATTTGTTTACCAGGTCTATCATGGTTATAACCTGCTTATTACTCTCTTCCAGGACCCTGTCAAGTTTACTCTTCAGGTCCGGTGACAGCTTAAATGGATAGGCGAGACCCTTGCCGCTGACATAGATACGACCCGGATTATTGGGATCATTAATCCTTACCCCTTTCTTCTGATCCTCCCTGCTGATCCCGATCAACTCTATATTCAACAGGGGAAACAGCCGGTGTTTGAGGCACTCATCAATAAACTCGCCGTAAGCATCAGCCACATAGAAATCATTGATTCCCAATATCTTCACATCCTCCGACAGAGCCAGTTGTACAGCTTCAGCGATACTTTCGAAAGCGCTGAAAGAATAAGGTGTATGGATGTGGTTATTGACCTTCAGGGGTAGTTCAGAAGTATCTGGCTGCCAGGACTCCAGTAAAATGTTCCGTGAGGGAAACTGTTCTAAGAAGTTCATCGATCGATCAGGTTTTATACACCAAGTCTGCTTCTTCGCATCTGTTCACCAGAAGTGAAATTCTGGGAACAAACATGGTTCTTTAAAGGTACTATCTTCTCATGAATTGCATCAATGATCCAGGAGGGCTGAGGAAAGAAATAGTCTTCCAGCTCGT
>CAYWGP010000046.1:0-2908 GCA_964458155.1 uncultured Bacteroides sp.
GCTGGTAAAAAGCCCCATGGAGGTGGTGGATTTTTCGGAGGAGGATGTGGTAGAGAGATATCCCTGGCCAGATGCCTCCAACAAAAAGCGTTTTGCAGGTCTGCGTGAACAGGCCATAGGGTACAGGAACATGGAGCTTACTGTATTTACAAAAGGATTGTGTGCGGGCCTGTTTGAGATGCACCAGCGGGTACGTGGCATGGAAAATGCTATGCTCGACCCCTTTTTGTTTGAGTCAAACTCTGACAAACTGATTGGCAAGCTGGCCGATTTGAAAATCGAATTCTGGGATGCCCTGCTGGACGAAATTGGTGATGTGGTGGATGTAGTGGGTGAAGGCGATGACTATGGAACCCAGCAATCGCAATTAATTGCTCCCGAACAATTCAGGCAATACTACCTGCCCCATTTTACAAGGATATTGAAATTCATTAAAGCTAAAAGACCGGAGTTAAAAATCTTATTCCATTCCTGTGGAAATGTCCGGCCCATCATTCCGGATTTGATTGAGATGGGTGTGGATATCTTAAACCCGGTTCATGTAACAGCCACAGGCATGGAGCCGGTAGAGCTGAAACAGGATTTTGGTAAGGACATGGTTTTCTGGGGGGGCGGTGTCGACACCCAGCACATTTTACCGAACGGGACCCCCGAACAGGTGAAAGACGATGTGAAACGAAACATCGATGCTCTGGCACCGGGAGGTGGCTTTGTGTTCAGCACGATTCATAACATCCAGGCTGAAGTGCCGCCACAAAACATCGTGGCCATGATCGAGGCCTTAACAGCATATGGCAAATACTAATAAAACAGCATAAAATGAAGAAACAAGCAGGTACCCGAAGAGAATTCCTTAAAAAAACATCAGTACTTACTGCAGGAGCAGGTATTCTTCCCACCGTGGTTCCCTCCACTGTATTTGGTAAAACTGCACCCAGCAACCAGATTAATGTGGGTATGATTGGTACCGGCCGCCAGGCGGTCCATGTAAATCTCAAGCATGGGTTTCTGAATCTGGATATGTGCAGGGTGATTGCTACCAACGACGTAGACTCCTGGCGCATGAATAATGCTTCGAAAATCATTAACGAATCCTATTCTGGCGCCGGGAAAAAGTACGAGGGTGTAAAGCAGTATGATGACTACCGGGAGCTTATCGCCAATAAGGATGTGGATGCAGTGATGATCTCCACCACCGACCACTGGCATGCACATCAGACTGTTCATGCTGCTTTGGCTGGCAAGCATGTATGCATGGAGAAAGCATTTACTATTGCTCCCGCCTGGGGAACAGCCGTAGTTGAAGCTGTGAAGCAGGCAGGTGTTGCCAATCGGCTGGACAGTGAATTTCGATCCCTGCGACCCATAAACCGGGCGGTAGAACTGGTACATAACGGGCTCATTGGAGAACTTGTGGAAGTGGAAGTGGGCGTTCCGGGAGAACTCAATGGAAGTGCCGTTGGCCCACAGCCTACCATGCCCGTCCCCGGTGAGCTGAATTATGACATGTGGCTGGGAACCGCCTTCCCGGCACCCTATACGCTGAAACGGGTACATGATCCCAATACCGTTGACACCCGTCCCGGATGGCTGCGCATTTCTGATTATTGCAACGGCATGATTACCAACTGGGGGGCCCACCTGAACGATATAGCCATGTGGGGAATGAAAAAGGAATATGAATTGCCGGTAAGCGTGGAAGGAACAGGAACCTTTGACAGCGGACTGTGGAATACCATTAATGCATTTGAGATTAATTATGAATATGCCGACGGTTTAAAAATGAGGTACATCATCGATAAACCCTATGTAAAATTCATTGGTAAAGATGGCTGGATCCGGATTGAATACCCTGATAAACTGACAGCCAGCAGTGAAGAGATTCTGAATTTTGAAGCAGGTAAAAAAGACATCTCCTATAAGGACACGCTTACCGACAAGGCCGATTTCCTGGAAAGTATTAAAAGCGGGGAGCCAACTCTGGAACCCCTTGAGGTGGGAAACAATGTGTATATGCTGACCATGATGGGTCTCTATGCGGTGACCCTGGGCAGAAAGCTCCACTGGGACAATGCCAGCAGGCAGTTTATCAACGACAATGCAGCCAATGCCATGATGACCCGCGCTTTCCGGGAAACCTGGGTGGAGCAGGAGGTCACGGACTGGATCCAAAAGTTTCAATCCTTTGATATAAAATAATATCTGACTCCGCCACTCATGAAAAAAATAATCCCCCTACTGCTGATTGCTTCTCTCCTGGGCTGTTCAAGCCCTGAGAAAGAACTGGATAATACTTTTTACTGTTTTTCCAATGCCGGGAACCTGCCCCATGCTCCGGAAGGACTGGAAGCAAAGGCTGCTTTCTTCAAGAAGTTGGGTTACGACGGCTGGGGAGGCCACTATGGGGAAGAAGACTATTTGGCCCGCCGTGCGGCCCTGGACAGGGCAGGATTGGAATTACCCGAGCTTTACTGGGGACTTGAGCTGGACAGTGTCGGGAACTGGAGCTGCAAAGAGGGTTTGAAGGAAGCCATCGTGGATTCAAAGGACCGGAATCTGATTGTATCCTTACTGGTTCGCGCCCCGGCCTTCCAGGAAAACCAGGCACAGGGTGATCCTTTGCTAGTGAAAGCCCTGCAGGAACTGGCCGATTTTGCAGCTCCCTATGGGGTGAGAATTGCTGTATATCCCCATGTGGATGTGTATTGCGAGACCCTGGAACACTCTCTTCGTTTGGCCGAGATGAGCGGGCGTGAGAATGTGGGAGCCATATTCAATCTTTGCCATCTCCTAAAAGCTGAAGGCGAAGAAGGCTGGGAGCAGAAACTAAGCGATGCTCTTCCGCACCTTTATATGATTTCCATTTGTGGCGCTGATTCGGGCAATACCCGGGACATGGGTTGGGACC
>CAYWGP010000047.1:0-37632 GCA_964458155.1 uncultured Bacteroides sp.
ATAGAAGGGGGCGAAAAACAGTGCCAGGATGATCAGCAAAAAGGTGGCCATCCATTCAAAGTTCCCCCAGACAATCCCGTCCTTAAAACCATTGGCTGCCAGTCCAACCATATGGATGGTGGAAATATTGGCTGCAAACAACGCTGCTCCGATCAGGGCCCAGTTCAGTGAGCGGCCCGCCAGGAAGAAGCCTTCGCTGCTCACTTTTTTCCTGCGGGCAGAAAGAATACCAATAAGAATGATGAAGGCCAGGTATGCCAGGATAATGATCAGGTCCAGTGTAGGGATATTCATAAGGTCCCGGGTTAAGCATTTACTTCTTCCATACAGATTTTCTCCCATTCCCACAGGCGCCGGGGTTCATACATAAGCGTGGATATATCTTTCATGATCAGTTCGATGTGACAGGATCCCCCTGTTTGATCCAGGAACTCCCTGATCTCCCTGCGGGCCTGGCCTGAGTCAAAGGTCCGGGTAGCAAAGATTGCCGGGCTTGGCTTCCGGCTGATCACATAGTCGGCTCCCAGCTCTTCAATACCTTTGCGGGTATCGTTCCAGGGACTGAAGGAAACTTTCCTGAGGTTGGGAATTTTATTCAGCAGGTGTCCTTTCCCGGCCAGGGGTTCACAGCAGCCATAATAGGTCAGGTTCCAGCGCTCCAGCCATTTCAGATCGTGTTCAATGGCAAATTCCCAATGCATTTCCGGCGAAACCTCTGAGAAAATCTGGGCATTGGAACAACCCCACATATTATAAGCTAAAACCCGGTCCGGGTCGAAAGGCTTGCCCGGCATCTCCCTTGTATGGCCATAGCCCCCGGATCCTATCCGTGTATTATTGCAGTCCAGGGATAGGAGATTCAGCTCTTCAAACTGGTCCAGCTCCACCATCCAGGCCTCTACCATCTTTTCATAGAAGGCATGAACCATATCAGGACGCAGGATCAGGTCCGTCATGGCTTCCTGGATGCCCCACCAGCGAATCAGGTAATCCCAGGGGGTATACCAGATATGGGTCTGCCCCTGTTTTTTTACGGGCAGGATGTCCCCGAAGATGTCCTGCATAAGGCTGTAGCGGATCTCCGTGGCTTCCTGGTTATGGCTTACCCGGGGAAGCTGTATCTTCTCCAGGTCCTCCATATCACGGATCTGGATATTGAAATGGCGTGAAACAATATCACTTTTTTCATCTGTAAGGGCCAGGTTCACGTCCTCAATAATCCCGAAATCGGTGCTGTGTATGGCCAGGGGGCAATCCAGCCAGGGATTTACGATCATGTCGCCGGGCATGTGCCTCCACTGGTAGAGGGTCCTGCGCATAAGCTCTTCCTGGGACCGGGCCCATTCAGTTTCACAAAGAAGACTCAGTTCTTCCTTATGGTTCATTTCGTGCCATGGAATCTCATTGATCCAGACCATGGGCCGTTCCGAATCCAGATCATTGAGTTTTTGCCACAGTTGTGCTTTTTCTTTGTGAACAGGAAGTGAAGCAATCTCTGCCCAATCTTCTGCCAGGGCACGGAGGACATCCACTTCCTCCTGTTTCAGCTCGATCTCCCGGGCTATTTCCGGGACCGCTTGGTGGCTCGGGTCATGCAACATTTGAGTAGAAAAATAGTGCAATAGTTCGGAAATACCTACCTGATCCTGGGAATTTCCTGTCGTTGCAGGATGATTCCGGTGCGTGAAGGAAGATAGAGCTGCAATTTGTGCTTCAGTCCGAAGGAGCGCTCCATCATGCTCCGGTGTACCACGGAAGTATCGTAGCGTGAAAACCCTCCGAATTCGATCTGATCACTACACAGGAGGGTCCGGTATTTTCCGGCATCCACGGCCAGGCCGTAATCGGTATAGGAATTATTGGGATGGAAATTAAATACAAACAAAAGTCCAGCCCGTTCAAAGGCAATCACCAGGTCGGCCTGGTCCGTTTTCACGTGATTGCAGTGGGAAGAATAAATGTTGAATCTTCTCAGAACCAGGATCATTTCCCTGTCAAAATCACCCAGCTGCTTGTATCTTAACTCAGGATTCTCAAACAGGCTCCACTGGCGCCTGGCATACTGGTACGACCAGTCGTTTCCTTCCCTGGGAAAGTCGATCCATTCGGGATGACCAAATTCATTGCCCATGAAATTCAGGTAAGCGTTCCCCGCAGTGGAAGCTGTGATCAGCCTGATCATTTTATGCAGGGCAATCCCCCTGTCCACCACCAGGTTCTGAGCGTCGAGACCCATATGCCAGTACATGTCCTTATCAATCAGGCGGAAGACAATGGTCTTATCCCCAACCAGGGCCTGGTCGTGCGATTCGGCATAACCCACAGTCTTTTCATCAGCCCGCTTGGAAGTAAGTTCATGGAAGATTTCCGGAATGTTCCAGGCCTCATCGGCCTTTTCCTTGATTGTTTTGATCCAGTAGTCGGGCGTTCCCATGGCCAGGCGGTAGTTGAATCCCACGCCCCCGTCTTCGACTGCAACTGCCAGCCCGGGATAACCGCTCATATCCTCTGCGATGGACAGGGCCCCGGGTCTGATCTCCTGGATCATTTTATTGGCCAGCGAAAGGTAGGTGATGGCATCCTCGTCCTGTCCGCCATCAAAATAAAAATCATAAGAGGTAAAATCCCGCTCCAGGCCATGATCATAGTAAAGCATGCTGGTAACCCCGTCAAACCTGAAGCCATCGAAGCGAAACTCTGTGAGCCAGTAGTTCACATTGGAGAGTAGAAAATGACTCACTTCGTTTTTACCATAATCAAAGCACAGGGAATCCCAGGCCACGTGCTCCCTTCGATGGTCGCCATGAAAAAACTGGGCCGGATCGCCATCCAGCTGTCCAAGGCCTTCATTAACATTTTTTACAGCATGGGAATGGACAATATCCATAATCACGGCAATGTTGTTCCCGTGGGCCTCATCTATGAGCTCCTTTAGTTCTTCCGGGGTGCCAAAGCGGGAACTGGACGCAAAGAAATTGGAGACATGATAGCCAAAAGAACCGTAATAGGGGTGTTCCTGGATGGCCATCAGCTGGAGGGTATTGTATCCACCACGGATCACATGGGGCAACACATTTTCCCTGAATTCAGAATAGCTTCCCACCTTATACTCTTCAGTGGCCATGCCAATGTGGGCCTCATAGATAAAGGGCTGAAGTCCTTTGAGATCGGGCAGGGGATGTTTCCATGAATATGGCTTGTCAGGACTCCATACCTGGGCATCAAATATCTTAGTTTCCGGATCCTGCACCACCCGGTTGCACCAGGCCGGAATCCTGTTTCCTTCACCGCCTTTCCAGCGAACATGAAGTTTGTATAGGTCCCCATGGCGTATGGATCCTTCATCCAGCTTGAGTTCCCAGTTGCCGTGGTCCAGCCGTTTAAAGCAGAATTCCTCTTTTGCCTGCCAGTTGTTAAATTTGCCAATAAGGAAAATCTCTGTGGCATTTGGGGCCCATTCACGCATAATCCACCCCCTGGCCTGCCTGTGCAGTCCGAACCAGAGATGGCCACTGGCAAAGGATTGCAGCGTACCGTTGCCGGCCAGGGCTTTTTCTCTTTCTAAGGTCTTATTCATTCGCCTGACAATGATCTCTCCATAGGGCTCAAGCCAGGGATCATTCTTTATAAGATTCGGTGTATTGTTCATATGCACATTAAAGTTACGATTAATTTAGAGAGAAAAATTGTTAATAGTATTGGAGTATGTTAAGCATAGGGTTAATTTAGGGCCTCATTGAAGCGGATTATATGAAGGTTTGGCTAATTTCTGATAATATTATCCTGAAACGACCGGTGGCCACCATTGGAATATTTGATGGAGTGCATATGGGGCACCGCTTCATCCTTGATCATTTAAAGGCCCAGGCCGAAGCCCATGGTGGCGAATCGGTGGTGGTAACACTCTGGCCCCATCCGCGAATTGTCCTGAACCAGGACCTGCAGGAATTTAAACTGCTTCATACCCGGCAGGAAAAGATCAGGGAGTTGGAGCATTATGGAATAGATCACCTGGTTATTGTTCCTTTCAACAAAGAGATTGCATCACTGACCGCATGCGGTTTCGTTCAGGATTACCTTGTCGACAGGCTGGGCATAGAGGTCCTGCTGGTTGGCTATGATAACCGCTTCGGCAAAGATCGCAAGGGAGACCCTGAGGGCTTAAAGATGTGTGCCGAAAAGAACAGATACAGGATTGAGAAACTCCCGGAATACTATTCAGATATTGGTGCAGTCAGCTCGTCCATTATCCGGGGAGCCATTTTAAAAGGAGACCTGGAGAGTGCCGGGAAGATGCTGGGGTATGATTATTACCTCTCCGGAAATATTGTGGAAGGGAATCATGTAGGCAGACAAATGGGATTTCCCACGGCCAATATACATCCTCTTGATCCCAATAAACTGATTCCCATGAATGGTGTTTATGCCATTCGCGCTCAGCTGAGAGGAAAGATGTACAATGGGATGCTGAATATCGGGTTTCGTCCCACACTTGACAGTGCCATGGCGGTGAAGACCATTGAAGCCCATCTCTTTGATATTTCAGGCGACTTTTATGACGAAGAGATAATCATACACTTTGTGCTCAGGGTGAGAGATGAAATGAAATTCAGTGGATTGGATGCATTGAAACAACAGCTTCATAAGGACAAGGCCATTATCCAGGCATTGCTGTGATATATCTTCAGAAAATTGTACTTTTGCATTCCAAAATTGAAATCGATGGAAACAATGACATATACAGAGACAATTCCCTATAAGGTGGCGGATATAAGCCTGGCCGAATTCGGAAGAAAAGAAATTGAGATTGCGGAGAAGGAAATGCCAGGACTGATGTCCATCCGAAGGAACCATGCTGAAAGGAAACCGCTTAAGGGTGCAAGGATCATGGGATCCCTTCATATGACCATACAGACAGCTGTCCTGATTGAAACCCTGAAGGATCTTGGAGCCGATGTTCGCTGGGCCAGTTGTAACATATTCAGCACCCAGGATCACGCTGCTGCAGCAATTGCCGCCGCAGGAATACCGGTGTTTGCCTGGAAGGGGGAAACCCTGGAAGAGTACTGGTGGTGTACTGCCCAGGCCTTGAAATTTCCTGAAGGAAAGGGGCCCAACATTATTGTTGATGACGGAGGCGATGCCACCCTGCTGATCCATAAAGGCTTTGAAGCCGAGGATGATGCTGCTGTACTGGATGTCAAAGCTTCCAGCCATGAAGAGGCGGTTATTTATAATACACTGAAAGGGATTCTGGCAGAAGATCATGGAAGGTGGCACAGGATTGTGCCAGCCATCAAAGGGGTATCCGAAGAAACTACTACCGGAGTGCACCGTCTTTACCAGATGCTTGAGCAGGGTAAGTTGCTCTTTCCTGCCATCAATGTTAACGATTCTGTTACAAAATCGAAATTTGATAACCTCTACGGTTGCCGGGAGTCGCTTGCCGACGGGATCAAGCGCGCCACTGATGTAATGGTGGCCGGAAAGGTTGTAGTGATTGCTGGTTATGGTGATGTGGGAAAAGGATGTGCGCATTCGATGAAATCCTACGGAGCACGGGTGATTGTAACCGAGATCGATCCCATTTGTGCACTGCAGGCCGCCATGGAGGGTTTTGAAGTAAACACCATGGAAGAAGCTTTAAAGCAGGGAAATATTTTTGTTACCACCACAGGGAACAAGGATGTGATCACTGCCGGTCATATGGCTGCCATGAAGGACCAGGCAATTGTATGTAACATCGGCCATTTCGATAATGAGATTCAGGTGGCTCAACTGGAGAACTGGAAAGGAATTCGCAAAATTAACATCAAGCCTCAAGTTGATAAGTACCTTTACGAAGATGGCCATGCCATTTTCCTGTTGGCCGAAGGCCGGTTGGTGAACCTGGGATGTGCCACCGGTCATCCCTCCTTTGTAATGAGCAACTCATTCTCGAACCAGACACTGGCACAGCTTGAACTGTGGAAGAATGAATATGAGCTTGGTGTTTATATGCTTCCCAAACACCTCGATGAAGAGGTGGCCAGACTGCACCTGGAGCAACTGGGAGTCAAGCTGACAACCCTAACGCCAGAACAGGCTGAATACCTGGGTGTGAATGTCGAGGGGCCTTACAAACCAGATCATTACAGGTACTAGCTCATAGTGTTCATTCCTCACTTAACCGAGCTTGTGAGCATGCATACACGATCGAGCCCTAGTTGGTTATGATGAGTAGATTCCCCTGTATGGATGTGCGATACTCCTCCAGCGGATATTTGGCGGGACCTGAGTTCGGATAGGCACCATTTATCAGGACATAGGTGGATCCGCATTCAGGGCACTCAAATACACCCACAAACTCTTCGTCTTCCACCACTGCTTCATCGTGTTCAGGGTATTCGGTGCAGGTCAGGTCATAGGCAAAAAACACCAGATCTGTTTCCCTGTAAAGCACAATGCCCTGGTGACCTTCGTTGGGGAGAATTCTCGTAGTGCCATTTCCCATACTGCCCAGTTCAGCATAGAGATCCAGGTCAACAAATACGTTAACATAAGGAATGATCTTTCCCCGGTTGTTTTCACAGGAAGGAAATATTGCTGTCAGAAGCAACAGAATAACAGCAAATGATAATATGCGATTGACTGAGGCCATTTGGATACAAAACTACGAAAATCGGCTATTTTTTGTACTTTTAACTGATAATCGCAGGGATTATTGTATCATAATGACAGAATGATGGATTTTGACATTGGAAATATACTCTACATAGTCATTACACTTGTTGTAGTGATTGTTGGTCTGCTCGGAAAGAAGAAGAAGCCGGCAGAAGGGGACTCCGAGACACCTCAGGGTAAGGCCCAGCCAGGTTTTATGGAGAGCCTTGAGCGTGTTTTCACCATGGGGCAGGAACAGCCTGAGGTTCAGAACTTGCAGGATTCTGAAGAGGATTTGCAGGCCGAGGGGGAAGTGGTGGAAGTGGTGGAAGTGGAGGAAGTGGTAGAAGTGGCGGCAACTGAAGAGGCATATGAGACTATGAGGAGCAGGCCAGGCATCATGGAGGATTACGAACGGCTCATGAATCGTCCTGGCGATGGGGAACTGGATCTGTTAGAGGAAGCGATTATGGATGAGGCCATGGAGCTAATTGAACTTGACGAAATATCTGGTACTAACTATTTTGATATTGTACAAAATTTTGATGCCGGTACAGCAGTAGTATATTCTAGCATCATCAATCGTCTTGAATATTAGGTTTTTTTTGTAGTTTTGTATTTGAAGAGTTCCGGGGTATGCGGAATTCTTTTTGTTTTTAATATTTACAAGAGAAAATTGTTATGGCAAAAGCTTCATATATAACTGAGGAAGGACTGGCCAAGCTGAAAATTGAATTGGAACAGTTGACCACTGTTGACAGACCGGCCATATCGCAACAGATTGCAGAGGCCAGGGATAAAGGGGATTTGTCTGAAAATGCAGAATATGATGCTGCCAAGGAAGCCCAGGGCTTACTGGAGATGAGAATTGCGAGAATCGAGGATCTGGTGGCAAATGCCAGAATTATTGACGAATCTAAAATTGATACCTCCCACGTTCAGATTCTGAATACGGTTAAGATTAAAAACATCAAGAACAGCCAGATGGTTCAATATACACTGGTTTCAGAGAGTGAGGCTGATATTAAGTGTGGGAAAATTTCCGTTGCTACTCCTATTGCGAAAGGCTTGTTGGGAAAAGAGGTGGGTGATGTGGTTGAGATTAGGGTTCCTTCTGGTCTGATGTCATTTGAGATCCTGGAGATTTCAATATAAACATCCACTTATGGCTACTATTTTTTCAAGGATTATCGCAGGAGAAATCCCTTCATACCGTATTTATGAGGATGAACGCTATTATGCATTCCTGGATATTAATCCGCTGGCCGAGGGGCATACTCTGGTCATCCCCAAGCTAGAAACCGATTACCTCTTCGACCTGGAGGATGACTTGCTGGCCGGTATGATGGTATTTGCAAAGAAAGTGGCGCTGGCTATCGATCAGACCATGGTTTGCCGTAGGGTAGGGGTGGCAGTACTTGGACTGGAGGTTCCCCATGCCCATATTCATCTGGTACCTCTTAACTCTTTGCATGATATTGAGTTCAGCAGGCCGAAACTAAGGTTTTCAGATGAGGAGTTCAGGGCCACAGCCGAAAAGATATCATCGGCTATAAAATAACATTACTTAAGGCGGTCGGGGTTCTTCCGGATGTACTCTTCCCAATTTTTTGCACCGGCTTTTGGCATATTGATCCCATTTTGATAAAAGTGACATACCGCCGCTGCAAGTCCATCTGTGGCATCCAGATTCTTAGGGAGCTCTTTCAGGTTAAACATACGCATTAACATGCGGGCAACCTGCTCTTTGGAAGCATCCCCACCGCTGGTAATGGATAGTTTAATTTTGCGGGGAGCGTATTCAAAAACTGGAATATCCCGGGAGAGCACAGCTGCCATGGCGACACCCTGGGCCCTGCCCAGCTTAAGCATCGACTGCACATTCTTTCCGAAAAATGGTGCCTCAATAGCTACCTCATCAGGGAGGTACTTCTCCATCAGCTCCAGGGTACGTTCATAAATCTTTCGGAGTTTCATATAGTGATCCCCTGCACGTCTCAGATCCACTGCTCCCATATCAACATACTCCGGGCTACGTCCGCCTCCCCTGACGATGCCATAGCCCATCATTGTGGTTCCTGGATCTATGCCCAGGATGATTCGTTCAGAACTGTTTTGCATCTCTTCTGCTTGTGTTCTGTATCACTATGCCGGTCACCAGTAAGACGATGCCGATCACGGTGGTCATGTATATTTTTTCTCCCAGTATCTGGTTGGCAAATAAGAGATTGAGGAATGGAGCCATATATACCAGGTTGCTGATCCGGTCACTTGAGGGTGCCAGCCTTATGGCCATTAACCACAGGGCAAAGGTAACACCCATTTCGAAAACTCCCACATAAAGTGCAGCAAACCATCCTTCAGCTGAATCTGGTAAAGGTTGACCCCTGAAGATTCCGGCCAGTAGAAGGAATAGGGATGCAAAGGCGAAGTTAAGGAAAAGACGGGTATAGGGATCCTGTTTATCCCGGGTGTTATACAGAAAATAGATTGCCCATACCACCGAAGTAGAAAGGGCAAGGCTTATGCCCAGCAGGTTTTGAGGATCCTGGGAAACTGTGCCACCCATTAAGGAAATAAGGACCACTCCTGAGAAGCTTAGCAACATGGCACCCAGACTAAGCCAGCTGACCTTTTGCCCCAGTATGGGCACTGCCAGCAGAACCAGCACAATGGGCCAGATCATATTGAGGGGTTGTGCCACCTGAGCCGGCAGAATGGTATATGCTTTAAACAGGATAAGGTAGTAGGCCACGGGATTCAAAAGGCCCATAAGAGCTGAGAAAGCCAGGTCCTTTTTTGAAAAGCTCTTCAGTAAGCGGAATTTCCCCTGTGCCACTGTCAGGATGCCCAGTACAATTGTGGACGTCAGGCTGGCACCTGTCAGAAGCTGCCATGTATCGATGAAGCGAAGCCCCAGTTTAAATGCGGTGGGACTGGTTGACCAGAATAGCACAGCAAGGAGGGCAAAAAGATAGGCTTTCCTGGCTGATTTCACTTCCATATATCTTGGATATCAGGATATCAGTGTGTTTCCTGGGCCCATATAGGGATGCAAGACCTCCGGGATTAAAATACCCTCCGGAGTCTGATAGTTTTCCAGGAGGGCCGCCATGATCCTTGGCAGTGCCAGGGAGCTTCCGTTGAGTGTATGGGCCAGCATAGGTTTCTTTTCACCAGGCTCCCTGAAACGGAGTTTCATGCGGTTGGTCTGGAAAGACTCGAAATTGGAAACGGAGCTAACCTCCAGCCATTTATCCTGAGCTGCTGAATAGACTTCGAAGTCGTAAGTAAGAGCCGAGGTAAAACTGAGATCACCCCCGCAGAGCTCCACAATACGGTATGGGAGCCCCAGTTTGATGATCAGCTGCTCCACATGGGACACCATCTCTTCAAGGGCCTCATAGGAACGTGAGGGATGCTCTATGTGGACAATCTCCACTTTATCGAACTGATGTAGCCTGTTCAGTCCCCTTACATCTTTTCCATAGGAACCGGCCTCTCTTCTGAAGCAGGGAGTATAGGCGGTATTTTTTACAGGCAGATCTGCTGCATCCAGGATGACATCCCGGTACATATTGGTGACAGGGACCTCGGCAGTGGGAATCAGGTAGAGATTATCACCTGTTACATGATACATCTGTCCCTCTTTATCGGGAAGGCTTCCGGTACCAAAGCCCGATGCTTCGTTCACCAGCAGGGGGGGGAGAACTTCTTCATAACCCGCCTTGGTATTCTGATCAAGAAACCAGGAAATAAGAGCACGTTGCAACCTGGCACCCTGGCCCCGGAAGACAGGGAATCCACCCCCGGTAATCTTCACTCCCAGTTCAAAATCGATCAAATTGTATTTTTTGGCCAGCTCCCAGTGGGGCATGGAGCCTTCTGCCAGTTGTGGTATGACTCCTCCCTGGCGTATTTCTTTGTTGTCGGCTTCACTCTTCCCGGCCGGTACAGAAGGGTGGGGAATATTGGGGACCTGTACCAGCAGCTCATTTAACTGCGCATTGCTAAGCTGCAGATTCTGCTCCATGCTTTCCAGCTCCTGCTTGATGGCTGAAGTTTGCTCCTTTACCTTGTTAGCTTTTTCTTTTTCTCCCGACTTGAACAGTATGCCAATTTCTTTACTGAGACTGTTCATTTCAGCCTGCAATTTGTTTGTTTCAACCTGAAGCGATCGCCGGTTATTGTCCAGATCAATGATTTGATTGATCAGTTCAGGGCTTCTGAAATTTTTTATTTCAAGACCTTTGAGGATGGCCTCTCTGTTGTCCCGGATATAAGGAATGGTTAACATATTGAAAGCAAAAAAAAACCTGTAATACACTCTAAAGGTAGTGTATTACAGGTGAATGTATATATTATTTATGTAATTCTACTGGTTTTCGACGGGCTCAATGGAGACATAAGATTTATTGTCTCTTTTCTTGGTGAATTTTACCATGCCATCGGTCATTGCAAACAAGGTATGGTCTTTACCAATACCAACGTTGCTGCCAGGATGATGTACAGTTCCCCTCTGTCTTACGAGGATATTTCCAGCCTTTACGATCTGCCCGCCGTAGAGCTTCACACCCAGTCTTTTGCTTTCTGATTCGCGACCGTTTCTTGAGCTACCGGCTCCTTTTTTGTGTGCCATATCTTTTGCCTTTTACTTTTTTATTTCTTTTTCGGTGCAGCTTTAGCAGCTGTTTTTTTTGCTGCAGGCTTTTTCTCAGCTGTTGCCTTGGGAGCAGCTTTTGCCTTGGGAGCAGCTTTTGCTGCTGGCTTTTTAGCTGCAGGGGCTTTGGCTTCAGGAGCCTTGGCAGCAGCTGTTTTAGCAGCTGGAGCTTTTTCTTTCGGGCTTTCTGTGGTTTTCTTCTTGGCTGCCGCACCCTTTTCTGAAATACCTTCAATCTGGATCTCGGTCATGTACTGGCGGTGACCGTTAAGCTTCTGATAACCTTTTCTCCTCTTTTTCTTGAAGACGAGAACTTTATCACTTTTCATGTGAGAGATTACCTTGGCATCAACAGAGGCTCCCTTTACTAAGGGATCGCCAACTGAAACTACTTTACCGGAATCGATTAACAATACTTTATCGAAAGAAACTTTTTTTCCTTCTTCTACTTCCAGCCTGTGAACAAACAATTTCTGGTCTTTCTCAACCTTAAACTGCTGTCCTGCTATATCAACAATTGCGTACATTCTAAAATGCTTTTTACTTTAAATCAGAATTTTGGGTCTGCAAAGATAGAAAACATTGTCTGATAGACAAAGGTTTTGGGCTAATTATTTTTTGGATCGATTTGTCTTTGTTATTTCTATATCTCCTCCATAAGACTTTCATTTTTATTCCAGAATATTACATTCATGAAAGTCATGCAGGGAGCTGTCATATAGTTTTTTATAATACATGCATATTGTAATCATAAAAACCGAACCTCATTTTTAATGAGGTGAGAGCGGAGCGGCTACATTTGCAAACAAATGAAACTATATGTACGTTTGTGATTACAGAGTGCAAAAAGAGGTATGGGGAAAATCAAACTAAACGTCCTGGGCATTTCATACAGTCAGACTCAGTCGGGTGCGTATGCCCTGGTATTGTCAGAAGAGGATGGAAACAGGAGAATTCCCATCATTGTTGGTGGTTTTGAGGCGCAGGCCATAGCCATTGAGCTTGAAGGCCTGGCACCGCCACGTCCGCTGACCCATGACCTGTTCAAGAATTTTGCTGAATCCTATGGCATTAAGCTGGTGGAGGTCAATATCCACAAGCTGGAAGATGGTGTTTTCTTTGCCAATATTCTTTGTGATAACGGGGGACAGCGTATAACTCTGGATGCCAGAACTTCCGATGCCATCGCACTTGCACTCCGGTTTACCTGCCCGATTTACACCACCGAAGAAATCGTGGATAAAGCAGGTATTGTGCTTGATTTTGAAAAGGGAACCGAACTTGATCATCCTGCTGCTTTGCAGGATGATGAGGGTGAGATAGAGATTGATAAGCCAAAAAAAGGAGCTCCTCAAACGGACCTCTCCAATACCAGCATGGACGATCTCAGGTCCATGTTAGCCGAAGCAGTTTCAAAGGAGGATTATGAAAAAGCCTCATTAATAAGGGATGAGATAAACCGAAGGTCCAGATGATTACAGATACCCTGTTAATTGATTCGGTAGCTTCTGCAATTCAGCAAGTACCCGTTGACTCCCTTCCATTATCAAATATCATTCCTGAGAAGGCCGGATTTACTTTCGACCTGGTTCGCCTGTTTCGGGGATTGATTGGCATGACAGTTTTGATAGCCATTGCTTATCTGTTCAGTAACAACCGAAAGGCCGTAAACTGGAAAATGGTAGGGACAGGATTGCTTTTTCAGCTAATTCTGGCTGTGGGTATTCTCTATATCCCTTTTGTCCAGGTTTTTTTTGAATTCATTGGGAAAGGATTTGTAAAGATTCTTGCCTTTACAAATGAGGGGGTTACCTATCTTTTAAAACGGAACGATACAGGTGCCACGGACCCCGCACTACGAAATTTTGCCTTCTCCATTCTTCCTACCATCATTTTCTTTGCGGCTTTTTCAAGTCTGCTTTTTTACCTGGGGGTCATCCAGATATTTGTAAAAGGATTTGGATACCTGCTGTCGAGGGGACTGGGCCTGTCGGGACCTGAAAGTCTTTCAGTGGCGGGAAATATTTTTCTGGGACAAACAGAGTCACCCCTTCTGATCAAACCCTACCTGGAGAAAATGAGTAAAAGTGAAATCCTTCTGGTGATGTCGGGGGGTATGGCCACTCTGGCCGGTGGGGTACTGGCGGCCTATATCGGTTTTCTGGGCGGAGGAGATCCTGTTCAGCAGGTGATTTTTGCCAAACACTTGCTAACCGCCTCAATCATGGCAGCTCCCGGGGTAGTGGTGATCTCCAAAATTATTGTGCCACAAACTGAAAGCGTCGACAGGACCATTGAGGTAAGCAGGGAAGATGTTGGGAAAAATGCCCTGGATGCTATTTCAAACGGAACCGGGGATGGCCTGAGACTGGCCGTGAACGTGGGTGCCATGCTGCTGGTATTTATTGCATTTATCGCATTTGCCAACTACATTCTTTTAAAGATTGGGGGCTGGACCAATCTGAATGATAAAATTCTCTCATTGACCAGTGGGAAATATGATGAATTAAGCCTGGAGTTTATTCTGGGCTATGCTTTCTCACCTTTGATGTGGTTGATCGGTGTTGCCAGGGAAGATATTACTCTGGTGGGGTCCCTTCTGGGGAAAAAGCTGATTCTCACCGAATTTGTGGCCTATATTGATCTGGCCGATATGAAGGCTATGGGCTCTTTTAGCGATACCAAATCAATCATCATGTCGGTATATATGCTTTGTGGTTTTGCTAATTTTGCATCCATAGGGATTCAGATCGGGGGGATCGGTGCACTTGCGCCGGGACGCCGTGTGTTACTTGCTCAATTTGGAATGAGAGCCTTGCTGGCAGGAACCCTGGCCTCACTGCTCTCAGCTACCATTATCGGAGTCTTATTGGGATAAAAATGGCTGGTGCAGGCAAATATGATTTCGATTTCTCAAAAAAGATAGTTCTCGTGGTTGAGGATAACCAGATTTCCTTCAAGCTGATTGAGGCGGTACTGAAACAGGTAAAGGCCAATATTGTATACGCTTCCAACGGCAAAAAGGCCATTGAGGCCTGCAGGACCGATGCACATTTTGATCTCGTTCTGATGGATATGCAGATGCCAGAAGTGGACGGACTGGAGGCAACCAGGCGGATAAAGGAGATCCGGCCCGAACTGCCCATTGTGGCGACCACTGCCAATACTTACGACGAAAACGTCGTGGCCTGCATGGAAGCCGGGTGTGATGGATTCCTGACTAAACCCTTGCAGTTCAGGAAGATGTTTGAATTGATGCAGTCGTTCTTCGACCAACAAGAATAATGAGTAATGGCACTCCCAGTCATCCTCCTTCTTATAATTGTCTATATATATTCCTTGCTTATCCTGTTATTTTATCTGGAGATAGACAAGGATCCAGAAAATGACATGCCTGCATTGAAGCTCTCGAGAAGCATCTCTGTCATTGTACCATTTAAGAACGAAGCGGATCATTTACCCCGACTTCTGGAGGATTTTGCCAGGCAATCTTATCCGGTGGAAATCCGGGAAATAATTTTTGTGGATGATCATTCCACGGATAGCTCTGCTAGCATCCTGGCTTCCATAATCGAAGCAAATGAGCAGATGCATCAGCTGTCTCTTCCCCGTGGAATATCTGGAAAAAAGAGGGCTCTCGCTTATGGGATTGAACATGCAATGCATGATTGGATCATTCAGGTGGATGCTGACTGCCATATTGGTCCCGAATTTATTTCCTCCCATGTTGCCTTCCTGGAGAAACATCCTTCAGATTTGGTGGCAGGCATAGTAAGCACCTGGAAGGGAAAGGGAAGATTTCTGGAAAGCTTTGAACGACTGGATGTCCTGTCCCTGGCAGGGAGTGCTGCAGGATCATTCGCCCTGGGCCGGCCCATGATGTGCAGTGGTGCAAACCTCTCCTATTCCAAAGAACTCTATCTGGAAACGCGTAAGTTCGATCCGGTATCAAATATTGCTTCAGGCGATGATATGTTTCTAATGATCGGAGCACGTAAGCTGGGCAGGAGCCTCTCCTATAATACCCACAGGGAAGCAATGGTGATGACTGCGCCTGTGAAGGACTGGCAGGCAATGCTTGCACAGCGAATTCGCTGGGGATCGAAAACAGGAAGCTACCGAATGGCAGATATACAGCTTCTTGCACTTCTGGTATCGCTTGCAAACATTTCCATATTGCTGATGCCGCTGTGGCTTATCCTTTATACGGGACTGTGGCCCTGGCTTGCAGGTGCATGTTTTTTGAAAAGCCTGGCCGATTTCATGCTCCTGTTCAGGATGACAGGGATAGCCGGCGCACGGAAAAACCTGAAGCTCTTCCTTCCGGTAAGCCTGCTCTACTATCCATTTTTTATACTTAGTGTGCTGGGGGCCTTCAGGGGGAAATCTGTCTGGAAATCCGAAACTAGGTGAACCTCCTGCGCTGCATCAGACGGTAGCTGAAAAAGATGGCCAGGGAGATATAGAGAAGGACCATGAGGATATTCAGCCATGCGGGCAATCCTTCCGGAATTATATCCAGGGCCGATTCATCAATGGGGTCTTCGCTGTTCATTTTCCTCTGGAAAATTTCAATCAGGTCCGGCAGCGGGGTCAGCTGGGTGGTGGTCCGCATGGGTAGATACCAGCGAACTTCATGTTTGCGAAGAATCAGGAACAATACAGGATCTACAAAGACGCGAATAGCCAGGAAAGTAAGCAGGGAAAGTGCTGTGTTCTTTATGAGAAGCGCTATCAACAGTGCCATAGACATATAGGCTATGGACGAGGCCAGGTACCTCCCAAGGATCCAGGTGTTTTCCAGGGCAATCTTAAAGGTAATTTTATAGCTGTAGATCAGTCCCAGGGTAAGTGAAGTCAGCCCCAGCAGCAGCGTGGCAAAGAGGGCCAGTACCAGTACCAGCAATAGCTTTTGTAAAAGAAGCTCAGTACGGCTCAGACCAAAGATTAACTGGGTTTTGAAGGTATGATTATTAAACTCCTTGGTAGTAATCATAATCACCACCAGCGCCAGGAGAATGTTATAGGGTTCGGTTACCCAGGTAAGAAACACCCATACATCGGGGAAGCGGAACAGATCGCTGAGCGATATCACCGGGATCTCCTTGTCTATGGCAGGATAAATGACTAATCCCAGGGTAAAGGCCAGCACATAGATACCCAGGGCAATCCTGAACGGATTGTAATTCAGCAGTTTGATCTGCTCTATATGTAATAAACGCCGCATCATTTATTCTTCCTTTACCAGTTCCAGAAACTGTGATTCCAGACTTCTTTTGCGGCTCAGCATATGATGAACCACCAGGCTGTTGGCAAATGCAAAAGAATTGATTTCAGCCGCACTTACCTTATCATTCAGGGTAAGGACCAGCAATCCGTTTTCTACTTCAATTTCCTTGACAAGGGGCGATTGATTCAATTTTATCCTGAGATCATCATTGTTGTTGCAGGAGATCTCTATAATCTCATCTTCGGCCAGTAGCTCCTTTACCGGGCCGTTGGCCAGGAGTTCACCCTTTTTCAGGATGGCCACATGAGTGCAGATTTTCTCAACTTCACTCAAAATGTGTGATGCCAGTATCAATGTTTTCCCCTCCTGCACCTGCTGGAGTACTATTTCCCTTACCTCAGCTATGCCTTCCGGATCGAGGCCGTTGGTAGGTTCGTCCAGTACCAGAACGCTTGGATCCCCCAGAAGCGCTGCTGCAATGCCCAGCCGTTGCTTCATTCCCAGCGAGAGGGTGGAGAACCTGGATCTCTTTCGCTCTGCAAGCTGGGCAGTTTCCAGGACCCGGCCAATATCCCCGTAGGTCACTCCTTTGATATCGCATATGATCCTCAGATTCTTCTCCAGGCTCAGGTAGGGATAAAAATGGGGTATTTCAATGAGAGAACCAATGCTCTTTCGCTGACTGGCTGCCGGTTCTTCGCCGAACCATTTATATAATCCGCCATCCTGACGAATAATTCCTGTAACTATGGAAAGGGTGGTGGTTTTTCCGCTTCCGTTGGGACCAAGAATACCGTAGGCCTGACCTTCTGCGATCTGAAGATCCAGATTCCTGATGGCTCTCACATTTTTATAGGATTTGGATAACCCGTGAATAGTAAGGATTTCCTTCATATTAGTTGGCAAGCTCGGAAAAGAATTTGATACGAACAAGCCTTATCTCTTCTTCTGTGAAATACTCTTCGCCCAATTCTGCGAGCGCATCATCGATTGATTCTGTCTCTGCCTCCCGGAAGTATTCGAAAATCTCATCCAGTTTCTCTTCATCCATTATTTCATTCAGGTAATAATCGATGTTCAATTTCGTGCCCGAACCAACAATGGCTTCAATCTCATCTATAAGATCCATCAGAGAGATATTTTTTGCATTCGCGATATCATCCAGGCTCAACTTCCGGTCGATGCTCTGTATGATATAAACCTTTACGCCCGATTTATTTACCACCGATTTGACCACCATATCCTGGGGCCGGATAATATCTTTTTCCTCAACATATTCACTGATTACATCCACAAAACCCTTCCCGTACTTCTTTGCTTTGCCGGTACCTACACCAACAATATTTTGAAGTTCTTCAATTTTAATCGGATACTGGATGGCCATATCTTCCAGTGAGGGGTCCTGGAAAATTACAAAGGGAGGTAAATTCAGGTCTCTGGCAATTTTTTTTCTGAGATCTTTCAGGATGTGGAGCAGCTCTTCATCAACAGCTCCTGTTCCGCCTCCACCAGCGGCTACGTCCTCCTCAAGGGCAATATCAAAATCATGATCCTGTGTCAACATCATGGAGTAGGGCTTCTTAACAAATTCATGTCCGGCTTCCGTGAGCCGTAACAATCCGTAATTCTCTATATCTTTAGTTATAAATCCAGCAATCAGAGCCTGCCTGAGCACTGCGTTCCAGAACTTAACATCCTTATCCTTTCCGGCACCAAAATACTCAGAGTTATGATGATTGTAAGTCTTCACAGCACTATTTGCAATGCCCGAAAGAACGTTGGCAAGATGCTCAGATTTGAATTTTTCCTGCACTCCTAAAATAGCTTTTAAACTTAAAAGTACATCTGACTTACCTTCGAATCTTTCTTTGGGATTCAGACAATTGTCACAGTTGTCGCAACCCTCATCCATATATTCGCCAAAGTAGTTGAGCAGCAACTTGGGACGGCAGACTGCCGATTCGGCGTAAGCCACAGTTTCCAGCAGCAATTGCTTGCCTATTTCCTGTTCTGCCACAGGTTTTCCCTGCATGAATTTCTCCAGCTTCTGAATATCTTTGTAACGGTAAAATGCGATACATTTCCCTTCACCATCATCCCGGCCAGCCCGGCCTGTTTCCTGGTAGTACCCCTCCAGACTTTTTGGCATATCGTAATGAATCACGAAGCGTACGTCAGGCTTATCAATTCCCATTCCGAAAGCAATGGTCGCGACGATCACATCCACCTCTTCCATCAGAAACTGATCCTGATTGGACGATCTGGTCATGGCATCCATCCCGGCATGATAGGGTAAAGCCTTGATGCCGTTTACCTTCAGGGTCTCGGCCAGCTCTTCCACTTTTTTCCGGGAAAGGCAATAGATAATTCCGGACTTGCCCTTATTGGCCAGAATGAATTTAATGATCTCTTTGCTTGCATGTACCTTGGGCCTGACCTCATAATAGAGATTCGGCCTGCGGAAGGATGATTTAAATACACTGGCCTCAAGCATGTCCAGGTTTTTCTGAATATCATGCTGAACCTTTGGTGTTGCGGTAGCGGTAAGGGCAATAAGGGGAGCCTGTCCGATTTTGTTTATAATGGGCCTGATTCTTCTGTATTCCGGTCTGAAATCATGTCCCCATTCGGAGATGCAATGGGCCTCATCGATGGCATAAAAGGAGATGTTAACCTTTTTCAGGAATTCGATATTCTCCTCCTTGGTCAGGCTCTCTGGTGCCACATACAGCAGGCGGGTTCTCTTATCCAGTACATCTTTTTTAACCTTGGCAATGGCGTTCTTGGTGAGCGAAGAATTTAGGAAATGCGCCACCCCATCGTCCAGGCTGAAACTACGCATAGCATCCACCTGGTTTTTCATCAGGGCGATCAGGGGAGAGATTACAATGGCAGTACCATCTTTGATAAGCGCGGGAAGCTGATAGCACAGGGACTTGCCCCCCCCGGTTGGCATAAGGACAAAGGTGTCATGTCCAGCCAGAACATTGCTAATAATCTTCTCCTGGTTTCCTTTAAAACTGTCAAAACCAAAGTACTTCTTCAGGTTCTCGTGAAGTATCTTTCCCGAATTCTCCATTTTCCCTTTTCGCTCTGGCGAAATTAAAGATAGTATAAAATGATTTCTGTTTCAAGGGGGTCAGTTTTTTTTGTTTACTTTGCAAATCGTTTATCCAGACTGAAAATGAGTAAGAATACCGAAGGGGAAATGTCTTTCCTTGAGCACCTTGAGGTGATGCGCTGGCACCTCCTGCGTTCCATTACAGCGATTGTTATCCTGGCACTGGTTGCCTTTGTATTTAAGGAAATTGTCTTTGATAAGATTATCCTGGCACCCAAAGAACCGCCGTTCCCTACCAACCGCTGGCTATGTCATCTCGGCGAAATTCTTGGACTTGAACGTATCTGTATCAATCAGAATCCTTTCACGCTGCAGACCGTTAAAATGGCGGAGCAGTTCTCCATGCACATAATTGTTTCCCTGGTAGCTGGAATTGTGGTGGCCTTCCCTTATATTTTCTGGGAATTCTGGAGGTTCATTGTTCCGGCACTATATGATCAGGAGAGGAATACAGCCAGGGGAGCTGTCTTTTTTACTTCCCTGCTTTTTATCCTGGGAGTTTTGTTCGGTTATTATATTATTTCCCCGCTATCTGTCAATTTTCTCGGGAACTACAAGGTTAGCGAGAGTGTAATAAGTGCACCTACCCTGAGGTCATATGTGCAAACCATAACTTCGGTGGTGCTGGCTGCCGGACTGGTGTTCCAGTTGCCGATCCTGGTATACTTCCTGAGTAAGGTTGGACTGGTTACCCCCGATTTCCTGAGAAAATACAGAAGGCATTCCCTCGTTCTTATTGTCACCCTTTCGGCCATTATTACTCCACCTGATGTTTTCAGTCAGGTCCTGGTGGCTTTCCCGCTGATGCTGCTTTATGAAATAGGTATTATGATCAGCAAGAGTATCACCAGGCAGCAGAAGGAAGAGATGGAGGCTGCGGAGAAATCTTACAGAAAGAAGAAAAAGCCCTCCACCGCCACTGCAAGCACCTCCGAAGCAGAAGCTGAGGAAGGAAGTGAGGAGAAAGCCGACGAACCCCAGGCTGAAGAAGAAGTTAGTAGCAAGAAACCCTGGAAACGGCCTGCCGGCAAACCCGAAGGTGAAGAGGATGATAAGCCGGATCAGGACGATTCTGAGAAAGAAGAAGACGAAACAAAGAAAGATGAGTAGGAGTCAGCTCTAATTTGAATATCTTTAGATCTATGAAGCTGCATACAAAGCATCTGGTTAAGAAATATAAGAACCGAAGGGTGGTCGACGAGGTTTCTGTCAGCGTTGAGCAGGGCGAGATTGTAGGTTTGTTGGGACCTAACGGGGCAGGAAAAACAACCACCTTTTATATGATTGTGGGTCTGATTTCTCCCAATGAGGGAACCATACTGCTCAATGACCAGGATATTACCAAGGAACCTGTTTACAAACGGGCCCGAATGGGTATCGGCTATCTTGCCCAGGAGGCTTCTGTATTTCGGAAGCTAAGCGTGGAAGACAATATCAAGGCCGTCCTTGAAATGTCGGATATGTCCAGGGAGGAGCAGCGAGAAAGAACCGAGTCCCTGATTTCGGAATTTGGCCTGGTAAAAATCCGAAAGAGTCTGGGAATTCAGCTTTCGGGAGGAGAACGCCGGCGTACCGAGATTGCCAGGGCTCTTGCTTTAAGTCCCCAGTTTATCCTGTTGGATGAGCCTTTTGCAGGAGTTGATCCCATTGCAGTTGAAGATATACAGGAAATTGTATCCAAACTCAAAGAGCTTAACATCGGGATCCTGATCACGGATCACAATGTACATGAAACACTGGCCATTACAGAGAGAGCTTACCTGATGTTTGAAGGAAGCATCCTGAAAGCAGGTACAGCAGAGGATCTGGCAGAGGACGAGCAGGTGAGAAAAGTATACCTGGGACAGAATTTCGAGCTTCGATAAATCCTTATCACCTTTGTAATCCGGAAATTTGGGTTAAATTTGCGGGAATTTTGCGGATGTGGCGGAATTGGTAGACGCGCTAGATTTAGGATCTAGTTCCTTCGGGAGTGTGGGTTCGAGTCCCTTCATCCGCACTTAAATTTATGCATAAACCGCTATGCTTTCGGATGTTATAACGATTGTGTTGCGGTTTTTGCTAATTTTGCACATATATTTTTTTAAAACATGAATATTACACAGGAGAATACCGATAAGTTAAATGCGATCCTGAATGTTAAGGTTGAACAGGCAGATTATGCCGAACGTGTGGAAAAGGTACTGAAGGATTACCGCAGGCAGGCAAAAGTAGATGGTTTCAGGCCAGGCAAGGTGCCCATGGGCATTATTAAGAAAATGTATCATACACCTGTTCTGGTGGATGAGGTAAACAAACTGGTTTCAGAATCTCTTTTTGACTATCTGAAGGAAAACAATGTAAATATCCTTGGTGAGCCCCTTCCGCACAGGGATGAGGAGCAAAAATTCGATTTTGAAAAGGATACTGAATTCGAGTTCAAATTTGACCTGGGACTGGCCCCGGAATTTAAACTGGAGGTAACAGAAAAAGACAAGGTTCCCTATTACAAGATCAAGATTGACAAGAAACAGGAGGATGAGTATAAGGATTCCCTGCTCCAGCGCTTTGGCGAGTTCACAGCTGTGGACAAGGCAGGTAATGATGAGCTGATCAAAGGTAGCCTTGTAAAAGTGGACAAAGAAGGGAATGAGGTAGAGAACGGAATCCGGGTGGATGATATTTCCATGTCGCTGGAGATGATGAAGGATGATGATCAGAAAGTGCTCTTCAGTGGTGCAGGAGCCGGAGATGAAGTAGTCTTTGATGTGAAAAAAGCCTTTCCAAACGATACTGAACTGGCCTCCCTGCTGAAAATCGGTAAGGAAGAGGTAGCCATGCTCGAAGGTACCTTTAAATGTAATATCCAGGAGGTGATGAAGTTCGAAAAAGCTAAGCCTGGAGAAGAATTCTATAATAAAGTATATGGTGAGGGAGAGGTGAAGACCGAAGCGGAGTTTACCAGGCGTGTGACCGAGGAGATCGCGTTGAACTACGAGCGGGAAAGTGAGTACCGTTTTATGGTGGATGCCCGTGAAGCCCTTATTAAAAAGGCAAAAATTGATCTTCCGGTTGAGTTTCTGAAGCGCTGGATGGTTGAGACCAACGACCAGCTCACCGAGGAGCAGGTGAATGAGGATTTTGATAAGTATGAAGATGATTTCCGCTGGCAGTTGATCAAAGAATCCCTGCTGAAGCAGCAGGAAATTAAAGTGTCAGAGGAAGAGGCTCTGGAGGCTGCAAAGGCTATGGCCCTGAATCAGTATATGCAATATGGCATGAGCAACGTTCCGGAGGAATACCTGGAGAATTATGCCAGGGAGATGATGTCCAAGCCCGAGGAATCCAGGAAATTCTACGAGCAGAAGGGGGAAGAGAAACTTATCGCCTATATTAAATCCACGGTCAAACTGGACGAAAAGGAGGTCAGTTCGGAGAAGTTCCGTAAATTGTACGAGAAATAAAAAGCAATTCTATGAGCCAGCAGGACGATTTTAAGAAGTTTGCAACCAAACATTTGGGCATCAATAGCATGACCCTGCATCAGTTTACTTCGCAGTACAACTCTTACATTTCACCAACAATTATAGAAGAGAGGCAGTTAAATGTTGCCTCCATGGACGTATTCTCCAGGTTAATGATGGATCGCATTATTTTCCTTGGAGCACCCATTGACGACTATGTGGCCAATATCATTCAGGCCCAGCTACTCTACCTTGATTCGGCCGACCCCAACAAGGATATACAGGTGTATTTTAATTCACCCGGAGGTGGTGTTCATGCCGGATTAGGTATTTATGACACCATGCAGTATACTTCCTGCGACGTGGCCACCATTTGTACTGGTATGGCCGCTTCCATGGCCGCTGTATTGCTTTGCGCCGGAACCAGGGGTAAGCGTTCAGCTCTGAGACACAGCCGGGTCATGATCCATCAGCCCATGGGCGGAGCTCAGGGACAGGCCTCTGATATCGAGATCACCACACGGGAGATCCTGAAAATGAAAAAAGAACTTTATGCCATTATTGCCGATCATTCAGGGAATAATATTGATCAGGTTACCAAAGACGGGGACCGTGATTTCTGGATGACAGCCACAGAGGCCAAGGAGTATGGTATGATAGATGAAGTTCTCTTAAGAACCAAAGACAAATAGTCATGGACCGTTGCTCTTTTTGTGGAAGAGAGAAGAAGGATACGAATCTTCTTATTGCAGGTATTTCCGGTCACATCTGTGACCGCTGTATCGAACAGGCCTACAGCATAGTCCAGGAGGAACTGGGTGCGCATGGCGAGTTTGATATGGGGCAGATAAAGCTTTTGAAACCCGTCGAAATAAAGCGCTTTCTGGATCTCTATGTTATCGGGCAGGAGGAAGCCAAAAAATATATATCCGTAGCTGTCTATAACCATTACAAAAGGTTGATGCAGCAGGACAGCAAGGAAGAGATTGAAATCGAGAAATCCAATATTGTACTGGTCGGGGAGACAGGTACCGGGAAAACCCTGCTGGCAAGGACCATTGCCAGGATGCTGCATGTTCCCTTTACCATTGTGGATGCTACGGTGCTTACCGAAGCCGGCTATGTGGGAGAGGATATAGAGAGTGTTCTGACCAGGTTACTGCAGGTTGCCGATTACAATGTGGAGGCTGCCGAAAAGGGGATAGTCTTTATTGACGAAATCGATAAAATTGCCCGCAAAAGTGATAATCCCTCCATTACCAGGGATGTATCTGGCGAGGGTGTTCAGCAGGGGCTTTTGAAATTGCTGGAAGGATCCATTATTAATGTGCCTCCCCAGGGTGGGCGAAAGCATCCCGACCAGAAGATGATACCGGTTAATACCAAGAATATTCTGTTTATCTGTGGAGGTGCCTTTGACGGGATCGAAAACAAGATTGCCAACCGCCTGAATACACAGGTGGTGGGTTATAATGCAGCTAAAAAGATTGACCGGGTCGACAAGGATAACCTGCTGCAGTACGTAGCACCCCAGGATTTGAAGTCCTTTGGAATGATTCCTGAGATCATCGGTCGTCTTCCGGTGCTTACCTATTTGAGTCCTCTGAACGATAAGGCTCTGCGCAGAATTCTTACCGAACCCCGCAATGCCATTATCAAACAGTATGAGAAGCTCTTTGAAATGGACGGGATCAAACTTTCATGGGACGAAAAGGTATTGGATTATATTGTCCAGAAAGCACTGGAGTTCAAGCTGGGTGCCAGGGGATTGCGTTCCATCTGTGAGGCCATTATAATGGATGCCATGTTCGAATTGCCTTCCAAAGAGAATCCCGGTGATATTAACATTGGGATCAAGTATGCCAGGGAGAAGCTTGAAAAGGCCAATCTGAAGCGCCTGAAGGCAGCCTGATGAGCAAATCAAAATCGGGCGTCTATCTTGCGGTCATCTTTGCGATGATCTTCTGGGGATTTACCTTTGTTGCCTTTAAATTTGCCTATCAGTCTTTCAGACCTATTTCTATTGTAACATTCAGGTTAGCTGTCTCGATCTTTTTTCTGTTTGGGTTTGCAGTACTGTTTAAGCGATTGAACAGAATTAAAAGAAAGGACCAGAAGTGGTTCCTTCTGCTTGCCATTGTGGAACCCTTTTTCTATTTCCTGGGGGAGGCGTATGGACTAACCAGGGTTACTGCAACGGTTGGAGCCGTTATTATCTCTACCATACCACTGATTGTTCCCTTTGCATCTTACTATCTGTTCAGGGAGAAGCTGACCCCCATGAACTACCTTGGACTGGCGATCTCATTTGGTGGAGTGCTTCTGGTGGTGCTCACAAAAAGCGGGGGTCTGGCAGCCGACTGGAAAGGGATCCTGCTGATGTTTGTGGCGGTAATTTCTGCGGTAAGCTATACCATGGTGGTGAAGATACTGGCTGACGATTATACCCCCATTACCATTACCGCCTACCAGAGCTTTTATGGGCTTCTGATGTTTATCCCCCTGTTCCTTTTTATGGAGATCCCCCACCTTGATTTCAGCGTGGTGACTACCAACAGCCTTCTGGCTGTGGGATATCTGGGTGTGTTCGGTTCAGGGATCTGTTTCATACTGATTACCATTGGAATCAGGGAACTGGGAGCTGCCAGGGCCAATATTTTTGGCAACCTGATCCCTGTTGTTACCGCCATCGTTTCCTTCTTCGTGTTAAAGGAAGCCATGCCTCTTATGAAAGTCCTGGGTATAATAATTGTGATTCTGGGACTCTTCCTCTCCCAGATCAGCAGTCTCAGGGTGAAAGGTAACTGGGGAAGAGAATCTGTTCGTCATATTCCAAATGCCTGAAAATGGCCCGCTGTATATTTATCGTCCAGGGTGAAGGCAAGGGTCATATGTCCCAGGCCCTGGCACTGAAGGAGTATCTCGATGAAGCTGGTCATACGGTAGAGGCTGTGCTCCTGGGAACCGGCTTTCCCGATGCTGTACCTGACTACTTCAGGAAGGCCTTTCACGGCCGACTGAAGACTTACAGGAGTCCCTGGTTCCTTCGAACACCCAATAAAAAGGGAATTTATGTGGGTCGCACCATAGTCTATAATCTGTTCCGATCTGCAGCTTATTTCAGGTCCATTTCCATGATCAGGAAGGACATAGCAGCCCTTCGTCCCGACGTGATTTTTAATTTCTACGAGTTGTTGGGAGCGCTGGCCATGCGAAAAACGGCGCCGCGCATCATGAAAATAGGATTGGGTCATCATTTTTACCTGCACCTGAACAGCTCTCTGTGCAGCAGGAGACCTGCCTGGCACAGGATCCTGCTCAGAACACATACAAGAATGATTATCAACTCATGTACCCGTGTACTGGCTCTGTCCTTCAGGGAAGAACAGGGCAATGAATCCATCCGCATAGTTCCACCCCTGGTGCGCCGCGAATTCAGGGAAATGATCCATGTGCCGGGCGATCGCTACCTGGTCTATCTCCTTCAGGATGGTTTTTTTTATGAGCTTGTACAACTGGCCAGGGCCATGCCGGAATTCAAGGCGGATCTGTTTACTTCGCTGAAACCGGCCATGGAGATACCCGGGGGAATCAGGATACATTCCTATGATGCAGAAAAATTCAGTAATTTAATGGCCTCCTGCAAGGGATTAATTAGCACTGCGGGATTTGATACAGCTGCTGAAGCAGCCTGCCAGGGAATCCCCCTGGCTGTTATCCCCTCCCGGAATCATTTCGAGCAGAGATGTAACGGGGAAGATATTCAGTCAAAGGGGATCGGGGTGTGTGTGTCGGGAATTGAGAAAGGGACTCTGGACCGGATGAAAGCCTGGGACAGCAGCGAATACAGGGCATGGGTGAATCTGGCAGGAGAGAAGATTATTAAATGTATGCAGGAATAATATCGCCTGTCAATTGGCGTTAAATAGAATATGATCCGAGGCTTAGTTATCACTATATTTTTTTTCTTGATATTCCAACCGGTGCTGGCTCAGACAGGTGGAGGATCGACATACAGTTTTCTGGATCTCACAAATTCAGCCAGGGTAGCTGCACTGGGGGGTGATGTGGTAAGCCTGAGGGATGATGATATCAATCTGGTATTTCATAATCCGGCCCTGCTTTCCCCCGGAATGCATGGCAATCTCAGTCTTAACTATGTAGATTATTTTGCCGGGGTGAACTATGGCTATGCTTCCTACGCCCATTCTGTACAAGGGGTCGGGAATTTTGCCGCTGGAATGCATTACGTGAATTATGGCACCTTCGACCGCAGGGATGAACTGGGAGTATCCCAGGGAACTTTCAGGGCTTCAGAATACGCATTAAATCTTTTTTATTCCAGGTCCTTCCTGGATTCGGCATTATCGGCAGGGGTAAACCTGAAACCCATATTCTCCTCACTTGAGCAGTATAACTCGTTTGGCATTGCAGTGGATCTGGGAGTCACGTATTATCTTTCAAGTTCCCTGACAAGCTTTGGCCTTGTCTTTAAAAATATGGGAGCGCAGATCACTTCTTACACCAGTACCAGGGAGAGTCTCCCCTTCGAGATCCAGGCCGGTATTACACAGGGCCTGGCTCATGCACCTTTTCGATTCGTAGTCACTTTCCAGCATCTGGAACGCTGGGACCTGAGTTATTCCCTTGACGATGATGATGTGGAATTTGCCGGGGACAATGCTGAGTCGAGCGGATTTGACAGCTTTGGAGATAATTTCATGCGGCATGTGATCCTTGGGACAGAATTCCTTATTGGAAAAAA
The DNA here is from genome assembly GCA_964458155.1 of uncultured Bacteroides sp. Classification (GTDB taxonomy): domain Bacteria; phylum Bacteroidota; class Bacteroidia; order Bacteroidales. Next base: position 27,862 of record CAYWGP010000047.1, read on the forward strand.
CTTATATATCGATTTGGGCTATAATTATAAGAGGAGAAAAGAGATGAAGGTGAGTTCCCAGCCCGGCATGGTTGGATTTTCCATGGGAGTTGGTATCCGGGTCTCCAAGTTTCATTTTACTTATGGACGTGCCTCCTATCACCTGGCCGGGGGGACCAATCATTTTTCTTTAACTACAAATCTTTCTGAGTTTTTCAGAAAGGGAAACTGAAAATAGAAATAGTGGGAAAGCAAAAAATTATTATTGCATTGGACGGGCACTCTTCCTGCGGGAAGAGCACATATGCTAAATTGATTGCTGCTGAACTGGGCTACTCATATATTGATTCCGGGGCCATGTACAGGGCAGTAACCCTGGCAGCCATGGAAGCAGGCCTTTTTGCCGACACCGATGCTCCGCCCTATGCCAGGATCGAGTCTTTGCTGGACCATATTGAATTGTCACTTAAGCACAATCCGGAGAAGCAACGTACGGAAATATTTCTGAATGGAGTCATGGTTGAAGATCTGATACGCAGAATGGATGTCTCCGCTCATGTCAGTTACATTGCGGCCATCTCTGCGGTCCGGAGAAAGATGGTAGATTATCAGCGGATGCTGGGTCAGGAAAAGGGCGTTGTAATGGATGGACGCGATATAGGTACAGTGGTTTTTCCCGATGCGGAAATCAAGATCTTTTTGACAGCCTCACTTGAGGTTCGTGTAGAGAGGCGTCATAAAGAACTGATCGAAAAAGGAATGGCGGCAGAATTTGTCGATGTGATGAAGAATCTGGAGAAGCGCGATCATATTGATTCAAACCGGGATGACAGTCCTCTGAAACAGGCAGATGATGCCATTCTGCTGGATAACAGCGAGATGACCCTGGAGGAACAGATGATCTGGTTCAAGGACCTTTATAAACGGGTAACAGCTCATAAGAATGAAGAAGATTGAAATCGATCCGGGAGCTGGATTTTGTTTTGGGGTAGAGGAGGTGATCAAGACTGCAGAAATGCGTCTTCGTAAAGGAGAAACCCTCTATGGCCTGGGCGATATGGTGCATAATGCAGCAGAGGTGAAACGGCTTCAGATCCTGGGCTTAAAGACCATTGATCACCATCAGCTGACTAAGCTTTCCCCCGGAAAGGTATTGTTCCGGGCACATGGGGAACCTCCAGAGACTTATATTACGGCAAAAAAGCATGGGGTGGAGGTAATCGATGGCACCTGTCCCATTGTGGCCCGATTGCAGAAAAAGCTTAAAAAGGCATACGATGGTATGGACCCCAGTAGTGAACAGATGGTGATCTTTGGAAAGCCCGATCATCCCGAGACCATTGGGCTGCTGGGTCAGGTGAATGGGGATGCCCTTGTTGTTAGCTCCGTGGAAGAAATATCAGTCATAGATCCGCGGAAGAAGGTCCTGCTCTTTTCGCAGACCACCATGGACCCTGAACGATTCAGGGAGGTGGAGAACGCTATGAAGGATTTCCTCAGGAATAACACAGGCGATGATTCTTACCTTCATTTTCGGGCCGACTGCACCATCTGTGGTCAGATGAAAAAAAGGAAACCCGGACTTTCAAGCTTTGCCCGTAATTATGATGTGATGCTTTTCGTAAGTGGAAAGAATTCATCCAACGGGAAAATGCTTTATGAGTACTGCAAGTCCCTGAATCCGGTCACCTACTGGATCAGTGGAAGAGAAGAAGTTGACAAACAATGGTTCGAAACTTGTGAAAGCATAGGAATCAGTGGGGCAACCTCCACATCCAGGGCCCAGCTGGAATCGGTATTGGAAGAAGTAAGAAAGTTAACTTCTTCTTAATACAATTTCAATGGAAGTAGATCCTGAACATTTTGTACATTACCATCAATGACCGGATCGGATCTGTATGTCAAAGTGATATTGCCTCTCGCCGTTGAGGGCTACTATACCTACCTGGTGCCTGAAAGCCTGCAGGCACAGGTTGTGACCGGGAGCCGGATTCTGGTCTCCTTTGGGAGAAAGCGAATCTACAGCGCCCTTGTACACTCCATTCAAGTGGAAGCACCCGTAGGATTTGAGGCCAAAATGATACTGGATGTTCTGGATGAGTCTCCCCTGGTAAGTGCGGAACAGCTTGCTTTATGGGATTGGATAGCAGCCTACTATATGTGTACCCCGGGTGAGGTGATGCGGGCTGCCCTTCCATCGGGATTGCGACCGGAAAGTGAATCAAAGGTACAGTACAACTACCGCTACGAGGATGAGACTGTTCTGGACCAGCATGAAAGGTTGTTGCTGGAAGTAGTAAAGGATCAGGGTGAGCTTACCATAGGAGACCTTCAACTGGCAGATGTAGCCGCAGATCCGCTCAAGGTGTTGAAAAGACTGGTGGAGAAAGGGGCGGTTGAGATCAACGAATTTGTGCGCCAGGGGACAGCTCAGAAATCGGTGGTCTACCTCAGGCTTTCAGAAACTTTCAGGAAAGAAGAGGCACTCCATGCCTTATTGGATCAGCTGACCCGGGCACCCAGGCAAAAAGAGTTTATGGAACTTCTGCTTGACCATACTGGTACCCGGGAAACAGAACTGGAAACTGCACTGAAGAAAAAGGATTTGGTGAAGGATGCAGGAGCAGCAGGAGCAATAAAAGCTCTTGTGAATAAGGGAGTGCTGGAGCAGTTTGAAAGGGAGGAGTTGTGGCGGGAAGCTGAAATCCTGGCAAAGGATAGCAAAGCACATCCTCTGAATGAAGAGCAGCAGGATGCCCTGGATTCTATCCGAAGTCAATTCAGGGCCCATCAGTCAGTTTTGCTGCACGGAGTTACCTCCAGCGGCAAAACCGAGCTTTATATACAACTCATTGCCGAGATGCTGGAACAGGACAAACAGGTACTATATATGCTGCCGGAGATTGCCCTGACCACCCAGATCATTCAGCGTATCCGCAGGGTATTTGGCACCAGGGTAGGGATATTCCATTCCAGGTACAGCGACTCGGACCGGGTCCATGTCTACCGGAACCTGATGGGACTGACCGATGATGAAACCTATGGAGTTGTGATCGGTGTCCGCTCGGCCATTTTCCTTCCCTTCCGGAAGCTGGGACTGGTAATTATCGATGAGGAGCACGAGAATTCCTACAAACAGCATGATCCCGCACCCAGGTATCATGCACGCGATACGGTGCAGGTACTGGCCCTTCATCACAATGCCAGGGTATTAATGGGTACAGCCACCCCATCGTATGAATCACTTCACAATGCTCGCACTCAGAAGTTCGGATATGTAAGACTTTCCTCCCGCTTTGGAGAAGCAGAATCGCCTGAAGTAATCCTGGCCGATATAAAGGTGGCCACAAAAAGGAAGCAGATGGTTTCCCACTTTACTCCCCAGTTGATGGAAGCAATCAGGGAAGCTTTGGCTGCAAATGAGCAGGTGATCCTTTTTCAGAACAGAAGAGGCTTCTCTCATTATATTGTCTGCAATGAATGCGACCATATTCCCAAATGCAGGCGTTGCGATGTCAGCCTCACCTACCATCGTTACAGCGGTAAGCTGGAGTGTCACTACTGTGGCCACAAGGAAATCATGCCACATGCCTGTCCGTCCTGCGGAGCTACGAGAATGACCATGAAGGGTTTTGGTACCGAGAAGATCGAAGATGAACTACCCCTTATTTTTGAGGGGATCAGGGTTGGACGCCTGGATACAGATACTGCCCGTTCCGTAAACCGGACACGGACTATGATCAGGCAGTTTGAGGAGGGAAGCCTGGATGTACTGATCGGCACTCAGATGCTCTCCAAAGGGCTCGACTTTGGCAATGTGACCCTTGTAGGGGTGCTGGATGCGGATCAGATGCTGCACTTTCCCGATTTCAGGGCCTTTGAGCGAAGTTTTCAATTAATATACCAGGTAAGTGGCAGGGCCGGGAGAAGAAAGAAGCGTGGGAAGGTGATAGTTCAGACCATGGATCCCTCCCACCCGGTGATACAATTTATAAGCAAGGGTGACTTCGAAGGCCTTTATGCCGATCAGATGGTGGAGCGTCAGTTGTTTGGCTACCCACCCTACAAAAGGATGATTCGGATAAACTTCAGGCACAAGATTCCTTCCATTCTTGATGGTGCCACAGATCTGGTTGCCGGGAAGTTAAAAATTATTTTTGCAGAGCGGGTTCTGGGTCCCCAATACCCTCCTGTGAGGAAGATACACAACTCCTTTCAGAAACAAATCGTCCTGAAAATCGAAAAAGAAGCCTCCTATGAGCGTGCCAAGGAGCTTTTAAGTGAGGTTTTAAGCACCCTTTCAGCAAACGAGGTATTTCGTTCGGTCCGGATCTCCGTGGATGTGGATCCCTATTGAGGTTAGAGTGAAGCGGCTGCATTTGGAAACAAATGAACCGAACCTCATCTATAATGAGGTGAGAGCGAAGCGGCTGCATTTGGAAACAAATGAAACTATATGTACGTTTGCGCAGATTTATTTCAACCATGTTTGATTCCACAGATTTTAAGTCCCTGTTTCAGCAGTTCTCCAATCAGAAAATAATGATCATTGGCGATGTCATGATCGACACCTACCTATGGGGAAACGTAGGGCGAGTATCTCCTGAAGCTCCTGTTCCGATAGTTAGCGGTGTGATTGAGGAAAACCGCCTGGGGGGAGCAGCCAATGTAGCACTGAATATAAAAGCCCTGGGGGCCGTACCCATACTCTGCTCGGTTATTGGTGATGACGACCGGGGCAAGCTGATCCTTGAGTTGATGGAGGAGCAGCTCCTGTCCGATGTTGGCCTGGTGGTGGACAGTCACAGGGTCACTACACAAAAAACCCGTATCATCAGCGGGAACCAGCATTTGCTGAGGGTGGATGAGGAGATGGATATTTTCCTGAACAAACGGGTACAGGAGGAGTTCCTTGAGTTGATTTCAAGTCTGCTCGAGAGCGGTGGCATCGATGCCATTATCATGCAGGATTACGATAAGGGTGTTCTCACCCCCAGGGTGATCTCGGAAGTGATAAGTGCATCCGAACGGGTTGCGGTGCCGGTCCTGGTGGATCCTAAATTCAGGAGTTTTGAACTCTACAAGAAGGTGAAGCTTTTTAAACCCAATTTTAAAGAGCTGGTAAAGGGGCTGAATCTGGATGTAAGGAAGACTGAGATTGAAAAAATCAAAAAGTCCGTTCAGGTGTTCCGGAAGAAACAGCAGATCGAAAACCTGCTGCTTACCCTTAGTGACCAGGGAGTGCTCACCTCGGTAGACGGGAAACATGTCCATATTCCTGCTGTAAAAAGAGAAATTACCGATGTCTCCGGTGCCGGCGATACCGTAATTGCAGTGGCCGCTCTCTGCCTGATATCCGGCCTTGCACCGGCTGAGCTTGCAGCAGTTTCAAACCTGGCCGGAGGACAGGTCTGTGAAAAAGCAGGAGTGGTTCCCGTGAACCTGGATAAGTTGCAGGAAGAGTGCCTGGAGCAGTTTAAAAGTTAGGAAAGTTTATTAATTTTACGCTCCATTTCGGGGTATAGCGCAGCCCGGTAGCGCGCGTCGTTCGGGACGACGAGGTCGTGGGTTCAAATCCCGCTACCCCGACAAAAGAGAAAAACCATCTTGCCGCAGGCAGGGTGGTTTTTTCGTTTTCCCGGCCTCCAGATGCTTGCATTTGTAAGGTCGGGGAGACGGAAAAACAACTCGGAGAGTTATGGTTTTTCTCTTTTAGGACACCCCCTCCCCGGGATCACAAGCGGAGCGCGTAATCCGCTACCCCGACAGAAGACAAATGGCCATCACACCGCAGGTGTGGTGGTTTTTTCGTTCAGGTCTTGAATAAATTCGTATCCTAAAAGATATTTGGTGGTACCCGCTTCCTGACATATTTGCGATAATGCAGATTTACATACAGGGCAAATAAATGTAACAAGGGTGACTTGCGAGCTGCAGGATTCATAATGGTCCTTCTTACAATGCTTTTCAGGGAAAACACTTTTCCATATAGCCACCAGAACATCTCAGTGAGTTTTTCAGGTGATATTTTCGCTGGTTTATGAACGCACTGCGAACCATCGTATTTCTGTAATTCCTCAGTTAGTAACCGGCCTTCTGATTTGTATTGATCATAAAGAGCTGAGCCAGGCGGTGGAGTCAAGATGTAAAAACGGGGAATCGGAATTCTGGTGTGCTGTATAAAATCGTAGGTTGCACGAAGACTCTCTTCAGTATCACTATCAGTGCCGAGCATCATTTCAGCGCTTACCATGATACCAGATCTGCTAAGTGTTTCAATCAGCTTTTTATGTTCATTTACCAGCAGCCATGACTTTCCAAGTTTATCCAGTCCTTCCTGAGTAATGCTCTCAATTCCAAAGCTCATCATATTACCTCCGGCCCGGCGAACTGTCTCCAACAATTTTGTGTTTTTCGCGAGGTGCAGAGAACATTGACTTGCCCAGGTCATATTCAGTGGTTCAATCTCTTTGCAGAGCGTTTCAAGATACTTTGGGTTGGATACAATGTTATCGTCAAGTAAATAGAACCTTTTAAATCCTTTTTCCCGGACAATATGTATATCCCGGATTACTTCCTCAACAGGTCTGTACAGGTATCTTCCCTTGTATATAGATGCAATACAGCAAAAGCTGCAAGAATGGGGGCAACCTCTCCCAGCCTGTACGGGCAGCATATTGCCAATTGCTTTCTCCATCAGGAGTTCATATCTGGGAGCCGGTAATCCATCCAGCGTTTCTACCGGCATGTCATATATTTTCAGGATCTTCCTATTCTTTTCGAAATCTTTCAGCAATTGAGGGTAGGATTTCTCTGCATCACCAACCACAACAGAATCGACATATTCCAGCGCTTTATCAACCACCATGGAAGCCATATATCCTCCCATGACAACCACCTTTCCCCGTTTGCGAAATTCCCTGGCTATTTCAATACCACGATATATTGCATAGCCCATTGTACCGATTCCTATGATATCTGCATCTGTTTCAAAATGAATATCATCAACAACTTCAATATTGACCTCTACTTCCCAGTTGTCCGGGGTCATGGCTGCAAGCAATGGGAATACAAGTCCCGGCAGATGTAACTTGCTCTGCTTACATAATTTTTTGTCTGCGCCGTATTGTGTTGGCTGTATGAACAGTATCTTAGGCATGCTGTTTAGCCTCCTTTATTTTAGCCATATATTGCCTCCAGACCATAAGGCTTCCTTTTATCATCTTCCAGAGCATGAATACATTGTATTTTCTAATATAGTCCATCAGGAATCGTGGTTGGAAAAGAACTGAGTTGTAGAGTTTGAGGATATTTCTATAATAATCGGCCACACTCATTTTTTCAGGGCGTATTGTAACATGAGCCAAATCCCACCTGCTGAAATCTGAATATGGAATAATAAGTGATTTGTCTGTTACTTCGAATCCCGTCCCGGGTAAAGGAGTAAGAGGTTGCAGGTTTACATAATGGATGCCCAGGGCCCGAAGTTTGTCCCTGCAATGTGCAAACTCTTCTTTTCCCCAATTAGGGGGGAGTATAATGGTTGCATAACAATCAATATTGTTGACCTTAAGAACCTTTATAGCTATTTCGTTGGTTTTTGCGTCTGTATTCTTGTTATAGCGTCTTAATTCCTGATCTGAAAAAGATTCAAAACCAACGATCACAGTTCTCAGTCCAATGGAACGAAAATCTCGAATGATATCAGGATTCTTAACAATAAAATCTGCTCGTCCATAGATAAGATAATGTTTATCAAGCTTTGCTGATCGGATTGCTTCTATGAATCTCTTCACCCTGGTTCTGCTTGTAAGAAAGTCGTCATCAACTATATAGATATCCTTTTCCTTAATCGAAATTATTTCGTCAATGACCTCATCTAGATTTCGTTCGTGATATGCCCCTTTGGTGATTTCTCTGCAAAAACAAAAGTTACATACATAGGGACAGCCAAAAGCAGTTTTAATCAGTGCGACCCTGTTGTGAAATATATAGAAATAGCTCTTCCTGTACCTGGCTGTGAGACTTCGATCTGGTAAAGGAAAATAGAAATCAAAAGGAGGAAGTTCAGAAGATGAAACATGCTCACCTGGTCTTAGAATACCTTTCGGAAGATCCCTTTTACCCTTGATGTGTTCAAGCAAGCGGGGAAACACGGTTGTTGCATTTCGAAGGACCCTGTAATCAATGGACTTATCATTCAGATCCTCCGGACATACTTCACAGTGAACCCCGCCGACAATAGTAATGATACCTGGGAGCATTTTTTTTACCACCTGGCAATACCGGATCATTTCCGGAACATTGGTTATGTAGCCCGTTACGCACAGTATGTCTGGTTTTTCCCTGTGGATAAAGTACTCAAGGGATTTCTTCTCCAGGATCATATCAACGATTACCGGGGTATCAGCAGAGCTAAGCATTCTTGCAAGCACTTCCAGTTCCAGGGGTTCAACAAGCATAACATGCTGAAGACCGACAGTTTTATCAGATGGTTTCGGGCGCAGAAAAAGAATTCTCATAGCTGCTCTTTAAATACGCGGGGTTTCTCAAAAACGGCAGGGTATTCGAGCAGGCTCTTTCCTGCAAAGAGGAGTTTTCGGAATATCCAGTTTGAATGATATCCGAGCATATATTTTTCAATGATAGTTCCTCCCATCCGGATTTTCGGAATCTCAGCCGTTTGCCCCAGATCTATTGCAGGAGATTTTTTATCAATACCTTCCCGAAGGACTTCAAAGAGTATATTAAAGTAGGTCTTATATTGTCTGTTCAGTTTATAATCAATACCTCCAAGGAAGAAATAATGTTTTTCCCTGCTTAGCCTTGATATGAACCATCCGATAAGCTTATCATGATCGCAATATGTTGTGAGGTAAAAACCTGAAGGCAGGTTTTGAAAGAATTCCAGTGAAAGTGTTTCCAGCTTCCCTTTGCTGCGCTTGAGAACTCCCAGGTACTGGTCGTACATTTGTTGATCAAAACCGGAGCATCCTCCCTGTTTCATCTTAATCCCTGAGAAAGGGCCCGAAAGGTGTTTGATTCTGCGCCTGTAGTCTGCTCTTAATGATTTTGTATAGCTTTCCCATGATTCAAATTTACCCTCCATAATTACCGTAGGAAGTGTTCTTCCACAAACAAAACCATCCATGGATGGTTTTGAGTTCATGTTCAGTAAAAGGAGGAAGCCCTTCTCGTTTGCCTTAATATGTTCGATAAGCGCTGTTAGATGCGCAATACTGCCAATAATTCCATCGGACGAGACAGAACAGGGAATTCCTACTATGTGCATCCGGAAAGGGCTTGGAATAGAAAGGTATGTCAACAGGTCAAGTCTGATTGAATACATAATCAAACCCGTTTTCAGGATACCTTCTTCATAAAGCATGTAATATCGTTGATTACAGGAATTGTATTTTTCGGTATGATCAAGAAATTCTATGGTTTGGAAATATTCAATAGCAAGGCTGTCCCATGATTCTGGGAGTTCAATTGCGTATAATACTTTTTTTATTTCCAAATCAATAGTTTAAAAAGATATTCCATTCCTGTGTAGAAACTTGTTAAGGAATGGCTTATAATTCCAAGCAGTCCATAACGCTGCCGGTATTTCTGAAGTGTCGCGAATCGTTTTCCGGGTATCATATAAAGGTAGAAGAGCCATAGATAAAATTGTAATCTCGACATATGGGTAGGTTTCTGATGCAAGCGCAAGAGATCATAGCGCCATCCCTTGGTTTTGATACCTGGTGAATCCGCTTGTAGACTTGCCATTTTTGTACCCGGAAAAAC